>CAYUOW010000018.1:0-38198 GCA_964446455.1 uncultured Desulfocurvus sp.
CCGAGCATGAAATAGAGCTTCACCTGCTGCCAGCCGTTCTCGAACAGGGTGCGCACGTGGCTGATGAGGGCTTCCTCGTCCACGCCCTTGTTGATGACGTCGCGCAGGCGCTGGCTGCCGGCCTCCGGCGCGAGGGTGACGCCGGTGCGGCGCAGGGTGGCCATGCGGGCCATGATGCGCTCCGACAGGGAGCCCACGCGCAAGGAGGGCAGGGAGATGGACACCTGCTCCGCGGCGCAGCGGTCGAACACGGTGTCGAACAATTTTTCCAGGGCGGAGTAGTCGCCGGTGGAGAGGGACAAGAGCGAGACTTCCTCGAAGCCCGTGGCGGCGATGGCCTTGGCCAGCATGCCGCCCAGCTGCTCGGGCGTCTTCTCGCGCACGGGGCGGTAGACCATGCCCGCGTGGCAGAAGCGGCAGCCGCGCGTGCAGCCGCGCGCAAGCTCGATGGTGTAGCGGTCGTGCACGGCCTGGCCGAAGGGCACCGTGGGCGAAAGGGGGAAGGGCGCGGCCGCGAGGTCGGTGACGATGGCCTTTTCCACGCGCTCGTAGCCGGGAATGAGCGGCCGCACGGGCTGGCCCGGTCCGTCCCAGGCGAAGAACGCGGGCACGTACACGCCGGGCAGCGTGGCCAGTTCGCGCAGCAGTTCCTCGCGCCCTGTGCCGGCCTTGCGCGCCTGGGCGATGCGGCTCACCAGTTCGGGCATCACGGCCTCGCCGTCGCCCAGCACCATGAGGTCCACGAATTCGGCCAGGGGCTCGGCGTTGTAGGCCGCGCCGCCGCCCACCATGATGATGGGCCAGGGCAGGGCGGAGTCGGGCGGGCCGCCGTGCATGCGCTCGGCCGCGCGCAGGGGGATCTGCGCCAGCTCCAGCATGAACAGAACGTTGGTGTAGCACAGCTCGTGGGTGAGGCTGAAGCCCACGGCGTCCATGTCCCGCAAGGGGGTGTCGGTCTCCAGGGTGGCGAGCGGCGCGCCGTGCTCGCGCAGGATGGCCGCGGCCTCGGCGCAGGGGGAGTACACGCGCTCGGCCAGGAGCTCGGGCCGCTCGTTGATGGCCTGGGCCAGGATCTTCTGCCCCAGGTAGCTCATGCCCACTTCGTAGAGGTCCGGGAAGGCGAGCGCGATGCGGCCCTTCACCGTGGCGGGGTCCTTGTGGACCGCGCCCCACTCGTTTCCGAGGTAGCGGCTGGGACGGGGCAGCAGGGGCAGAAGTTCCTTCACGAATGGGCTCCTTGGGGGCAGATGGACTTGAAGCGGTGAACACGAAAATGGGGCGGCAGGACCAATTGGCCCGCCGCCCCTTCAGCAATCACAGGCGGATGTGGAGCTATTTGGTGATGAGCTGGGAGATGTTGCCCGCGCCGGGAGCGGAAAGGGTCAGGTTGCTGGCGGCCTCGAGGTATTTGGTCTTCAGTTCCTCGGGCGCCTTGGTGTACTCGTACAGCACGTGCTTGGTGGAGATATTGCCGGTGATCTCCTGCTCGAAGGGGTAGCCGAAGGGCAGAAGCATCATCTGCACGCCCTGCTGCATGGGCACGGTCTGCAACACGGCGGGATCGCTGATGGTCTGGCCGTCTTCGCTCCACTTGCCGATGACGGTCTCGCCGTTGATGAGCTTGACCAGACGAATATCGTAAGCCATGTGGGTGACTCCTTGGTTGATTGGTGAGGCGGAAGGTAGGGGCTCGCCGCGCCCCTGTCAAGGTCGGCCCCCTGCCAAGGCCGCTGCCGGGCGGCGCCTTGCCACCCGTGCGCGCCGGGGATAGCATGCCCAAAACACACAAGGAGCCGCTGGCCGCCATGACCCGAAGCACGCCTTTCCCCCCCGCCGCGCTGTCCGCTCTCTGCGCCCTGTGCGCGCTGGCCCTGCTGCTTTCCGGCTGCTGGGTGCCGGAGCACTACATGTCGCGCATCAAGATCGAGCGCGACGGCAGCTACAAGGTGTCCATCGAAGGCACGGCCGTGCACCCCGAGGCCTGGCGGGGCATGAAGCGCGTGGAGGCCGAGGCGCGCGCAGGCAAACTCAAGCCCGAGGAACTGAAAAAGGCCCAGGCGGAGGCTCTGGCCCCGCTCCTGAAGGATCTGGATGCCCTGAAGGCCGACAAGCGCATCGAGAACATCAGCTCCATTGGCGACGGCCGCGTGCGCTTCAGTTTTTCCGGCGGGTGGACCATCAACAGGAACCTCCTGGTCTCAAGCGAGCTGACGTCGCCCATCGAGTACGGCGTGGGAGCGGACGGCACCTTGCGGCTGCGCGTGAAGGACGCGGTGGAAGGCCCCGAGGCGCGCGCCCTGGGGGTGAAGACCGAGGGTACCCTGTCCGTGGCCCTGGCCGAGGGCATAGAGGTGCTGGAGCACAACGCCCAGAAGGTTCCCACCTCGCCCCTGGGCGCGTACCGCTGGAGCATCGGGCCCGGTCCGGGCAAGCCGCCGTACCTCAAGATCCGCCTGCCGGAAGCCGCGGCCGCAAAGCCGGAGCCCGCAGTGCAAAAAGGACTTGCCCACCACTGAAAAAATGGCTAAACGTTCCTTCCGTCCGGCAACGCCGGGCGCCCATGGGGATGTAGCTCAGCTGGGAGAGCGATGCGTTCGCAACGCATAGGCCAGGAGTTCAATCCTCCTCATCTCCACCAAAGAAAACAACGGCTTGCAGCAATATGCTGGAAGCCGTTTTTTCTTTTTTCTAAGGTAGTCCTAACAGTATTTAAGACATGACTGTAAACGCGCGCGCTAGTGCCGAATTGCGCGCGCGTTTACACCGACGTTCGCCTGCCTTCGTGGCTTCATGCTTACCTCGCGCGGACGGAGCAGCCTTGTTCCGCTCCGGCTACGCGCCAGCGCCAGGGCAGGCCACTGGTTTCCAGTGCCATGAGTGACTCCAGCTCACGCACGTTGCCCGGAAAACGGTGCTTGGCAAGACGAGCCGCAAGGGCCTCCAGGCTCTTGAGCGATTCCCGGCGCGAAGCCTTCTGTCTCGCGAAATAGGCCACCAGGGCCGGAATGTCCTGCGGGCGCTCGCGCAGGGGCGGCACGTGGATGTGTCGGAAGCGCTCCAGCAGGCCAGCCAGAAGCCGACCTGGGGTCAGCAGGGTCCTGCGGGGCAGATTGGTGGTGCAGATGAACTGGCGCGGGCCCGTTCCCGGCTGCTGCCTGTCCAAGAACGCCAGGAGCCCCTCCTGCACTTCCCGCGGCAGGTCTCCCATCTCTTCCAGCACCAGGGTGCCTGCGGCGGCCTCTGCCACGAGTCCACCCGGGCACGCCCTGCTGCCAAAGAACCGTTCCTCAAGCACGTCTTCGCCCAGCCCGGCGCAGAGGAAGGATATAAGCGGCGACTCTGGGTCGCGGCTGGCGTGGAGAAAGCGGCAGAGCAGACTTTTGCCCACCCCGGTCTCCCCGGTGAGTAGCACCGGTCTGGAATCTTCGGCCAGGGCCCGGCACAGGGCCACGATGCTGTGCATAGTCTCGTGGCAGACCACCAGGGCCAAGTGGTCCTCCAGGGGGATGACCTCCCGGTTGAGGAACCACTCGGGCAGCGTGGACAGGGTGGAGGTGTGGACATGGGCTTTGGGGAAGGCGTCTTCGGGGCTGGTATTCATGCGCTGGCAATAACAAGATGTGTGCCAGGGCTGCGGTCTGGTCCCGAGGTCTCTGCCCCGCGCGAGTGTTTGAACTTTTTACGGATTTTTCTTTGCAGCCCTGGGGCGTTGGCGGCACATGTTCGAAGGGACCGAAAGATGTGTTCCGTTATGAAACGTCAGGATCATTCCAGGTGCAGCTGCTTGAGCTTGCGCCACAAGGTGGTGCGCGGAATGTTCAGGATCTGGGCCGTGAGGCCCTTGTTCCCGCCGGTGGACTGCAGCACGCGGGCGATGTGCCTGCGCTCCAACTCATCCAGGGGCACGAGGTCCTCCGGCTCGGCCGGGGGCGAGGTCTGGTGGAGTTCCGGCGGCAGGTCCGCCGGGCCGAAGGTGCCCGACTCGCACAGGGCCACTCCGCGCTCGATGATGTTCTCCAATTCACGCACGTTGCCCGGCCACGCATAGTCCATGAGGACCTGCTGGGCCTCGTTGTCCACATCGTGCACGGTCTTGCCGAAGAGCAGGCTGTACTTGTCGATGAAATGCCGGGCCAGCAGCGGGATGTCCTCCCGGCGCTCCGACAGGGAGGGCAGGCGGATGTTCACCACGTTCAGGCGGTAGAACAGGTCCTCCCGGAACAGCCCTCCGGAGATGTCCTGTTTCAGGTCGCGGTTGGTGGCGGCGATGACCCGGATGTCCAGGTCCACGGGCTTTGTGCCGCCCACGCGCAGGATGCGCCGCTCCTGGATCACGTGCAGCAGCTTCACCTGCGTGGCCAGGGGCATCTCGCCGATCTCGTCCAGGAACACCGTGCCGCCTGCGGCGGATTCCAGCAGACCCGTCCGGGCGCTGACTGCTCCTGTGAACGCTCCCTTCTCGTGGCCGAAGAGTTCGCTGGCGATGAGTTCCTCGGCGAAGGCGCCGCAGTTGAAGGAGACGAAGGGTCGGCTCTTGCGCGGGGAAAGCTTGTGGATGGCCCTGGCCACCAACGCCTTGCCCGTGCCGCTGGCCCCCTGGATGAGCACGTTGCAGTTCACCGGGGCAATCTTGCGCACCAGGTCGAAGACCTCGCGCATGGGTGCGCTGGCCCCGATGATGGACTCCAGTCCGGCCTCCTGGCGCAGCGCCTGGCGCAACTGCCGGTTGGCGCGGCCCATGGCCACCTTGTCGCTGGCGCCCTTCACCAGATTGCGGATTTCCGCCAGACGCACGGGTTTGGCCACGAAATGGTAGGCCCCGAGCTTGATTGCCGCGATGGCCGGCTCCAGCCCGCCAAAGCCCGTCACCAGGATGACCTCGGTATCGCCGCCCTGGGCCTTGACCCGCTTGAGGGCCTCCAGGCCGTCCATGCCCGGCAGGCGCAGGTCCAGCAGCACGGCGTCGAAGGGCGCTTGGGCGCTGCGGGCCAGGAAGGACTCGGCGTCGCCGAAGGTCTCCACCTCGTAGCCGTCGCGCGTGAAGGCCTCTCCCAGACGCTTGCGCGCTGCGGACTCGTCGTCCACAACTGCAAGCCTAGCGGCCAAGGGCCACCTCCTCCCGGGCCTCAGGCGAGGCCGGAGCCTTGGGCAGCAGCACGTGGAAGGCCGTACCCCGGCCGGGCTCGCTCTCCACCTCGATGCGGCCGCCGTGGCGCTTGATGATGGAGTAGGTGACGGCCAGGCCCAGGCCGGTGCCCTTGCCTACCTCCTTGGTGGTGAAGAACGGTTCGAAGATGTGCGGGATGTTCTCCGGCGCGATGCCCGCGCCCGTGTCGCGCACGGTGAGGCGTATGAACCCCTCCTCGTCACGGCCCGACACGGTGACCTCGCCCCCTTGAGGCGTTGCGGCGATGGCGTTCTGCAGCAGGTTCAGGAACACCTGCTGCAAGTGGCGCAGGTTGCCCAGAATGGGTTCCAACCCCGCAGGCACGTCCACATCCATGGTCAGGCCTGAAACCAGAATCTGGTTGCGCAAGAGCGCCAGGGAGCTCTGCACCACCACTTCCGGGGCCAGCGCGCTGAATCCGGCCTTCTCCGTGCGTGAGAAGTCCAGCAGGTTGCGCACGATTTCCCCGGCCCGCTCGGCCTGGGCCAGGATGTCCGACACCACCTCCCGGCCTTCGTCGTCCATGCCGTCTCCGTGGGTTTCCAGCAGGCTCTCGGCCGAGATCATGATGTTGTTGATGGGGTTGTTGATCTCGTGGGCGATGCCGGCGGTGAGGGTGCCCAGGGCGGCGATCTTGCGCGCCTGGAGCAGATCCTCCTGGTTGGCCGTAAGCTCAAGGGCCATCCGGTTCAGCGCGTCCAGCAGGCCCGACACCTCTTCGATGTGGTGGTGCCCGCCGCTGTCCACGGGGTGGAAGTCGCCCTTGGCCACACGGGCGGTGATCTGGCCGATCATGCCCAAAGGCTTGAGCAGGCTTTGGGCGATGACCTGCACCAGGAAGCCCATGAATACGAGGAATACGCCCAGGTACGCGAAGGGCAGAAGCGAGACCTGGAAGATGGTCTTGTGGATGCGCTCGCGTTTGGTGGCGATGAGCCCCTCGGCCATGTCCACCAAATGCTTGCCTGTGCCGCGGGCGATGTCGCGCCCGGCCGGATCGGGCTCTCCCAGGGTCGAGAACTCGCTGCGGTACTGGGCCAGGGTGACCCGAAGCTCGTCCAGTTCTTCCTGGCCGGTCACGCGGGCGATGTCATCCGCCAAAGCCTCAAGGGCCGCATCGGCCTTGTCCAGATAGAAGATGCCCTCGCGTTGGCTTTCCTCCCCACCGTAGATGACGAGGTTCTTCTCGTAGCGTCTGGCCTCCAGGATGGCGTTCAGCAGATCGTCGTAGCGCTCGGAAAGGGTGAGGCGCTCACGCACGGTGGAAAGCGTCCAGACGTTCAGCAGGGTGAGTCCGCAGGCCACCAGGAAAGCCACCAGGAAGAGCGTGAGGATCTTGCCCTTGATGGAGTTGAAGAAGCGCTTGAGTCGTCCCGCGTGGAGCATTGTTGCGGCCTCCTGAATGTGTACAGGGCAGCTTAGACCCTGTTTCATATTGAGACAAGTTCTATTTTGACTTCTGTTCCATTGCGAAACATGCCTTATCCCCCAAGCTCTGAAGGAACAATAAAAAACGTTTAAATTTAGATAATTGGCCGCATGGCGCCTTGCGGCCCTGGAATTGCTTTGCGGCAGCACGTGGCCGGATGCGGGATGTCCGCATCGCGGTCCGCAAGGTGATTGGTGCAGGCGCGCCGCCCCGGGCGGCCGGGCAAAGGCCCGGCGGAGGCTCGGACGGGACGCGGCAGGGCTGCGGAACAGAATCTTGCCGGGGCAGAAGCCCCGGCGGGCGAAAAGCAGGGCTCCACGCGCGCACAGACCGGCACGGCCGGGCGCGGGCGGCCCGGACCAGGGGGAAGGATTCGCACATGAGCATACCCATGGAACTGTATCTGCCCATAGCAGGCAACAGCGTGAATATTGCGGCCGTGTTCGGTCTGGGCGGCGTGGTCGGCCTGCTCTCGGGCATTTTTGGCGTGGGAGGAGGCTTCCTCATGACCCCGCTGCTCATCATGATGGGTATTCCCCCCACTGTGGCCGCCGCCTCGGACTCCAACCAGATTGTGGGCGCTTCCACCTCTGGCACGTTGGCGCACCTGCGCCTGGGCAACGTGGACGTGAAGATGGGCATTCTGCTGCTCGTGGGCGGCGTGCTCGGCGGTTCGGTCGGAGTCCAGGTCATCAAGGTGCTGCGGGCCATGGGCAATGCGGACTTCCTCATCAACGTCACCTATGTGCTGATGCTGGGCCTTGTGGGCGGCTACATGTTCTTTGAAAGTCTGCAGGCCATGCGCAAGGCCAAGGCCCCGGTGAAAGCGGAGCCGGTGAAGCACGTGAAATCGAGCGCCTTCGGTCGCATGGTGGGCGCTTTGCCCTGGCAGATGGACTTCAAGCGCTCGGGAGTGCGCATGTCGCCGGTGCTGCCGCTGTTTTTGGGCGGCCTGGTGGGCGTTCTGTCCGCCATCATGGGCGTGGGCGGCGGCTTCATCATGGTTCCGGTGATGGTGTACCTGCTGCGGATGCCCATGCACGTGGTGGTGGGCACCAGCCTGTTCCAGATCCTGTTTACCTGCATCAACGTCACCATCATGCAGTCCACCTCCAACCACACCGTGGACTTCGTGCTGGCGCTGATCCTGCTCATCGGCTCCTCGCTTGGGGCGCAGGTCGGGGCCATCGTCGGCAAGAAGCTCGGCGGCGAGCAGCTCAAGATCCTGCTGGCCTCCCTGGTGCTGGTCGTGATGTTCAAGATTCTCTACGAACTGCTTGCCCGGCCGGACGTGCTCCTGGCCTACATCGGAGGCCACTAGCATGAAGCGCGTGCTTATTCTTCTCCTGCTCCTCGCATTGGCGGCGCCGGCCGCCGCCATGGCAGCCGATGTCGACTTCAGCATGGCCCCCTCGTCCATCACCATCCACGCCTTTTACAACGGCGCCATCGTGAACGTGGAAGGCGCGGTGCCGGAAGGCTCGCAGGTGGTGCTGCGCTTTTCCGGCCTGCCCGAGAACGTGGCCATGAAGCAGAAGGGCAAGGCTCTGGGCTTGCTGTGGATGAACATGAATACCCTGCATTTCGCTGGTGTGCCCAAGGTGTTCCTGGTGGAGTCCTCGCTTCCTTTGAGTGACTTGGGGGCCGTGGGCGAAACCCTGGGCCTGGGTGGTCTCACGGACAGGGTCGAGATAGAGCCCGCCGGGTCTGACCGCACGGTGCTGCTGCCCGAACTGCTGAAACTCAAGAAGGGCGAGGGACTCTACCGCGAGGCCACGGGCGCGGTGACCTTGGGCGACACCAACGGCAGCCTGCAACGCTTCAGCGCCAAGTTGGCCGTGCCTTCGCGTCTGTCGCCGGGCTCCTACACGGTGGAAGTGTTCGCGGTGAAGGACGGCCGCATAGCGGGCCAGGCCTCGCTGCCCATGGAGGCCCAAATGGTGGGGGCCCCCGCTTTCCTTGCCGATTTGGCTTTCAATCATGCCCTGTGGTATGGCGTGTTGGCCTCGATCATCGCCATTGTGGCCGGCCTGGGCATCGGCCTCGTGTTCCAGAGCAAGGGGGCGCATTAGCGCATCATCATGGAACTGCCGAGTCTCAAGGATATCGTCGCCCGTCTGCGGGGCCGGCCTCCTGTGCCGTTTTCGGTGCTCTACAAGAATTTCAAGGGCATTCTGGAGCGGCACAACGCCATCCTCGAGCGCATAGGCGACATGGGCGACAAGCTGGGAGGGGACTACGTCTTCGACCGGCAGTACATCCTGGACTCCTGCGAAAAGCTGGGCGACCAGGTGTTCAAGCTCATCGCGGATCTGGGGCTCCTGTGCCAGCGGCGCAACGTTGCCCTGTTCACGGCCTTCGAGCGCATCCAGCACAGCATCCGCGAGGAGCTGGCTGGCCGCCGGGTGCTCTCGCGCACGGACCACATCCTGCCCCTTTCCGAGCTGACCCACGACCTGGCGGACGCGGGCGGCAACAAGATGGCCAGCCTGGGCGACATCAAAAACATCCTGGGCTTTGCCACGCCTGGGGGCTTCGTCATCACCGTGGGGGCCTATTTTGAGGCCCTTGCCGGGGCGCAGCTTCGCCGCACCGTGGCCGAGGACGTGGGCACACTCTGCGCCGGGAACGAGACCGGGCTTCCGGAGATCTCGAAACGGCTCATGGCTGCCGTGCAGACCATGCCCCTGCCCAAGGGCTTGGGCCGGGCCGTGGATCAGGCTGTGCGGAAGTTGGGCAGGGAAGAGCCCGTGCTCTTCGCAGTTCGCTCCAGCGCCTGGGACGAGGACGGCGAGTCGAGCTTCGCCGGCATGTACGAGACCGTTCTTGGCGTGCCTGCGGAAGGCGTGCTGGAGGCCTACCGCCGCGTGCTGGCCAGCCTGTTCTGTGAGGAGGCCCTGCGCTACCGCCTGCACCACGGGCTCTGTTCTGAGGAGCCGGCCATGGCCGTGGGCGTGATGCCCATGGTGGACGCGCTGGTGAGCGGCGGGCTGTATACCTACGCCCCACTGCGGGAAACGGACCAGGCCATGGTGGTCAGCGCCGCCTGGGGCCTGGGCAAGCCCATAGTGGACGGCACGGCAGAGACGGACACCTTCCTGCTGCGGCGCGAACCGCCCCACGAGCTCCTCTCCGCGGACATCGCGGTGAAGACCACCCGCCTGGCCCTGGCGCCGGGCGGCGGCACGCGCACGGAGCAGGTGCCGGAACAGGACCGCTCTGAACCGTGCCTCACCGAGACGCAACTGACCCTTCTGGCCAAGACGGCCATGAGCCTGGAGCAGTTCTTCAAACGTCCCCTGGACGTGGAATGGGCCATCACCCCGGCTGGGGAACTGGTGGTGCTGCAGGCCAGGCCCCTGTCCATCCGGCCCAGGCACTGCGACGACCGGGCGGATGCCTCGGACGCGGCGGAGGGGGCTCCGGTGCTGCTCTCCGGCAAGGGGGTGTCGGCCATGGGGGGCGTGGCGGCGGGCCGCGCGTATCGTGTGGCTGAAGGCGACGACCTCTCCGACATCCCTTACGGGAGCATCCTGGTCGCCAGGCATTCCTCACCGCGTTTCGCCAAGGTCATGCCTCGGCTGCGGGGCATCATCACGGACGTGGGCTCGGCCACGGGGCACATGGCCACCATCGCCCGGGAGCTGCGCGTGCCCACCCTGGTGCAGACGGGCAGCGCCACCCGCGCTCTGGAGCATGGTCAGGAGATAACTCTGGATGCCGACCGGGGAGTGGTGTACGCCGGGGCCCTGGAGGCCTTGTGCCGCTTCGAGCTGGCGCGGGAGGACGTGTTCGAGGAGTCCTGGGAATACCGCACCTTGAAGCGCGTGCTGCGCCACATCAGCCCTCTCACTTTGCTGGATCCCAAGAGCGAGGACTTTTCGCCGGAGCAATGCCGGACCTTTCACGACATCGCGCGCTATGTGCATCAGCGCGCCGTGGACAAGCTAGGCTCCCTGTCCGAGACCCACCGCGAGATCCGCGAGAGCGCGCCGCGGCCTCTGGCCACCGCGCTGCCCCTGGGACTCACCGTCATCGACGTGGAGGGCGGCCTGGCCGAGGATGTGGGCCCGGAGGCCCGCGAGAAAGACGTACGCTGCCGCCCTCTCAAGGCGCTGCTAGAGGGCATGAACGCCACGGACATGTGGGAGACCAGCCCCGTGGCCGTCGGCATGGGCAGCTTCATGTCCAGTGTTACCCGGACCTTCGGGGCCGATGCCGCACACCCCGCGCGTATGGGCCGCAATCTGGCCGTCATCTCGAGGGAATACTTGAACCTGCACTTGCGCCTGGGCTATCACTTCACCGTGGTGGACGCCTACCTGGGCGGAGCAGTGAATGACAACGCCATAACCTTCCGCTTCATGGGCGGGGTGACGGACCTCACGCACCGCTCCCGCCGGGCCAGCCTAGTGGCGGAGATCTTGGAACAGTTCGACTTCATGGTGGAGGTCAAGGGCGACATGGTCACGGGCCGCATCAAGAAGCATCCCACGCGCATCATGATGGACAAGCTGTTCATGCTGGGCGCTCTCATCGGCTACACCCGCCAGCTGGATGCCAAGCTGGGCTCCGATGGGGCCATGCAGCACCACCTGGAGGAATTTCTCCACAGCATTGCGGCACTCAGGGAGGCACGCCAATGACACCAGAGACCTTGCAGCCCCAGACCGGCGGACCAGGCCCAGGAGCGGCCCGGCGTAAGACCAGCATCCTCGTGCTCGACGACGAGCCCATCGTCGGCAAGCGCCTCAAGCCCTTCTTCCAGAAGGTGGGCTACGAGGTGGAGGCCTTCAACCAGCCCCTGGAGGCCCTGGCGCGCATCGAGGAGCGCCGCTTCGACGTGGTCATCACTGATCTCAAGATGGAGGGCCTGGACGGGTTGTCCTTCCTGGGGAAGGTCAAGGCCCTGCACCCTGACACGGACGTCATCGTCATCACCGGGTTCGCCACCATGGAGACCGCGCGCCAGTCCTTCCGCAAAGGTGTGTTCGACTGCGTGGCCAAGCCCTTCAAGCTGGCTGAACTGCTGGACGGCGTGCGCCGCATCGAAAAGGAGCGGGGACTCGTTCCCTGAGGCAGGCATGGCTGCCAGGGACGTGCACACAGGGCCAGGGGCGGGCATGGAACCCGGCGGGGTCCGGTTCCTGTTCCGTTCGTTCAAGCGCATTCTGGCCCTGAACACCCGGGTGCTGGAACGCATGGCCCAGATGGACCGCGCGCTTGGCGGCGACTACGTCTTCGATAAGGCCTTCCTGGAAAGCTCGGTTCGCGACGTGTGCCGCCTGACGCACCAGGTGGCCTATCACCTGAACGGCATGGACGGCGAAGGCTGCATCGCGCTCTATGATGCTTCCCTTGCGGTGCAGGACGCCCTGGAGGACATCCTCTCCGGTGGCATGGGTTCCCTGGCCGGGCGGCGGGTGCTGCCGTTCTCCGAGATTACCTGGGAACTGGAGCCCCTGGTGGGGCTGTGTAGCGTGGGCCTGGCCGTGCTTGGCCGCCGCATGGGCTTGCCCGCCGCGGACGGCTTTGCCGTCACCACGGTCGGCATGGGCGGCCTGGCAGGACCGGAGCCCCTTGAGGCCCAGGCAGAGGTGACGCGCGCCGCGCAGGAGCTGTTTGCGCGGCTTGGGGGGGCGCAACGGCTGGAACTCTCTTTCATCTCCGCCGGGCCGCAGGGCACGGGACGGATCCTGTCCGCCCTGGAGGCGGACACGGCCGAGGAAGTCGCAAAACACGCGGCGTCCTTCGCGCGGGAGCATTCCGGGCTCCTGGCCGTATGCGTGCGCCCGGTCCAGGCCGGTCTGGTGCAGGGCACCCTGCAGACCTTGGCCCATGACCCGAGCCTGCCGCCGGCCATGCTGGCCGTGGCCGGGCCCATCGGACGGGAGGACCGGGCCTGGCTCTCCCGCGTCACGCCGCACATTCCCCTGCGCACCCGTACCGCGGTCAAGCCTCTGGACGCCTCTCTCCCCGGCGGCAAAGCCACGGATCTCTCCCGCGGGTCCATGCTGCGCGGTTCGTCCTGGCTGCTGCCGGACAAGGCGGCCCTGCTTGCGGAGCTGGGCCTGGCCGCGGAACGCGCGCTGGACGGACCTTGCCTGCTCTCCTGGGTGCTGAATGAGAAGGGCTTTGTCCTCAGCGGTCTGGAACCGGCTGAGGCGGCCTTTCCCGAATGGCCGGAAGAGCAGAGCGCGGATGGGGTTGCTTTCCCCGGCGAGGAGGACGTTCTCCTGCGCGGCGGGCAGGCGGCCTGTAGCGGGGTGGGGGCCGGGGCGGTGGTGCTGCTCGACGACGACACCTTGCCGGAATCCGTGCCCCTGGGCTCCATTGGCGCGGCCCGCGCCGCCTCCCCGGCCCTGTCGCGCATCGTGCCCCGGCTGGGCGCCCTTCTTGCGGAGGTGGGCACTGCGGCCAGCCATCTGGCCACCGTTGCGCGCGAGAACCGCGTCCCGGCGGTGTTCGGCCTCAAGGGGGTGCGGAAGCTGGCTCCGGGCGGCATGGTTACAGTGGATGCGGAGCAGGGCGTGGTCTACCGCGGCGTGGCCGAGGGGCTGCTGCGCCAAGCGGCCATGGAGCGGGCGCAGTTGGGCGCGGCCCCGGAATTCGTCACTCTGCGCAGGCTATTGAGGCACATCCGCCCCCTGAACATGGTGGATCCCGCCGCGGAAGGGTTTTGCGCCGAGAACTGCCGTACCTGTCACGACATCATCCATTTCGCTCACGAGCGTGCCGTGGAACTGCTCTTGTCCATGGACACCTCCAAGGACGGCGGGCTTGGCGCGGCCCGCCGCCTGCGGGAGGACTCGCCTTTTGACCTGCGCGTGGTGGACCTGGGCGGCGGCCTTGCGGGCCAGGGCGGCGAAGTGGGCCTGAAAGAGATCTCCAGCCTGCCCCTGCGGGCCTTCCTGGACGGATTGCTGCTCCGCGACGTGCAGCGCCGGGGGCCGGCCCGTCTGGGCCTGGGAGACATCCTCTCGGGCCTGGGGCGCAGCGGTCAGGCCTTGTCCTCCGCGCCGGGAAACGCCGGGCTCAACCTGGCCCTGGCCGCGCGGGACTATGCCAACATCACCTTGCGCCTGGGCTACCATTTCAGCGTGATTGACGCCGTGGTGTCCGACCGGCCGGAGCAGACCTTCGTGTACTTCCGCTTCGCCGGGGGTTTCGCCAGCGAGGACCGCCGGGCGCGCCGGGCCGGACTCATCCTGCGTGTGCTGGAGCGCCTGGGCTTCCGGGCCTCGCGCAAGGGCGACCTGGTGGTGGGCAAGCGCAAGCTTCTGGAGGCCCAGGAGGCTTTGGAGACCCTGCGGCAGCTGGGTGCCCTCTCGGCCTACACCCGGCAGCTGGACGTGGAGCTGGCGGACGACGCCGAAGTGGAGCGCTTTGCGCGGGAGTTTCTGGCGGCCGTTGGCCTGCCTGGCCTGCCGGAGCCGGAACAGGAGGACGCATGAACCTGTTCGCCATGCTTGCGGAACTGTGGCGCAGCCGCAGAAACCGTCGCAACCAGGCGGCCCTGGATTGGCTCAAGGCCCGCTACCACATCTTCCGCGTATTCCTGGTCCACAACGAGCGCGCCCTGGAGGCCTTGGCCGAAGTGGACAGGCTGCTGCGCGACAACGAACCATCCCGCCTTCCGGCCACGATACAGGAACTGTGCGAGACAGTGTTGGAGCTGGCCGACGGCTTGAATCGGCTCACGGGCAACACCCATGCGGGCCTGTACCCGCGCCTGGCCCGGCTGGAACGACTTTTGGAAGCGGCTCTGGAACGCTACGGCCGCGCGCCGCGCCGCAAATGGCTGCCCTTGGCCGAGGTGCGGCCGGACCTGCGCGAGCAGGCAGGCGGCAAGGCCCAGCCTCTGGCAATGCTTCTGCGCGCCGGGCTGCCGGTGCCCGAGGGCGTGTGCATTCCTCGCCGCTTTTGCCGGGAGTACCTGCGCCAGGCGCACTTGGAGAACCGGCTCAAGGCCTTGTCGCGAGAAGCCGCCTTCGCCGGGGCGGATCTGAACTCTTTGTCGGCCCGGGCCCAGGCCATGATCGCCGCCTCCGAGCCGGGCGCGGAGTATGCCGCGGAGCTGCGCGCCGCCTGGGAGCATCTGATGGCAGGCAAGCCCAGGGCTGTGTCCGTGCGCAGCAGCGCCTCCTCCGAGGACGGGGGCGAGCGTTCTTTTGCCGGGCAGTACGCCAGCGTGCTTGGAGTGCAGAGCCTGCAAGGGTTTGTCGAAGCCTTCAAGGCCGTGTTGTCCAGCGCCTTTTCCGCCCGGGCTTTGGCCTATCGCGCCGGAGCCGGACTGGCCGGGGAGTCCGTGGACATGGCCGTGCTTTGCCAGCGCATGGTGGACGCGCGCGCTTCGGGCGTGTTGTTCTCCGTGGATCCCATGGCCCCGGACTCCGGGCGCATGCTGCTCACGGCCGTGCCAGGCCTGGGCACCCAGGCTGTGTCCGGCCGGGCCCCGGCCGATGTGTGCCGCCCCAGCCGGGATGGGCTGGCGGAGGACATCGGGAACACGCCTTGCGAAATCGTCGAGAAGACCGTGCGCGAGGTGCAAGCCCCGGGCGGCGGCCTGGCCCTGGAGGAACTTTCTGGCGCGGAGCGGCTGCTCCCGTTGCTCTCGGCCGAAGAAATGGCGGCCCTGCGCGACCATGCCCTGCGCATAGAAGCCCTGGGCGGCGGCCCCCAGGACGTCGAGTGGAGCATCGACCAGGCCGGACGAATCTGGATTTTGCAGGCCAGGCCGGCGCGTTTGGCGCGGGCGGTCGTTCTGGACCGGGGCGCGGAAGGTGCTGGCGGCGCGGAGCTGCTCGTCGGCGGAATATGCGCTTCGCCGGGCAAGGCCGCCGGGCGGCTGGCAGTCGCACGCACCCGGCAGGAACTGGACGCGGCAGCCAGGGCTCCCCGTCCCCTTGTGCTGGCCCTGCATCAAAGTCTTGTGGACGCCGCTTCCCTGATGCCGGAAACGGCCGCTCTGCTGGTGGACATGGGCAACCCCCTGGACCACCTGGCCACCCTGGCGCGGGAGTTGGGCATCCCCATGCTCACAGGCCTTGGCACGGCCACGGAAGCCCTGACGCCGGGGCAGTGGGTGTTGGTGGACGCGGACGCGGGCGCGGTACGCGCGGCCGATGCCCGGCTCTGGCGCGCGGCTCCGCCTGCACCGGCCCGGAGCCTGCCCGCGCTGGGCGATGCGGCCTCCGCCGTGCGCCAGCTGGTGCTGCCTCTGAATCTTACCGACGCCTATGGCCCGACCTTTTCCATCCTGGAATGCCGCAGCCTGCACGATCTGGTGCGCTTTGCCCATGAAAAGGCTGTCATGGCCCTGTTCGAGAGCGGAGACGCCGTGGCCGAGGAGGCCTTTGCCCTGGTGCACCGGCTGAAGGATCCGACCGGGCTGTTGTTCCTTATCCTGGATCTTGGCGGCGGGCTTGCGCCGGTGCGCTCCACGGAGATCATGCTCAAGGACGTCCGCTGCGAGCCCTTAGCCGCCCTGTGCCGGGGCATGGCCACGCCGGGGCTGCGCTGGGGCGTGCCCCCGCCCATCGCCGGCGTGGCGGGGCTCTTGACGCGCGGCATGCTGGACGCGCGCAGCGAGCGGCCCGTGGGCAACCCCAATTACGCGCTCATCTCGCGGGACTACCTGAATCTGAACGCCCGCGTGGACTACCATTTCGCCCTCATCGACAGCGTATGCGGGGCGAATCCGCGCGAGAACGCCGTACGCTTCCGCTTCAAGGGCGGCGGCACGGCCAGGATCCAACGCGAGCGCCGGGCGGTGTTCGTGGAAGAGGTTCTGCGCCGGGAAGAGTTTTTCACCACGCGCCAGGGCGACATGGTCACGGCCATGCTGTCCGAGGCCCCGCGCGAGACCATCCTGGCCAAGCTGGAGATGCTGGGCCGTTTCCTGGGTTTCAGCCGCTTGCTCGACGCGGTGATGGTCAACGACGCCATGCCCGGCCGGGTGGCCGAGGCCTTTCTCTCGGGCGACTATGCGTTGGAAGGGCTGGTGGCGGACCGCCCGGAAGCGGGCTGAGTCCTCAAGCGTGATGGAAGCGCAGTTCCGGCAGTTCCACGGCCGTGAGCACGCTGCCCGCGCCGGTGTCCACGCCGATGAGTCCGGGGGCCACCAGGGGCGTCTCCGAGGGCACATGCCCGAAAACCAAAGTGCGGCCGCTGGCCACCCAGCCGTCCGAGTCCACCTGCCGACCTGACAGGAGTCCGTCGAGGGCAAAGGCGTCGGCTTTGTCCGGGTCCGCTCCGCTGGGGATGGGGGCATGGCAGAAGACGTAACGCGGGGTCACCAACCAGCGGGACAGCTTGGCGAAAAAGTCTTGGTGCGCCTTGGGCATGAAGCTGATGCCGCCGCTTCCCGGCGAGCAGCCGTAGCTGTCCAGGGTGGCCTGGAAGCCAATGGCCCGAAGCAGGCGCAGGTCCTCGGGCGAGCAGGAAGCGGCGTAACGCAGCAGGGCGGCCTCATGGTTGCCCATGAGGAACACGGTGTCTGGTCTGCGCTCCTGGAACGCCAGCAATGCCTCCACCACCTGTCGCGATTGGGGGCCCCTGTCGACGTAGTCCCCCAGAAAAACGAAAAGGGCATGGGGCGACAGCGCCTCAAGCCTGGCGAGCAGAGCTTGTAGTGGATCCAGCCGTCCGTGGATGTCGCCGATGGCGAAGATGCTGCGCTGTGTCGTTTTTTGTTTCACGTCTGGAGTGTAGCGCTTGCGTGCTGCTCCGGCAAGGCTACGCAGTGGGCGGGCATGCTGCCACCCTGGTTTATCAGAGTTGATGGAAGTTCGCCGCTCTCCCTGGCCTCCCGAAACCGTGGGCGCGCTCGCCACAGGTCTGTCACACGTTTTCCCGGCATCGCAGGGCGGGGATGTTGGAATTCCTAGCGCGAATATGCGCGCGGGGGCAACAATCACTTGCCTTGCCTCTTTTTAACAGGGTAACAGTACATAAGCCTCTACAAGAATCCGAGGGGTCAAGCGGCATAAGCGAGAGCGATATGATCCTGCGTCTGTTCAACGGTTCCGCCAAGAAGAAGCTCCTCCTCCTGTTCCTTTTTTCCGCCCTTCCGGCCTTTGCCGTCATCCTCATCGTCGGGATGCAGAACCGGGCAAAGGCCATTGCCGAGGCGGAGCAGGGGCTGCGGACCCTGGTCCAACAGACCGTGAAGAGCCAGGAGCGCACCACCAACGCGGCGCGGCTTATGCTGCAGAACCTTTCCAGGGTGCCCGACGTGCGCAACCTGGACCCTGTCGTCAGCGCGCGGATTTTCCTCAACGTGCTCAGGATCAACCAGCAGCGCTATGGCGCGCTGCACCTTGTGGACCTCAACGGCGACATCATCGCCTCGAACACTCCACAGGCCAAGGCGAACTTCTCCCACACCAAGCACTTCCAGGAGGCCCTGCACACCCGGGCCTTCACCGCCGGCGAGTGCACCATCGGGCAAACCCTCAAGGTTCCCGTGTTCCCCTTCGCCTGCCCGGTGTTCGATGAGCAGGGCGAACTCAAGGCCATTCTGCTGACCAGCATCATCCTGGAAGGCTTCAACAACGTTTTCGACCAGCTGCACTTCCCGGAGAACACGCTTGTGGAGGTGTGCGACCGCAACGGCAGGCGTTTGTACGGCTTCCCCAAGGATGACGCGGCCGCCTTCGCCGAGCTCATTCCCCTGGCCAGCCTCAAGATCGCCCAGGCCTCCGCAGGCGGGTTCACGACCTTCCGGGACGCCGAGGGGACAGAGCGGCTCATGGCCTCCCAGCAGGTGACCCTCGATCCCGGCAAGCCCCCGTATGCCTATGTGGTCATCAGCATCCCGCGCGCCACGGTCTATGCCAAGGTGCAGGGGGTGCTGCTGCAGAATGTCGGCCTGCTGCTGCTGACCCTTGGACTCACCCTGGGCAGCGGCTGGTTCCTGGGCGGGCGCACCATCTGGCGCAAGCTCGACGAACTGACCGCGGCCTCCACCCGGCTGGGCGAAGGCGATCTCAGCGTCCGCGTGCAGCCCGAGCCCGACATCCTTGAGGTGAATCTGCTGGCCAAGGCCTTCAATGGCATGGCCCTGGCGCTTTCCCTGGACATCGCCGAGCGCGAGAGGACGGAGGCGGAGCTGCGTGTGGCCAAGCAGCAGGCCGAGACGGCCAACAAGGCGAAGTCGGAATTCCTGGCCAACATGAGCCACGAGATCCGCACCCCGCTGAACGGCGTGCTGGGCATGCTGCAGCTCATCCGCAGCAGTCCCGTGTCCGCGGAGGTGGAGCAGTTCTCCGAACTGGCCATCCGCGCCGGGCACCGGCTGACCAGCCTGCTGGGCGACATCCTCGACCTTTCGCGCATCGAGGCGGGCCGCATGCCCATCTCGCTCCAGCCCTTCGCCCTGGCGGACATCATGAGCGCCCTGGCCGAGACCTTCTCGCCCATGCACTTCAGCAAGCGCATGTCCTTCTCCGTGAGCATGGCCGCTGACGTCCCCCTGTACCTGGTCGGCGACGAACTGCGCATCCGGCAGATCCTGTTCAACCTCATCGGCAACGCCGTGAAGTTCACCGAACAGGGCGAGGTGACGCTGGAGGTCTCCACGCTGTTGCCCCGGCCCGACGGCAAGAAGCGGATACTGTTCATCATCAGCGACACGGGCATGGGCATTCCCGACGAGCAGGTGGGGCAGATCTGCGCGGCGTTTACCCAGGTGGCGGGGAACTACACCCGCTCGCAGCAGGGCGCCGGGCTTGGTCTGGCCATCGTCCAGCATCTGGTTACGGCCATGGAGGGCACCCTGACCTTTGAAAGCGAGGTGCGGCAGGGTACGCGGGTGTACCTGACGCTTCCCCTGGCCCTTGCCGAAGCGCCGTCCGCCGCTGCCGGGGCGCAGGCGAAGCTGCAGGAGGAGACCCCGACGCCGCTGCGCCTGCTGCTGGTGGAGGACGAGGAGATCAACCGCATGAGCGCCCGCCTGACCCTGGAGCGCATGGGGCATCAGGTCACCACCGCGAACAACGGCGCGCAGGCCCTTGAGCTGCTGAAGCACGGCAGCTACGACTGCGTGCTCATGGATGTGCAGATGGACGTCATGGACGGGGTGGAGGCCACGCGCAGGATCAGAAGCGGCGAGGCCGGGGCCGTGAACCAGCGGGTTCCGGTCATCGCCATGACCGCCTACGCCATGCAGGGCGACAGGGAGAAGTTCCTCGGCATCGGCATGGACGACTACCTGGCCAAGCCCGTGAAGGTGGCGGAACTCAAGCAGGCGCTCCTGCGGGTGATGGGGCAGAAGCGCGCAGGGGAACAGCCGGCCTGAGCCTTGGCGGCGGAGACGTCCGCGCCTGCCAAACGCAGCAAGCCCCCGGCGAGACGTCTCGCCGGGGGCTTGCTGCATTGCGGGGCCGGGGCAGGGCGCTAGCGCTCGGCTTCCAGCTCCTCGGCGCAGGCCATGCACAGGCCGACGCCCGGAAGGGCCTTGAGCCTGGCCGGGAGGATGGGCTCCTCGCACTCGGCGCAGCAGGCCACGCCGTCTATGAACACCGGCGCGGGGCCGGGCTTGGCTGCGGCCGCATCGGCCAGGGCGCTGGCGCGGCGGCTGGTCTCAAAATCCTGGGCGTCGTCTGCGGCATCGCTCATGTGGCTTCCCTCCCGGGGCTCTGCGGTGTCGTTGTGCGGGCGCTGGTCAGTGATGGTGCCCGGGGGGCGCTAGGCCTCGGCGCTCAGCTCGTTCGCGCGGGCCTCGGCGGCCTCCCAGCGGGCAAAGGCGGCTTCCAGTTCGGCCTCCAGGGCGGAAAGCTCGTTGCGCGCCTCC
Organism: uncultured Desulfocurvus sp.; assembly: GCA_964446455.1. Classification (GTDB taxonomy): domain Bacteria; phylum Desulfobacterota; class Desulfovibrionia; order Desulfovibrionales; family Desulfovibrionaceae; genus Humidesulfovibrio. Next base: position 20,392 of record CAYUOW010000018.1, read on the forward strand.
ACCAGGGCCTTGGGCGCCTTCTTGTACAGCTCCGGGTTGGCCAGGCGCTCCGAGGTCTTGGCGATGTCCTGCTCCAGCACCTCTATGCGTGCCGGGAACTCCGCCAGCTCCATGCGCAGGGTGTCCAGCTCGCGCTGCTCCTTGAAGGACAGCTTGCGGGCCTTGCCCGCCTGTGCGGCGCTGGGGGCTGGGGCGGCCGGTTTCACCAGGGCGGGCTTGGCCGCGCCCTTGGCGGAAGGCTCGTCCACGGGCTGCGGGCGCTGGCGCAGCCAGTCGTCGAAGCCGCCCACGTATTCCCGTACCACGCCGCCGCCCTCGAAGGCCAGGGTGCTCGTGACCACGTTGTTCAGAAAGGCGCGGTCGTGGCTGACGAGTATCAGGGTGCCCGGATACTCCATGAGCCGGTCCTCCAGAAGGTCCAGGGTCTCGGCGTCCAGGTCGTTGGTGGGTTCGTCCATCACCAGCACGTTGGAAGGCCGGGTGAACAGCCGGGCCAGCAGCAGGCGGTTACGCTCCCCGCCGGAGAGCACGCGCACCGGGCTGTTGGCCCGGTCGGCCGAGAAGAGGAAGTCCTTCAAATAGCCCATGACGTGCTTGGTGCGGCCGCCGATGGTCACCTGGTCCGAGCCCTCGGCCACGCTTTCGCGCACGCTCAGATCCGGGTCCAGTTCCTCGCGGTGCTGGTCGAAATAGGCCACCTCAAGGTTGGTGCCCAGGCGCACCGTGCCGCTGGTGGGCTTCATGCGGCCCAGCAGCGCCTGGATGAGGGTGGTCTTGCCCGCGCCGTTGGGGCCGATGAGCCCGACCTTGTCGCCGCGCATGATGGTCAGGTCCAGGTCCTTGAACACGGGCGTCTCCGCGCCGGACCAGAAATGGGTGATCTTCTTGGCCTCGATGACCAGCTTGCCCGAGCGTTCGGCGTCCTGCACCACGATGGTGGCCGTGCCCGTGCGCTCGCGGCGCTGGGCTCGCTCCTCGCGCAGCTTCTTGAGCTCGCGCACGCGGCCCTCGTTGCGGGTTCTGCGGGCCTTTATGCCCTGGCGCACCCAGACTTCTTCCCGGGCCAGTTTCTTGTCGAACTCGGCCCAGGTCTTTTCCTCGGAAGCCAGCATGGCCTCCTTGCGCTCCAGGAAGGTGTCGTAGTCGCAGGTCCAGTCGGCCAGCTTGCCGCGGTCCAGCTCGATGATGCGCGTGGCGATGCGCCTGAGGAACATGCGGTCGTGGGTGATGAAGACCAGGGTCTTCACGTGGCGCAGCAGGAAATCTTCCAGCCAGGCGATGGAATCGATGTCCAGGTGGTTGGTGGGCTCGTCCAGCAGCAGCACGTCGGGCGTGCCGACCAGGGCGCGGGCCAGCAGGGCGCGGCGCTTGAGCCCGCCGGAAAGTTCCTCGAAGTGCTGGTCCGGGTTCAGGGCCAGGCGGGTGACGGCGGTGTCCACGTCGGCCAGGGCCTCCCAGCCGCCGTGCTCGGAAAGGGCCATCTGCGCGGCCTCAAGCCTCGCGGCGTCGCCGCTTTCCTGGGCGCGGTGGTGCTCGGCGATGCGCTCACCGGTTTCGCCCAGGCCCTGGGTCACCACCTCGTACACGGTGCCGGTAAGGACCTCGGGCACCTTTTGCGACAGGCGCGCCACCTTGAGGCCCACGGAACGCGCGATGTCGCCGCTGTCCTGGGTCAGGTCGCCGGAAAGCAGGCGCAGCAGGGTGCTCTTGCCCTCGCCGTTGCGGCCCACGATGCAGATGCGCTGCCCGGGTTCGATCTGGAAGGAAATGCCGTCGAGCAGCTTGGGGCCGCCGAAACTCATGCTCAAGTTGTTTACGCTGATAAGTGCCATGCCCGGCTTCGTATGCTGGCGCGCCGGTACGGTCAAGGGCGGCGATGGGTCGCCCTTCGGCTGGCTAGGCGGCCAAGTGGCCGGGCAAGTTCGCCAAATCCACGCAAACGATGCCCATGTTCGTCAGGTCGAAAATGTTTGCGGCCGCCACTTCCGGGGTCTGGGCCGAGCAGGCGTCGGTCACCACGATGGTCTCGTAGTCGCGCGCCATGGCGTCCACGGCGGTGCCGCGCACGCAGTTGGGGTACTGGGTGCCGCCGAGCACCAGGGTCGTCACGCCCAGGCGGCGCAGCAGCGCGTCGAACTCCGTGAACAGGAAGGCGCTGAAGCGCAGCTTGTGCAGGCTGTATTCGCCCGGCAGGGGGGCCAGTTCGGGCACGATCTCTGCCCCCTTGGTGCCCGCCACGCAGATGCCCCGGCCCTGGCGGAAGGAGTCGCGCCGGAAGAGCTCCACGTCGCTGCCGTCGGGCCTGTGGCTTCGCGTCACATGGATGACGGCCCAGCTCTCGGCCCGGGCGTGGGCCAGCAGGCGGCGCAGCACGGGCAGGGTGGCGGCGGCTCCGGCCACGCAGGCGGGCGCGCCGGGCTGCACGAAGTCGTTCTGCATATCGATGATGGCCAGGGCGATGCGGCCGGTGGGCGTTGTCTGCGTGGGCATTTCCGGGGCTCCTGTTGCGCGGGCGGCGCGTTGTTTCGACGCGTCAAACTAGCCCAGGGGCCAGGAGAGGACAAGGGCTACGCATTGCGCCCGGCAGTCCGGCGATGTATGAGGGAAGTCTATGCCGTATCGGCTTCCGGCTGGCGTTGCAGGCCAGGGAAGCGTTCAGGTCAGCAGATGGCGGTACAGGGCGCGCTCGTAGGCGCGGCTCATGCGCCGGGCCAGAGTGTCGCACAGGCCTGCCTCGCGCAGGCGGCAGTACAGGTGCAGCGGGTTGAGCAGGTGGTGCAGGCGTTCGCGCAGGGTATCCATAATTCCCGTCTCCTGGCGGGTGTGGTCAAGAACCGATTTGCCGAAAATGAAGCAAGGGCCGTGCCGGACGTGAAATCGCCAGCAAATACGCAGACTGCGCAGAAGCTGCCCTGGCGGCTTGCCGCGCCTTCCTGCGTGCTGCCCGCCCCTGTGGCGGAAAATTGCACATTTTTGGCCCCGCGCTTTGACGAAATCGGCCTGGCGTTCTTTGAGACAGAGGCCTGCCTGGCCTACACCGGGCAGGACTTGCCGCCGGGGCTTGCCAGCCTGCCCGTGAGCTGGCATGTGCACCTGCCCCTGGACCTGCCCTGGGCAGACGGAGCCGAGCGCGTGGCCGGGGCGGTGCTGGGCCTTGCGCGCCTGGTGGATTTTCTTTCGCCCGGCGGCTTCGTGCTGCATCCGCCCGGCCGGCCTGACGAGCTGGCGCGGCTTGCCCGCCTGCTGATGGCGGAGGGCGTCCGGCCGGAGGCCCTCCTGGTGGAGAACATCAAGGGCCGCGACCTGGAAGCCATGTGGCCGGTCATCGAGGACCTGGGCCTTGGCGTGTGCCTGGACCTGGGGCACATGCTGGTGCACGGGCAGGAGGATTTTCTCGGCCTGCCGGGGCTTGCCGGGCGGGTGGGCATGGTGCACCTGAACGCCCCGGACCCGCAAAAGCCCTCGCGCCACGCGTCCCTTGCGCTTCTGGACGCGCGCGGCCGGGAGCTGATGGCCCGGCTGCTGGAGTGCCTGGCCCCGGAGGGGGTGGCGGTGCTGGAACTGTTCAACGAGGCCGCGCTGGCCGAGTCGCTGGGGATTCTGCGCGCGGTTTTCCACGGGAATTGCGGCGAAAAGGAGGCCCGGACGTGATCACCTTTGTCATCGGCGGCAACAAGTCCGGCAAGTCCGACTACGCCATGAAGCTCCTGGAGGACCAGCCCGGCCCGGCGCTTTTTCTGGCCACGGGCAAGGCCAAGGACCTGTCCTTCCGCAAGCAGATCGCCTCGCACCGCGAGCGGCGCGACCCGGCCCTGCCGGTGGTGGAGGTGGGCTGGGACTTGCCACGCGCCCTGCTGGAGGCTAAGAAGGAATACAAGACGGTGCTGGTGGACAGCCTGGACTTCTGGCTGTACGTCTGTTCCCAGGAAGGATGTGAAAAGGAACTCATCGAGGCCCTGCTGGACGTGTTGCAGCACTGCCGGGGCATCAACGTCATCCTGGTTTCCTGCGAGATCGGCTTTTCCCCCCTGCCAGCCTCCGGCGAGGCCAGGGCGTTCCTGAAAAAACTCGGGCGGCTCAATCAGGCCGTGGCGGCCCTGTCCGACGAGGCGTACCTCGTAGTGGCGGGCCTGTCCCTGGCGCTCAAAAAGGCGGAACATGGGCGTATCCAAGCTGACTGACGAAAAGGTGCAGGCGCTCTTGCCCTTGCTTGCCAAGGACCAGCGCTGGCTCATCGTCATCAACGCGGACCCGGACTCCATGGGCGCCGCCCTGGGGCTCAAGGCCATCCTCTCGCGACGCGTGCTGGACATCGGCATCGGGCATGTGAACGAGATCAAGCGCCCGGACAACCTGGCCATGATCCGCTACCTGCGCGTGCCCACCCGCAAGCTCATCCCGAACCTGATCGCCCAGTACGACCATTTCGCCCTGGTGGATTCCCAGCCGCACCACCACCCGGAGCTGGCCAAGCTCGACTACACCGTGGTCATCGACCACCACCCCATCTCGGCGGACAAGCCGGTGAACGCGCCGGTGGTGGACATCCGGCCCAAGTTCGGCGCCACCTGCTCCATGCTGACGGAATACGTGCAGCGCATGGGGATACGCCCGCCCAAGCTCCTGGCCTCCGCGCTCTTGTACGGCATCAAGGCCGACACCCTGAATTTCCAGCGCAAGTTCATCGACGCGGACATCAACGCCTTCAAGTACCTCTCGAAGTACGCGGACCACACGCTCATCACGCGCATCGTGCGCAGCGAATACCACCTGGAGTGGATGCGCTACTTCTCCCGCGCGTTCTACAACCTGCGCCGCATCGGCACGGGCCTCACCGCGCACCTGGGCAAGGTGGACAGCCCGGACATCCTGGTCGTCGTGGCCGATTTCTTCATGCGCGTGCACTCCATCTCCTGGGACGCGGTCTCGGGCGTGAGCGGCGACACGCTCATCGTCATCTTCCGGGGCGACGGCATGCGCAAAGACATCGGCAAGTTCGCGGCCTCGCTCTTCGGCGACATCGGCTCCGCCGGCGGCCACAAGGGCGCGGCCAGGGCGGAGATTCCCCTGGAGGCCCTGGATGGCAAGGACCCGGAGATGTACGTGCTCAAAAAGCTCTCGCGCGGCAAGACCAGCGGCTTCCAGCGGATATAGCGCATGGCACTCAAAGCCCGCCTGAACCTCGGCGACGCCGAGCCGCTGTACCTCGTCGACGGCACCAGCTTCCTCTACCGGGGCTTCTACGCCTATCCGGACCTCAAGCGCTCCGACGGCATGGCCACGGGCGCCATCTTCATCGTGCTGCGCATCCTCCTGCGCATCTTGCGCGAGGAAAAGCCCAAGTACGTGGGCTTCTTCATGGACGGCAAGGGAACCAACTTCCGCCACGAGCTTTTCGAACCCTACAAGGCCCAGCGGCCCAAGATGCCCGAGGACCTGGCCGCGCAGATCGAGCCCCTGCGCGAAGCCATCCGCCTGCTCGGCCTGTCCCTCACGGTTTCCGACGGCATAGAGGCCGACGACTGCATCGCCAGTCTGGCCGCCGCCAACCAGGCGGAGCGCCCGGTGGTGCTGGTGGCCTCGGACAAGGATCTGAAGCAGTGCCTGACGCCCAACGTGTATTTGTGGGACCCGGCGGGCAAGAACGAGAAGGTCACCAGCGAGGCCGACTTCATGACCGAGCTGGGCATCAAGCCCCAGCAGTGGCCGGACTTGCAGGCCCTCATGGGCGACAGCTCGGACAACATCCCCGGCCTGCCCGGCGTGGGGCCCAAGACGGCGCTCAAGGTGCTGCACGACTTTCCGACCCTTGAGGACTTGAAGGCGGCCGAGGAGGCGGGCGACGCGCGCCTGCCGGAGAGCTTCCGCAAGAAGCTTGAGGGCCGCATGGACGACGTGTTCCTGTACCGCGAGCTGACGCGCCTGCGCCTGGGCTGCTGCCCGGACCTGACCCTGGACGCCCTGGCCGTGCAGCCTCCGGACGTGGAGAAGCTGGCCGAGTTCCTGCGCACCTATGAGTTCCGCAGCCTGCTGCGCGAGATCCCGCTGCCTGGACAGAACGGGGCCAGTCAGCCGGACGCGCACTCCGCCTCCTACAGCGGCCCGCCGCCCTGGGAAGAGGGCGGCCATGCGCCGCTCATTCCGCCTGCGCCGGTTTCCGCCGCCACCGCGTCCTTCATTGCGCCCGTGGGCAGCGCGCCTGTTTTTAGCGCGTCTGCCGCGCCTCCCGCCACGCCCGCGAAGCCTGCGGCCTCTAAGAAGAACGCCAACGCCGGGCAGCTTTCCCTGTTCGGGGCCGGACCAGCCACCACGGCCGCGCCGTCCCTGCTTGATTTCGCCCCCCCCGCCCAGGACGTGCCCTCCCTGCCCCTGCGCCACGTGGCCGACGCCTCGGCTCTGCCGGACTTCAGCGGCCGCAGCGTGGGCCTGGTTCCGCTAGGGGAGCAGGGCGGCGGCTTCCGCATCGCCTGCGAGGGCGACGAAGGCGAGATCGTCTTCGCCGGAAGCGATGAGGCCCTGGCCCCGCGCCTGGCCCAGGCCGCGCAGATCGCCGCGCCCAGCCTGCAGGAGCTTTTGCGCCGCAGCCGAAGCTGGGACGCCGTGCCCCTGGACCGCTGGTTCGACCTTGGCCTGGCCGCGTACCTGCTGAACCCCGAGGACCGCAATTATTCCTTCGAGCGCCTGCGCCTGGCCCTGTTCCTCGCCACCTCCGATTTGACGGAGGAGTTCGGCCCAGGCGACGACGTGGTGGACGCAGACGCGGTGGAGCCCATGCCCCCCATGCCCGTGGACGAGCCCGCCCCGCATCCGGAGGCCCAGGCCCTGGCCGCCCTGTCCTGCCTGCGCGTGCTTTCGCGGCGGCTCAAGGACGCGGGCCTGCTGGACCTCATGCGCGACCTGGAGATTCCACTCATCCCCGTGCTGGCAGCCATGGAGCGCCGGGGCGTGCGCATCGATTTCGCGGCCTTCAAGAGCTTCCTGTCCGAGGTCAGCGCCGAGGTGGAGACGCACACCAAGCGCATCCAGGAGCTTGCGGGCGCGCCGGTGAACGTGCGCTCCAGCCAGCAGCTGGCCGAGGTGCTGTTCAAGAAGCTGGGACTCAAGCCCGCGGGCAAGACCCCCGGCGGGGCGCTTTCCACCGGCAGCGACGCCCTGGAGAAGCTGGCCGGACAGCACCCCATCGTTGAGGAGATTCTGGCCTTCCGCGTGCAGGAGAAGCTGCGCTCCACCTACCTGGAGCCCATGCCGCGCCTGGCCGACGCCGCGGGCCGGCTGCACACGCGCTTCAACCAGCTGGCCACGGCCACCGGGCGGCTTTCCAGTTCCGGCCCGAACCTGCAGAACATTCCCATTCGCGGGCCCCAGGGCGCGCGCATGCGGGCCTGCTTCGTGGCCTCGCCCGGCATGCTCTTCGTCGGGGCGGACTACTCCCAGGTGGAGCTGCGCGTCTTGGCGCACTTCTCCAAAGACCCCGCGCTCATCGACGCCTTCCAAAAGGACCAGGACATCCACAGCCGCACCGCCGCGCTGCTGTTCGACAAGGACGCGGCCGAGATCACCCCGGACGAGCGGCGCGGGGCCAAGACCATCAACTTCGGGCTCATCTACGGCATGGGCCCGCAGAAGCTGGCGCGGGAGCTGGGCATCAGCACCAACCAGGCCAAGGAATTCATCGCCCGCTACTTCGAGAAGCTGGGCACGCTGAAGGAATTCTACGAAGGGCTGGTGCAGGACGCCATGACGCGCGGCTACGTGACCACCCTGGCCGGGCGGCGCAGGATGCTGCCGGAGCTGCACTCGCGCAACCAGCAGGTGCAGGCCCAGGCGCGCAGGCAGGCGGTGAACACCGTCATCCAGGGCAGCGCGGCCGACGTCATCAAACTGGCCATGCTGCGCGTGTTCGGCAGCGCGGAACTGGCGCGGCTCGACGCCAAGCTCATCCTGCAGGTGCACGACGAACTGCTGCTGGAACTGCCGGAGCAGAACGCCACGGCCGCGGCGCAGGAACTTGCCCGCCTGATGCAGAACGTGGTGGCCCTCGACGTGCCGCTCAAGGTAGACGTGGGCCAGGGCCGCAACTGGGCCGAGGCGCACTAAGCCGCCAGACGCGAAACCTTTGGCCTTGCGGCCAGTCATGCTTTGACTTTTGGAGCCGACGGGGGAACTCGTCGGCTTTTTCTTGCGTGGGCGCGGCGGCGGAATGGCTGCTCCTGCAAGGCCGGGCGGTTCCTGGAGAGATTTATTTCGTCCGCGCGGGCGCGACCCTTCATGTTGTCCTCGTTTTACTCCGGCCTCAAGGCTTCGCCACTTCAGTTTTCAACGCCTCTCCAACGCGTACGGCGTTGCGCTCTTCCTTTCCGTCCTTTGGCATAGCGGCAGAAACCCCTTTCGGGCCGCGTTGTTCTGCGCTACAGTCCTGCCCGCATGCCCGACACACAGAACGCCATCCTCCTCGCCGCCTTCGGCTCGCGCCTGCCCGGCGCGGAAGCCTCGCTGGACGCCATCCGCGCCCGCGCGGCCGAGTTGTACCCGGACTGGCGCGTGGAGACGGCGCTGACCTCCGGGACGGTGCGCCGCCACAAAGGCGCGCACACCAGCCAGGGCCAGTCGCCGGAGGACATCCTGAAAGGACTGCTGCGCCAGGGCGTGAAGCGTCTCGCCGTGCAGTCCCTGCATGTCATCCCCGGCGACGAGTACAAGAGCCTGGAGCGTCTGGTGGCGGGCCTGTCCGCTTCCCAGGCGGGCCCGCAGGGCTTCGAGGGCATCAGCCTGGGCCGCCCGCTTCTGGGCAATGCCGAGGACGTGCGGCTGGTGGCGCAGACGCTTTTGACCGTGCTGCCGCCTGCGCGCAAGCCCGGCGAGGCGGTGCTGCTCATGGGCCACGGCACGCGGGGCCGCGCCAACGGCGTGTACCAAGATTTGGCCGACGAACTGCGGGCTCTGGACCCGCTCGTGCTCATCGGCGCGCTGGAGGCCGAGCCCGGCCTGGCAGCCAAGGTGGACGAACTGCGCTCCCTGGGCGTTTCCACCGTGCACCTCATGCCGCTTCTGTTCGCGCGCGGGGTCCACGCCACGCGCGACATGGCCGGGGAGGGCAAGAACTCCTGGCGTGCTGGGCTCACGAACGCGGGTTTCGCCTGCGAGACCCACGTCAAGGGCGCGGGCGAGCAACCCGCCCTGGCGGACATCTGGCTTGCGCACCTGCGCGAGGCCGTGGAACGCCTCTCGGCCTAGCGCCTTTTCCCCGGTCCCATCCCCCCCCTTGCGGGTCCAGGGGGCGCATGCCCCCTGGCCGCCGGAGGCTCTTTCTCTCCCTCCCTTCCTCCCTTCCTCCCTTCTTTTTCCCCGCCTTCCTTGACTGCTTTCCGCCGGACGCGGTACAGAACAATCGCCGCAAAAGGCCAGCCATCCACGGACGTTTCGTCCAGGGAGGTGCCGCATGACCATCTCCATCCGCACGCGCCTGCTCGCGCTCATGCTCGCCGCGGCCCTGCCCGCGCTGGGCATCATGCTCGCCACCGGGCGCGAGCTTGAGGAAAACGTGGTCAGCCGCGCGGAAAGCGCCGCGCTGCAACAGGTGCAGAACATGGCCGCGCACCACGAGCGCATCGTGGAGAACGCCCGCCTGCTTCTGGCCACCCTGGCCAAGACCTCCGAGGTGCGCGGGCTTGCACCCCGGGCCAGCCAGGAGCTCTTGGCGGACATCCAGCAGCGCAATCCCGTGTATGTTTCCCTGGCCCTGGCGGATGCGCACGGCGCGATCCTGGCCCGTGCGCCGGAGGCTCCGCTGCCGCAAGAGGGCGCGGAACTGGCCCAGGCGGCGTTCTTCAAGGCCGCGCTCAAGAACGGCGACTTCGTCACCGGCGACTATGCGCACCTGGAAGCCGCCCGGCGCGTGGTGCTGAACTTCGCCCAGCCCGTCATGGGCGTTGCGGCGGGCGGGCGTTCCGGGTCCAGGGGTGTGCTTGTGGCGGCTTTCGACCTGCACCACTTCGGCAGCCTGTTCGAGAGCGCCGGGCTGCCCGCAGGCAGCGTGTTCACCCTCACCGACGCCAAGGGCATGCGCCTCACGCGCTTCCCGGAGACGGAGAAGTACACCTGGGTGCCGGACCTGCCCCGGATGATCGGGCGCATGACCGGCCCGGCCGAGGAAGGGGCCTTCCGGGAGACCGGCGTGGACGGGGTGCTGCGGCTCTATGCCTTCAAGCGCCTGCGGTTCGAGGGGGCGCCCTTTCCGTACCTCATGATCCGCCTGGGCATTCCCGTGGGCGAGGCCCTGGGCCAGGCGCGGGCCGTGGTGCGCCGCAACGTCCTGCTGCTGGGCCTGGCGGCCGCGCTGTTCATGGGCACGGCCTGGATGCTGGGCGAGGTATCCGTGGTGCGGCGCTTGCGCGGGCTGGTCTCGGCCGCGGCCAGGCTGGAGGCGGGTGAGCTGGGCGCGCGCGCCGGGCTGCCGGGAGGCGGGACCGGCGGCATTGGCGGCGAGGACGAGATCGGCCGCCTGGGCCGGGCCTTCGACTCCATGGCCCAGGCGCTGGAAAAGCGCGAGCAGGAGCGCGACGCCTACGAGAATGAGGTCTGCCACCTGAACGAGTTCCTGGAGGACCGGGTGGAGAAGCGCACCAAGGAACTGGCCGCGACAAACAAGGAACTGACGGCCACCTTGGAGCGCCTGAACCAGGCCCAGAAGCAGCTCATCCAGTCGGAGAAGATGGCGTCCCTGGGCGGGCTGGTGGCGGGCGTGGCGCACGAGATCAACACCCCGGTGGGCATCGGCGTCACGGCGGCTTCGCACCTGGAGGACAAGACCAGGGCCATGCTGGACGAGTTCCGGGGCGGGGCGCTCAAGCGCGCCAGCCTGGAGGAATATCTGGGGGTCTGCGACGAGTCCACGCACATGATTCTGGCCAACCTGCGCCGCGCGTCGGATCTCATCCGCAGCTTCAAGCAGGTGGCCGTGGACCGCTCCACTGAGGAGAAGCGGGTGTTCCGCCTGCGCGGCTATCTGGAGCAGGTGCTTTTGTCGCTCAGGCCGCACCTCAAGAAGACGGCCATCGTGGTGGAACTGGAGTGCGACCCGGAGCTTGAGATCGACTCCTACCCGGGCCTGTGGTCGCAGATCGTCTCGAACCTGGTGATGAACGCCCTGCAGCATGCCTTCGAGCCCGGGCAGGCCGGGCGCATAGGCATTGCGGCGGTGCTGGAGCAGGAGCGCCTGCGCTTCACCTTCTCCGACGACGGGCGGGGCATCGCGCCCGAGCACCTGGGCAAGATCTTCGAGCCCTTCTTCACCACCTACCGGCAGAAGGGCGGCAGCGGGCTCGGCCTGTCCATCGTGTACAACCTGGTGACCCAGACCATGGGCGGCACCATCCACGTGGCCAGCGAACCCGGCCACGGCGCGGTGTTCAACATCATGGTGCCCCTGGCTCCGCAGGCGTCGGAGAAGAAGGAGCCGCCGGAACCGAAGGAGTTGAAGGAGCCCGGCCTGGCCTAGCCCAGGCCCAGCAGCCAGACCGCGAAGGGCGCGAACCCGGCGGTGAACACCCCCGCCAGGATCATGGCCAGCCCGGCCATGGCCCCCTGCTGTTCGCCCTCCATAAGGGCCGTGGCCGTGCCCTGGCCGTGGGACACGGTGCCCAGGGCCAGGCCGCGCGCCATGGGGTCGCGCACGCGGGCAAGATTCAGCAGCCAGCCGCCCATGAGGGAGCCCAGGGTGCCCGTGGCCACAACGAAGGCCGCGGCCAGGGGCGGAATGCCCTTGTAGATGGCGGCGATCTCGATGGCAAAGGGAATGGTGACGCCCTTGGGCAGAATGGACACCACCACGTCCTGGGGCAGGCCGCCCAGCTTGGCGATGGTGCCCGCCGTGAGCATGGCGATGCTGGCGCCCAGGGCCACGCTGCCCAGGATGGCCGGGGCGGAGCGCACAAGCAGGGTGCGGTAGCGGTAGAGCGGCACGGCCAGGCCCACCGTGGCCGGGCCCAGCAGGAAGGTCATGATGTTTTTGGCCGGCACATAGTCGCTGTAGGGAATGCCGCAGGCCACCAGCACGGCGATGATGCTGCCCGCGCCCAGGGCCACGACGTTCAGGAGCGGATGGCGGAAGCGCAGGTACAGCTTGCGCACGCCCAGGTACGCGGCCAGGGTGAGGACGATGGCGAAAAGGGTGGTGGCGTTCATGCGCCCTCCCCGTGGCTTTTGGCCCGGCTGTTCAGCGCCTGGGTGAGCCCGCCCACGGCGAGCAGCGGCAGCACCGCGCTGATGACGATGGCCGCCAGAAGCGTCAGGCCGTAGTCGTAGAACACCTGGCCCCATTCCATGAGGCCCACGGCCACGGGCACGAAGAAAAACACCAGATGCTTGAGCAGGAAGTCGGCCGCCAGCTCCACGTGCTGCACCTTGACCACGCCCAGGCAGAGCAGGGCGAAGAGCAGTACGACCCCGACCACGTTGCCGGGGATGGGCAGGTTGACTGCGGCCACGAACCAGGTGCTGCCCTGGTAGACGGCCCAGAGCAGGGCCAGCTGGGCCAGGGCTTTGAGTGTCTGCGTCACGGAAAAACCTCTCTTGCGGGGCGGTGGGAAAGGGACGGGCCCCGTGCGCCCTCATAGCCCAATCGAGCCGCGAGCGGAAGGGGAGGGGCCGGCCCGGCCCTAGGGCGCCAAGGCGGAGCGCAAGGTCCCGGCAGACCGGAAAAAATCCGCCCGCGTTGGTTTGAAACCGTCCGCCCCCCCTCGACGAATCTTCGGCGATGTGGCATGAATCGCGGGCAGCGGGTGCAGGCCCGCGACCCGTCTCCCCGGAGGGGTCCGTCAACGACTGACAAGGAGCGCGCGCGATGGCCGAGGTAATCAAGGTGCTGGTGGTGGATGACGAGGAACGCTTCCGCAACACGCTGGGCAAGCTCCTTACGGCCCACGGCATGACCGTCACCGTTGCCGACGGCGGGCAGAGCGCCCTGGACATCCTGCGCAAGGAACCCCACGACATCGTGCTGCTGGACGTGAAGATGCCCGGCATGAGCGGCCAGGAGACCCTGCCGGAGATCAAGAAGATCGACCCGGACATCGAGGTCATCATCCTCACCGGCCACGCCTCGGTGGACATCGCCGCCGAGATGATGGCCCACGGCGGCTCGGACTATCTGCTCAAGCCCTATCCCATGGACGAGCTCCTGGGCATCATCCACATCGCATACGACCGCCGCAAGACGGCCAAGGGGTAGCGGGCCGCCCATGCGCATCATCCGGGTCCACTACCAGAACCGCTCGTTTTACGCCGCCATCACCAGCCCGGATACCGTGCGCTGCCTGAACGCCGAGGAGAACCTGCCCGACGAGATCCCCCTGGCCGAGGTGGAGCTGCTGCCCCTGGTGCGGCCCACCAAGATCGTCTGCGTGGGACTGAACTACCACGACCACGCCCGCGAGCTCGGCCTGGCCCTGCCGGACGAGCCCATCATCTTTCTCAAGCCGCCCAGTTCGGTCATCGGCCCCGGTGACGCCATCGTCATGCCCTCCTGCTCCGAGCGGGTGGACTACGAGGCCGAGTTGGCCCTGGTCATCGGCAGGACGGCGCGCTTCGTGAGCGAGGCCGACGCCCCGGCCCACGTGTTCGGCTACACCTGCGCCAACGACGTCACCGCCCGCGACCTGCAGAAGAAGGATGGCCAGTGGACCCGGGCCAAGAGCTTCGACACCTTCTGCCCCATCGGCCCGTGGATCGAGACCCAGGTGGCCGACGACCGCGCCTTGGGCCTGCGCGCCGTGGTCAACGGCAAGCTGAGGCAGGAGGGCACCACCGCGGACATGATCTTCCCGCCCATGGCCCTGGTGAGCTTCATCTCCCGCGTCATGACGCTTCTGCCCGGCGACGTGATCCTCACCGGCACTCCGGCCGGCATAGGGCCCCTGCAGGAGGGCGACGAGGTGAGCGTGGAGATCGACCAGGTGGGCTTCCTGCTCAACCCCGTCATCAGCGAAGGCCCGGCCGACCCCGGCTCCGTGCAGTAGCACCCGGCTGATGGGTGGGGCATGCCGCTTCACACCGCAATGACACGCAAAATTTCCGCACCGTCTGAAACGGGGCTGGCAGCCGGACGAAACTGCGCTTTTTCCCTTGCCAAGCGCAGGCGTTCGACGTAAAAACACCCGTTTCACAAATCACACGCCCCGGCTTTTCACTGGGTGCCCCGGACGTTCCGGGGACGGCCAAGCGCCAGGGCGGAGGAAAAACCCAGGAGGACTTATGGCTTACGTTACCATGAAGCAGATGCTGGAGACCGGCGTCCATTTCGGTCACCAGACCCGCCGCTGGAACCCCAAGATGCGCACCTACATCTTCGGCGCGCGCAACGGCATCCACATCATCGACCTGCAGCAGACCGTGAAGCTGTTCCAGAAGGCCCACGACTTCATCGTGGAGACCGTGGCCAAGGGCGGCAAGGTGCTCTTCATCGGCACCAAGCGCCAGGCCCAGGAGGCCATCAAGGCCGAAGTGGAGCGCTGCGGCATGCACTGCGTGACCCAGCGTTGGATGGGCGGCACGCTCACCAACTTCCAGACCATCAAGAAGAGCATCGACCGCCTGAAGAGCCTTGAGGCCATGTTCGCCGACGGCTCCATCAACAAGTTCCCCAAGAAGGAAGTTGTGCAGCTGGCGCGCGAGGTCGAGAAGCTGAACGACGCCCTGGGCGGCATCAAGGACATGAACGACGCCCCCAAGGTCGCCTTCATCATCGACCCCAACCGCGAGCACATCGCGGTGAAGGAATGCCGCAAGCTGGGCATCCCCGTCGTGGCCGTGGTCGACTCCAACTGCGACCCGGACCTCATCGACTACGTCATTCCGGGCAACGATGACGCCATCCGCGCCATCAAGCTCTTCGCCACCCACATCGCCGACGCCTGCATCGAGGGCGCCGCTGTGATGAAGGAAAACGCCCCCGGCGGCGCCAAGAACGCCCCGGCCAAGGAAACCGAGATCGACGCGGCCGCCGAGAAAGCCGCCGCCGAGGAGGAGTAGATCATGGCTGAGATCAGCGCCAATGCGGTGAAGGTCCTGCGCGAGAAGACCGGCGCGGGCATGATGGATTGCAAGAAGGCCCTCGTGGAGAGTGGCGGCAACGAAGAGAAGGCCATCGCCTACCTGCGCGAGAAGGGCCTGGCCAAGGCCGCCAAGAAGGCCGGCCGCGCCACCAGCCAGGGCATCATCGGCTCCTACATCCACTCCAACGGCAAGCTCGGCGTCATGGTCGAGCTGAAGTGCGAGACCGACTTCGTGGCCAAGAACGAGAAGTTCCAGGCCTTCGCCAAGGACCTGGCCATGCAGATCGCCGCCACCTCCCCCCTGTGCGTGACCCCCGAGCAGGTGCCCGCCGACCTGCTGGCCAAGGAGCGCGAGATCTTCAAGCATCAGGCCATGCAGGAAGGCAAGCCCGAAGCCATCGCCGAGAAGATCGTCGAAGGCCGCCTGAAGAAGTTCTACTCCGAGGTTTGCCTGCTGGAGCAGCTCTTCATCAAGGACGACAAGAAGACCATCAAGGACCTGCTGAACGAGCTCATCTCCGTGTTGGGCGAGAACATGCAGATCGGGCGGTTCAACCGCATGGTCCTGGGCGAAGACGCCGAAGCGGAAGCCACCGAGGAATAGGAAAAACGAACGGGCCGCAAGGCCCGTTTTTTTTGAAGCCGACATGCAGGCGGGGCCGCGCCCGAATCAGCCAAAAACAGGAGGACGAACATGGAAAAGCTGCACTACTCACGGGTTCTCCTCAAGCTCTCGGGCGAGGCCCTGGCCGGCGAACAGCAGTTCGGCATCGAGCCCAAGGCCATCGGCACCTTCTGCCGCGAAATCGCCGACGTGGCCAAGCTCGGCGTGCAGATCGCCCTGGTCATCGGCGGGGGCAACATCTTCCGCGGCATGGCCGCAAGCGAGCAGGGCATGGACCGCGCCCAGGGCGACTACATGGGCATGCTGGCCACGGTGATGAACGCCCTGGCCGTGCAGGACGCCCTGGAGAAGCTCGGCTGCGACACCCGCGTCATGACCGCCTTCACCATGAAGGAAGTGGCCGAGCCGTACATCCGCCGCCGGGCGGAGCGCCACCTGGAAAAGGGCCGCGTGGTCATCTGCGCGGCGGGCACCGGCAACCCCTATTTCACCACCGACACCGCCGCGGCCCTGCGCGCCTCGGAACTCAAGTGCGAGGCCATCCTGAAGGCCACCAAGGTGGACGGCGTGTACGACAAGGACCCCAAGAAGTTCGCGGACGCCAAGCGCTACGACACCGTGACCTACATGGAGACCCTGGAGAAGCGCCTGGGCGTCATGGACGCCACGGCCATCTCCCTTGCGCGGGACAACAACCTGCCAATCATCGTGTTCAATCTGTTCAAGGAAGGCAACATCCGCCGGGTCATCCAGGGCGAGAAGCTCGGCACCATCGTTGAAGGAGGGAACTAACATGCACGCGGTTATCGACGACGGCAAAAAACGCATGACCGGGGCTCTCTCGAGCCTGACCAAGGAATTTTCCCGGCTGCGCACCGGCCGGGCCTCCGTGTCCCTCATCGAGCCCATCATGGCCGAGTACTACGGCAACCTGACCCCGGTGGGGCAGATCGCCTCGGTCTCCGTGCCGGACGCCCGCACCATCACCATTCAGCCCTGGGACAAGGCGGCCTTCGGCGCCGTGGAAAAGGCCATCCTGAAAAGCGACCTGGGCCTCAATCCCGTGAACGACGGCAAGCTCATCCGCATCAGCCTGCCGCCGCTGACCGAGGATCGCCGCAAGGACCTGGTGAAGCTGGCCAAGAAGTTCACCGAGGAAGCCAAGGTGGCCGTGCGCAACGTGCGCCGCGACCTGAACGAGGCCACCAAGAAGCTCCAGAAGGACAAGGACATCACCGAGGACGAGCAGCGCAAGCTGGAGGCCGAGGTGCAGAAGCTCACCGACGAGACCATCAAGAAATGCGACGAAGCCTTCTCCGCCAAGGAGAAGGAAATCCTGGAGCTGTAGCAGCAGATGGCCGACGCCTCTTCCGTTTCCGCACCCGCGCACATCGCCATCATCATGGACGGCAACGGGCGCTGGGCCCAGCGCCGGGGGCTCTCGCGCAGCGAGGGCCACCGCGCCGGAACCCGCGCGGCCAAGGCCATCGTCACCCGCGCCCGCGAGATGGGCGTCCGGCACCTCACGCTGTACACCTTCTCGCGCGAGAATTGGTCGCGTCCCAAGGACGAGGTCGGGCTCATCTTCGACCTGCTTGTGGAGTACATGAAGGGCGAGCTGCAGAACCTGCTTGACCAGGACATCCGCCTGAAGGTCCTGGGCGACTTTGACGGGCTGCCCTTCGTGGCCCGGCAGAGCCTGTCGCACGTCATGGGCAAGACGGAGAACTGCCGCTCCATGACGCTCAACCTGGCGCTCAACTACTCCGGCCGGGAGGAGATCCTGCGCGCCTGCCGCAGCCTCGTCGAAAAGGGCGTGAAGCCCGAGGCCATAACGGACGAGGCCTTCGCGGCCGAGCTGTACACCGTGGGCCAGCCCGACCCGGACCTGATCATCCGCACCAGCGGCGAGCTTCGGCTGTCCAACTACCTGCTGTTCCAGGCCGCCTACGCAGAGTTCTACTTCACCGACACCCTCTGGCCCGACTTCGACGGAGCCGAGCTGGAGCGCGCCCTGGCCGACTACCAAGGCCGGCAGCGGCGCTTCGGCAAGACGGCCGAGCAGGTGGCCCCCTAGCGTTTTCCGCGCGGGCCGGGCATTTCCCGGCCCCGCTTGCCTTTCCTGCCGAAGC
>CAYUOW010000019.1:0-29771 GCA_964446455.1 uncultured Desulfocurvus sp.
GGCCTGCGGAGCATATTCTCTTCTAGAAGCCCTGCTTCATCAAGTCGGAGTCGCTGGTGGAGCTGCCTGCGGCAGCCGCGCCCACGTCGGTGGTGCCGGGCTGGGTGCCTTCCATGAAGGGCAGGAAGTAGCTCTCCGGGGCTGGCTGGCCCTTGGAGCCGATGGCCTGGCTGTTCTCCACGCGGGCCCAGACGATGCCTTCGGGCGGCAGGAAGTCGTCGGGCGGGTAGCGGTCCTCGATGACCTTGCGGTACTCGAGCCAGATGGGCAGGGCGGTGCGTCCGCCGGAGCCTTCGCGGCCCATGCTCTGCAGCTGGTCGTAGCCCACGTACACGCCGGTCAGAAGGTGCGGCGTGAAGCCGATGAACCAAGCGTCCTGCTCGTTGTTGGTGGTGCCGGTCTTGCCTGCCAGGGGCCGGCCGAGGACCTTGGCCGCGCCGCCGGTGCCCACGTTGATGACTTCCTTCAGCATGGAGACCATGAGGAAGGCGTTCTGCGGGCTGATGGCCTCGACGTATTCGGGCTCGCTCTTGTACAGGGTCTCGCCCCAGGCGCTCTTGACGGTCATGACGAGGCGGGGCTTCACGTAGGTGCCGCCCCGGGCGAAGGCCGTGTAGGCCTGGCACAGGTTGGTCAGGGTGACGGCCGAGGAGCCCAGGGCGATGGACAGGTTCTCGGGCAGTTCGGAGTCGATGCCCAGGGCCCGGGCGCGTTCGATGACGGTGCGCACGCCGATCTTCTGGGCCACGCGGATGGTGACCAGGTTGCGCGACTTGGCCAGCGCGGTGGAGAGCAGCGTGGGCCCGTAGAAGATGTCCTCGTAGTTCTCCGGTCGCCAGATGGTTCCGGCCTCGGCGTTGGCGAAGACGATGGGGGCGTCCATGATGACGCTGGCGGGCGTGAAGCCGTGGTCCAGCGCGGCGGAGTAGACGATGGGCTTGAAGGACGAGCCCGGCTGACGCTTGGCCTGGGTGGCGCGGTTGAACTGGCTTTTCTCGAAGCTGAAGCCGCCCACCAGGGCCACGACCTCGCCGGTCTCGGGCATCATGGAGACAAGGGCGCCTTCGGGGCCGGCCTCGCGCTCCAGGTTCAGCAGGTAGCGGCCGTTGCCCTTGGCCTCGCGCACGGTGGCCCAGACGACATCGCCCTTGTGCATGATGCGCGACGGATCGCCGGGCACGGCGGCGGCCTCGCCGGTGGCGCCCTTCACGGCATTGCGGCACCACATGGTGGAGCTGGCGGGAATCTCGCCGGTGTTCTGGCCGAAGCGCACGGTGGCCTTGTCCTTGGCGGACTCCATGACCAGGGCGCGCACCCAGGTGCCGGGCTTCACGCTCTCGCCGGTGCGGCCCTCGTCCAGGAAGCGGCCGTATTCCTCGGGCTTCAGTCTGCCTGCCGGGCCTTCCCAGCCCTTGCGCTTGGCGACTTCGGCCAGGCCGCGGCGCATGGCGTTGTCCGCGGCGATCTGGTGCGGGATTTCGCAGGCGGTCTCGACGGTCAGGCCGCCCTGGTACACTTCGTCTTCGCCGTACTTCTCGATGAGGAAGCGGCGGACTTCTTCGAGGTAATAGGCCCCGACCTTCCAGGAGTGGTCCTCCATGCTCTTGTAGACCAGCTTCTGGTTCAGAGCCTGGGTGTACTGCTCCTTGCTGATCCAGCCCTGGGAGAGCATCTGCTCCAGCACGTACTTCTGGCGCGTCTTGGCCGCCTCGGGGTCGGAAAGGGGGTTGTAGCGGCTGGGGGCCTGGGGCAGGCCGGCCAGGATGGCGGATTCGGCCAGGGTCAGGTCCTTCACGTGCTTGCCGAAGAACTCGCGCGCTGCGGCCTCGACGCCGTAGGATTTGGAGCCCAGGAAGATCTGGTTGAGGTAGATGGTGAGAATTTCGTCCTTGGTGAGGTAGCTCTCCAGGCGGTAGGCCAGCACGGCCTCCTTGATCTTGCGCTCGAAGCTCTTCTCCGGCGAGAGGAGCAGCCGCTTCACCACCTGCTGGGTGATGGTGCTGCCGCCCTGCTTGATGCCGCCGGCCTTGAGGTTCATGAGCGAGGCGCGGAAAATGGCCCAGGGGTCGATGCCGTCATGCTTGTAGAAGCCGGAGTCCTCCGCCGCAAGGAAAGCCTTGGGCAGGTAGGCGGGCATGTCCTGCAGGCGCACCAGGAAGCGCTTTTCCTTGTAGAAATAGCCCAGCACCCGGCCATCGCGCGAGAGCACGGTGGTCACCAGGGGCGGCTTGTAGTCGGTGATGTTGCGGAATCCCGGCAGATCGCGCGAGAAAAACCAGAAGGCCAGCAGCGCGCACAGCACCGCCGCCACGGGCGTGGCCAGAATGGTCCAGAATATCTTGCGTTTGAACCTGCGGCTCCATCTCATGGATGATTCCCTTCTGGCGGTGGACTTTTTGGCGTTCTTCTTTGGCGGCATTTATGCTTGCTCCGGCAGGCCCCAGGCCTTGCGCAGTTCGTGGTACATGGTGCGGACGTCTGCGCTGGTCATGCCCAGGCGTCTCAAGAGTCCTGCTCCGCCGCCGCCTGCCTCGACCTGGGCCTGGCAGCGGCTGAGCTCGAAATACAGCTCCCGCCCGGTTCGTATCCAGAAGGGGAACAGACGACAATACAACGGCCGGGCCTCGCGCGGGAGGAGGCAGCCTGCGTTGCCAAGCAGCAAACAGGCACCTTGCGGGCTGATGGCCAGGCGGTCGTGCTCGCCTCCGGCGGGGAACAGCGCGTGGATGACGTCCGATTCGCCCGGAAACAGGCGGCAGAGGTTCTCCACAAAGGGCTCGGTGTTGGACTGGCGGTGGAAGTGCCCGTTCTTTGCGCCTGCGCGTTCCATTCCCGCGCGTTCACCGGCGGAAAGGGGAAAGCAGTACTCCTCCTGGCCTGGGTCCAGGGTGCAGCAGGTGCCGTTGGTCTTGGCGCAGCGGGCGCATACGTTCGACTCGGCATCGGCATCATGTTCCATGGGCTACTCCGGCGCAAAGCGCACCCGGCCCTTTCCCAGCAGGTCGTGTACATGGACCAGACCCGCAAGGGAGCCGTCTTCGTTGAGCACGGGCAGAACGGTTATCTGCCGTGCTTCCATGAGGTCGAGCACCTGTGCCGCGCTGGACGTGACAGTCACGCTGCGCGGATCTCTCGTCATGAAACCGGCCGCAGGCAGGGCCGGATCGAAGCCGCTTTTACAGAGCATGCGCCGCACATCGCCGTCGGTCAGCACACCGGCGAGCCTGCCGCTTTCGTCCGTCAAGGCCGCAAGGCCGAAGCCCCCGGCGTTGAGCGCGGCAAGGGCCTCGGACAGGGGGGCCGAGGAACTCGCCACGGGCAGGTTCTGGGTGTGCATGAGACTTGCGATCTGCTGCGAAAGACGCGCGCCCAGCGCTCCGGCCGGGTGCACGCGCTTGAAGTCCTTTGTGCCGAAATCCTTGATGCGCATGAGGCACACGGCCAGCGCGTCGCCCACGGCGAGGGCCGCGGTGGTGCTGGCCGTTGGGGCCAGGCCCATGGGGCAGGCCTCGCGCGGCACGCGCACCTCGATGGTGACATCCGCCAGGCGCGCCAGGGTGGACTCCGTGCCGGAGGTGAGCCCCACAATAAGCGCCCCCAGGCTTTTCAAGGCCGGGAGCAGGGTGTTCAGTTCGTCGGTTTCGCCGCTGTTCGACAGGGCCAGCACCACGTCGCCCTGGCGGATCATACCCAGGTCTCCGTGGGCGCCCTCCACCGGGTGCAGGAAGAAGGCCGCCGTGCCCGTACTGGAGAGGGTGGCCGCGATCTTGCGGCCCACCAGGCCGGACTTGCCGATGCCGGTGACCACCACGCGGCCCTTGCAGCCCGCCAGGATTTCCAGGGCCGCCTCGAAGCCGCCGTTCAGCTGGCCGCGCACGGCCGCAAGGCCCTCGATTTCGATGTCCAGGACCTCGCGCGCCAGCTCGAGCCAGCCGCCGGACGGAGGAGTGCCGTTGTGCTCGCAGCTGCTCATGGCCGGCCTCCCGTGTGCGGTATGGTGGTTCCCGTGGTCCGCATATGGAATCTGGTGCGCACCGTCAGCTTTTTTCCCAAGCTGCCTAGCCCGTGACCTTGCTTTCGCTCTCCAGGCACATCTTGCCCTGGTGGCAGCACGGTTCGATGGGGTAGTTGCCGTCGAAGCAGGCCAGGCAGTGGGCGTTCTTCTCGTTCACGGAGTCGAGCAGGCCGGGAATGGACAGGTAGTGCAGGCTGTCCAGGCCGATGAACCGCGCGATGTCCGGCACGGGGGTGTTGGCCGCGATGAGCTCGCCCTTGCTCGAGAAGTCGATGCCGTAGAAGCAGGGGAAGCGGATGGCCGGGCAGGAGACGCGCATGTGGATCTCGCGCGCGCCGAGCTCGCGCAGTTTCTTGACCCTGGTGCGGATGGTGGTGCCGCGCACGATGGAGTCTTCCACGATGAGGATGCGCTTGCCTTCGATCATGCTGCGCACGGGGTTCAGCTTCACCCGGACGCTGAAGTTGCGCATGTCCTGGCTGGGCTGGATGAAGGTGCGGCCCACGTAGTGGTTGCGGATCATGGCCAGCTCCAGCGGCAGGCCCGAGGCCTGGGAATAGCCCACGGCCGCGTAGTTGCCGGAGTCGGGGAAAGGCATGACGAAGTCCGCGTCCACCGGGGCTTCCTTGGCCAGCGTGGCGCCCATGGTCTTGCGGCGTTCGTACACGCCTTCGTCGAAGACCATGGAGTCGGGCCGGGCGAAGTAGATGAGCTCGAAGATGCACTGGCGCTTGGGCGCGGTCTCCAGCAGGCGGTGGCTGGTCAGGCGTCCGCCCTCGACCACGATCATCTCGCCGGGGTCCACCTGGCGGATGTACTCGGCCTCGATCAGGTCAAAGGCGCAGGTCTCGGAGGCGAAGACGTAGTTGTCGTTCAGGCGGCCCAGCACGAGTGGGCGCAGCCCGTGGGGGTCGCGCACGGCGATGAGCTTGTTGTTGGCCATGATGAGGAGCGAATACGCGCCCTTGACCTTGGCGCAGGACTTGAGGATGGCTTCTTCGATGCTGCCGCCGTTCAGGTACTTGGCGATCAGGTGCACGAACACTTCCGTGTCCATGGTGGTCTGGAAGATCGAGCCCTCGTTCTCCAGCTCGCGCCGCAGCTCCAGGGTGTTCACCAGGTTGCCGTTGTGGCCCACCGCGATGTGCCAGTCCTTGAAGCGCACCAGGAAGGGCTGGGCGTTTCTTATGAGCGAGACGCCCGTGGTGGAGTAGCGGATGTGGCCCAGGGCGATCTGGCCTTTCAGCTCCTTGCCCAGGTGCCGCTCGTTGAACACGTCGTGCACCAGGCCCATGCCCCTGTGCTCGCGGATGGCGCCGCCGTCCCAGGTGACGATGCCGGCGGATTCCTGGCCGCGGTGCTGCAGCGCATAGAGCCCGAAATAGGCCATGCGCGCGGCCTCCTGGTGGCCGTAAATGCCGAAGAGACCGCAATACTCGCGTTTCATTGTGTGTCCTTGCTGGTTTTCCGGGTCGGGGAACAACGCCTGGCGCACCGGGGCAGGTACAATCCTCCCCGGCCGCCCGACCCTGGCGCTCGGAGCGCCTGGAACTATTCGCCCTGCTAGCGGGCGCTGTAATAATCCTGCAAACAACGCACCGAGAGCCCATGGCCGCGTTCCTCGCGGATGGCCTGGGCCATGGCGGCCGCGCCGGACACCGTGGTGGTGTAGGGCACGCCGTACAGAAGCGTGGTCTGCCGGATTTCCTTGGAGTCGTTCACCGTCCGCTTGCCGGAGGGGGTGTTGACCACAAGGGCGATCTGCTTGTTCTTGATGAGGTCCACCACGTTGGGGCGGCCCTCGTTCACCTTCAGCACACGTTCCACCTTCACGCCCTTGGCCATGAGGTGGTCGGCCGTGCCGCCGGTGGCCACGATCTTGAAGCCCAGGTCCTCGAAGGCCTTGGCCACGGGGGTGATGGCCGCCTTGTCGCGGTCGTTCACCGAGAGGAACACGGTGCCTTCCTCGGGCAGGCGCTGGCCCGCGGCCAGCTGGCCCTTCATGAAGGCCAGGCCGAAGGAGGTGTCGATGCCCATGACTTCGCCCGTGGAGCGCATCTCGGGTCCGAGCAGGATGTCCACGCCGGGGAAGCGGTTGAAGGGGAACACGGATTCCTTGACGGAAACGTGGCCGCTCTTGCGCATCTCCCAGGGTTTCAGATCCTTGATCTTCTCGCCCAGCATGACGCGGGTGGCGAGCTTGGCCAGGGGCACGCCCGTGGCCTTGCTGACGAAGGGCACCGTGCGCGAGGCGCGCGGGTTGACCTCGAGGATGTACACCTCGCCATCCTTGATGGCGAACTGGATGTTCATGAGGCCGATGACGCCCAGCTCCTTGGCGAGTGCCTTGGTCTGGCGCTCTATCTCGGCCACCAGCTCCGGGGCGATGGTGTGCGGGGGCAGCACGCAGGCGGAGTCGCCGGAGTGGATGCCGGCCTCCTCGATGTGCTCCATGATGCCGCCGATGTAGGTGTCCTCGCCGTCGGACAGGCCGTCGCAATCCACCTCGATGGCGTTCTCCAGGAACTTGTCGATGAGGATGGGGTGCTCCGGCGAGATGATGGCGGCCTTGCGGAAGTAGTTGTTGAACTCCTCGTCGTCGTACACGATCTCCATGCCGCGGCCGCCCAGCACGTAGGAGGGGCGCAGCACGAGCGGGTAGCCCAGGCTGTCCTTGATCTCCGTGGCCTGGGTGAGGGTCATGGCCGTGCCGCTCATGGGCTGCTTCAGGTGCAGCTTGCGGATGAGCGCGCTGAACAGCTCGCGGTCCTCGGCGCGGTCGATGCTCTCCGGCGGGGTGCCGAGCAAGGTCACGCCGGCCTTCTTGAGCGCCACGGCCAGGTTCAGCGGGGTCTGGCCGCCGAACTGCACGATGACGCCCAGCGGCTTCTCGAACTCCACGATGTTCAGCACGTCCTCGTAGGTCACGGGCTCGAAGTAGAGGCGGTCCGAGGTGTCGTAGTCGGTGCTCACCGTTTCCGGGTTGGAGTTGACCATGATGGACTGCACGCCCATTTCCTTCAGCGCGAAGGAGGCGTGGCAGCAGCAGTAGTCGAACTCGATGCCCTGGCCGATGCGGTTGGGACCGCCGCCCAGGATGACCACCTTCTTCAGGTCCTTGCTCTCGATCTCGCAGCCGGACTCGTAGGTGGAGTAGTAGTACGGGGTGTAGGCCTCGAACTCCGCGGCGCAGGTGTCCACCAGGTAGAAGGTGGGGGTGACGCCCATGCTCTTGCGCAGGGCGCGCACGCCGTCCTCGCTCATCTTCCAGAGCACGGAGAGCTGCTTGTCGGAATAGCCGTAGCCCTTGGCTTTTTTCAGCAGGGGCAACAGGGCCGGGTTCTTGGCCGAGATTTCCTCGCCCTTGCCGAACTCGGCCAGCTCGGCCTCCACGGCCAGGATGTCGCGGATCTGGCGCAGGAACCAGGGGTCGATGAAGGACGCCTGGTGGATGTCCTCGTTGGTGAAGCCGCAGCGCATGGCGTTGCGCACGGCGAAGAGCCGGGCGGAGTTGGGCTTGCGCATCAGGCGCAGCAGCTCGTCCTTGTCCAGCGGGCAGGTCTCGAACTTCTTGCCCAGGCCGGGCATGCCGACCTCAAGCGAGCGCAGGCCCTTCTGCAGCGCCTCCTTGAAGGTGCGGCCGATGGCCATGGTCTCGCCCACGCTCTTCATGGAGGTGGTGAGGTAGTCCTCGCTGCCGGGGAACTTCTCGAAGGTGAAGCGCGGAATCTTGATGACGCAGTAGTCGATGGACGGCTCGAAGCTGGCCATGGTCTCCCGCGTGATGTCGTTGGGGATCTCGTCGAGCGTATAGC
Organism: uncultured Desulfocurvus sp.; assembly: GCA_964446455.1. Classification (GTDB taxonomy): domain Bacteria; phylum Desulfobacterota; class Desulfovibrionia; order Desulfovibrionales; family Desulfovibrionaceae; genus Humidesulfovibrio. The sequence continues at coordinate 7,831 of CAYUOW010000019.1, forward strand.
CCACGGCCAGCTTGGCCGCGATCTTGGCGATGGGGAAGCCCGTGGCCTTGGAGGCGAGCGCGGAGGAGCGCGACACGCGGGGGTTCATCTCCACGATGATCATGTCGCCGTCGGCCGGGTTGATGGCGAACTGGACGTTACTGCCGCCGGTCTCCACGCCGATTTCGCGCATGATGGCGAGCGCCGCGTCGCGCATCTTCTGGTATTCGTCGTCGGTCAGGGTCTGGCTGGGGGCCACGGTGATGGAGTCGCCCGTGTGCACGCCCATGGCGTCCAGGTTCTCGATGGAGCAGATGATGACGCAGTTGTCCTTCTTGTCGCGCATCACCTCAAGCTCGTATTCCTTCCAGCCGAGCACGCTCTGCTCGATCATGATCTCGCTCTTCATGCTGGCGGCCAGGCCCTGGGAGGAGATGGACTCCAGGTCCTCCATGTTGTAGGCCACGCCGCCGCCGGTGCCGCCCATGGTGAAGGCGGGGCGGATGATGAGCGGGAAAGGCAGGGTGCGGCCGATCTCGCGCACGTCGTCCATGGTGCGGGCGATGCCGCTCTTGGGCACCTTGAGGCCGATCTTCTCCATGGCGGCGCGGAAGAGCTCGCGGCTTTCCGCCTTCTCGATGACGGGCACCGAGGCGCCGATGAGCTCCACGCCGAATTTTTCCAGCACGCCCATCTTGGCCACTTCGAGGGCGGTGTTCAGCGCGGTCTGGCCGCCAAGGGTGGGCAGCAGGGCGTCGGGGCGCTCCTTCTCGATGATCTTGGCGACGGTGCCGGGTTCTATGGGCTCGATATAGGTTCGGTCGGCAAGCTCCGGGTCGGTCATGATGGTGGCCGGATTGGAGTTCACCAGGATGACTTCGTAGCCTTCTTCCTTGAGGGCCTTGAGCGCCTGGGTGCCGGAGTAGTCGAATTCGCAGGCCTGGCCGATGACGATGGGGCCGGAGCCGATGAGCATGATCTTCTTGATGTCTGTGCGCTTGGGCATTTTTCCGCCGCTTGGGTGAGAGGTTTCTGCCGTGCCGTGAAACGGGAGAGATGTACGCGATAAGCATCCGTCAGGCAAGTGGCAAGGGCAGCGGGCCCCCCATCCGGCGGTGGGGCTGGCGGGGCGCATTTTTCCAGCCCCACAGGTTTTGCGGCTCTAAAGCTTCTGCTCCCAGCGTCCGAATAAGCAGGCAACGGGCCGACGGATCTGTCGACGGACACTCTGCCGGACCAGCGGACCTCTCGAAAGAACATACCCTTTAGGTCAAGGCCGCCGCCGGAAGATGGGCTTCCGCTGGCGGCCTTGCCCTTTCCGTCTACTGCACCACCCACACCGCGCAGTTCTTGGCATTGTGCACCAGCTTGGTGGACACGCTGCCGAAGAGGAACTCCTCGCCCTTGGTCAGGCCGCGCCTGCCCACCACCAGGGTGCCGAAGCCGCCCTCCTGCTGCACGTCCAGGATGGTCTGGGCCACACTGGGTTCCGCGCTGCACAGCACGGTGCGCTCGCTGATGGCCGCGTCGGGCAAGCCCGCCTTGGTCAGCACCTCGCGGGCGTCCTTGAGAAAGCCGAACACGCGCTCGTGCTCCAGCCTGCATTGGTTCAGCCAGGCGTCCTCGGTGTCGAAACGGTCGCGCCCCGGGGCGCGCTCGATGTACAGGAGCGTCACGCGGGCGTCCCGCACCTGGCCCAGCAGCTGCGCGGCGTAGTCCACCGCGCGCCGGGCGTTGTCCGAGGCGTCCACGGAGATGAGGATGTTCTTGAAGTCCATAGGGCCTCCTAGGGTGGTGCTCCTAAAGCCTGCGCAGGGTGTCCAGACAGGGTTCGAGGTCGGCCAAGAGCTCGGGCACGGTCTCGTAGTAGACCTCCGAGGCCGAGGAATAGTGCATCAGCACGCGGTTCAGGTCCTCCGGCACGTAGGGGAAGAGCTTGCGCAGGTTCACGATGCGGTGGCGGAAGAACAGCGCGCAGTCGGCCTCGTCCACATCCGGGCCGGCCACGCCGGCCTGGGCGCGGTCCTGGATGGTGTGCACGCCCTTGCCGGTGGTGAAGGCCAGGATATTCCCCAGGCCGAAGAGGTCCAGGCCGAAGGGATTCTCGGACGCGTCGTAGCCGTAGTCGAAGTCGATCCAGCAGTATTCACCGCTGGCGTGGTCCACGTAGAGGTGGTCGCGGCGGATGTCGCCGTGGGTCTCGCCGTGTTCGTGCAGGAAGTGGATGGCCTTGCAGGCGCGGATGAAGCGCTCCAGGATGTCGGGGTAGATTTCGTGGAAGTAGGCGCGGTGGTCGGCGTGGATGTCCTCCACGTTCAGATCCAGCCTGCGTCCGGCCACGCGTTCCAGCACGCGCACCAGGTTGCCCTTCGCATCCCTGTGGGCCTGGCCCTGCATGAAGCGGGCGTCGCCCTCCACCAGACGCAGGATGCGCGCCTCCTTGGCGGCACTGCGGTGGCAGGTGATGGTCAGCGGGCCGATGTGCTGGTCGAAGGTTTCGGCGAACTCCAGCTTCAGGATGCGGTACAGGCCGCTTTCCAGCTCCACGCAGCGCTTGACCCAGAACTTTGGGTCCTCCATGCCGAAGCGCCGTTCGCGCTCGTCGCCCAGCACAAGGTAGTGCCTGCCGCCCACGGCAATGACGTCGCCGTAGGTGATGTTCATGAACTCGGTGGTGTCGGTGTAGACGGTGCCGTAGGAGCTTACGCCCACGGGGGGCTTGAAGCGCTCGACAAGGGCGCGCACGGAAGTGGGGGCGGGCTGGGCAACTGCTTCGGGCATGGTGCGCCTCCTGGTTCAGCCTGCCCATAAATTATGCAGCATCGCACGCATGGTCAAGGGCTTGGGTCGAAGACGGCGCCCGAGGCAAAGGGCCGCCCCCGCCCGGTCCAAAAGGCGGAGGCGCCCCATGGTCCGCAGGCGCGGTTTCAGTCTACTTGCCGAAGCAGCACTTGGAGTACTCGCAGGTCTTGCAGTTCAGGCAGAAGCCGTCCTCGGTCGCCTGGGCCAGGTCGGCGCGCCAGAGTTCCACGCCGGCCAGCACGCGTGGCAAGAGGATGTCGAGACTGGTGGCCTTGTGGAACAGCGCGCAGGCGGGCACGCCCATGCCGCGCGCCAAACCTCTGGTGGACTTTCTCCCGCACTCGCACAGGATGCATCCTTTTGCCCCTTCGTCCGTCTTCACTGCACAACGCGCCGTGAATGCGGCATCTGGAGGCGAAGACATGCAAGCGAACAAAGACGGGGAGATCAGGGAAACCATCCGCAAAAGGTACTCGGAAACAGCACTCGCCGGTACGGCCGGTTGCGGCTGCGGCAGCGGGTGCTGTAGTCCGCAAGGCCAGGACAGGTCCAAGGGGCTTGCCTTGGCTGTGGGCTATTCCGTCCAGGACCTGCAAAGCGTGCCTGAAGGGGCGAACATGGGCCTTGGCTGCGGCAACCCCCAGGCCATAGCGGCCATCAGGCCCGGCGAGGTGGTGGTGGACCTGGGCAGCGGCGGCGGCTTCGACTGCTTCCTCGCCGCCCGTCAGGTGGGCGAGACGGGGCGCGTCATCGGCGTGGACATGACGCCGGAGATGGTGGAAAAGGCTAGGAGAAACGCGGTAGCCGCCCAGTGCGCCAACGCCACATTCCGGCTGGGCGAGATCGAGCACCTGCCCGTGGCCGACGCAGAGGCCGATGTCGTGCTCTCCAACTGCGTGATCAACCTGAGCACGGACAAAGGACAGGTGTTCCGGGAAGCCTTCAGGGTTCTCAAGAATGGCGGCAGGCTGGCCATCGCGGACATCGTAGCCGTGGCGGACATGCCCGAGGACATCCGGGCCAACGTCATGCTCCACGCGAAGTGCGTGGCTGGAGCTGCACGGGTGGAGGCCCTGGAGGACATGATGCGCGCAGCCGGGTTTCAGCATGTGTCCATCCGTCCCAACCCGGCAAGCGGCCGGATGCTGGACGAGATGTTTCCTGGCCTGGGCCTGGGGGGAATCGTCGCCTCGGCGGTGATTGAGGCAGTCAAAGAGTAGGGGCGCGGCGCATGCGGCAGAAGCTGGAAATGATCTGGCAGGAACACCGGGGCGAACTCAAGTCCTTTATCCTGAAGCGGGTGCGGTCACCAGCCGAGGCCGAGGACATTCTCCATGACGTGTTCCTCAAGATGCTGACGAGCCTTGCCTCGGTGCAGCGGGTGGACCACCTGCGGGCCTGGCTGTTCACCGTGGCTCGCAATGCCGTGACGGACTACTTTCGAAGCAAACGGCCCACGAGTGAACTCTCGGAGGAATGGGCCGACCCCGGTCTTGAGCCAAGCGGCGCCCTCCCTGAAGACATGGGTTCCTGCCTGAGGCCGATGCTCGAAGCCTTGCCAGAAAAGGTCCGTGCGGCGCTGGTCTTGGCCGATCTGGAGGGCGTCAGGCAACGCGAGGTGGCTGAGCGTCTGGGCATATCCCTGCCTGCGGTCAAGTCCAGGGTTCTGCGCGGGCGGCTCCTGGTCCGGCGGATGATAGAGGACTGTTGCCACCTGGAACTGGACGCCAGGGGGAGCATCATGGACTACATCCGCAAGCCAAGGAGCTGTCCGCACTGTGGTTCGTGAACCAATCCCCCGGCAACGCAAAAAGGCCCCGTCTCGCAGCGGGGCCTTCTCACGTGCGAGGCACTATTCAGCCGTTTCCTACTTGCCGAAGCAGCACTTGGGGTACACGCAGGTCTTGCAGTTCAGGCAGAAGCCGCCCTCGGCCATCTGGGCCAGGTCGGCGCGCTTGAGTTCCACGCCGGCCAGCACGCGCGGCAAGAGGATGTCGAAGCTGGTGGCCTTGTGGAACAGCGCGCAGGCGGGCACGCCCATGACGCGCGCGCTGCCCGCCGGGCAGGCCAGGCGCCCCAGGAGGGTCATGGCCCCGGGCAGGATGGGCGCGCCATAGAGCATGTCCGTCAGGCCCGCGGCCAGGAGGCCCTTTCTGGTCACGTCGTCCGGGTCCACGGAGAGTCCGGCCGTGGTGACGATGAGGTCCGCCCCGGCGGTGAGCATCTTGCCCACGCTCTGGGCGATGCGTTCGGCGTCGTCGGGCACGATGTCCACGGCGATGACCTGGGAGCCCAGGCATTCCACCTTCTCGCGGATCACCGGCGCGAACTTGTCCTCGATGAGGCCCTGGAAGACCTCGGTGCCCGTCACCAGCACGCCCACGCGGGCGGGCTTGATGGCGGCGATGCTGTACAGCGGCCCGGCGGCCAGCAGGGCCTGGGCCTTGCGGAAGTTCTCGGCCGAGAGGTAGAGCGGGATGGCGCGGGCTCCGGCCAGCTCCTTGCCTTCCTCCACCAGCACGCCGTGGTGGCGGCTGGCGGCCATGACGTCGGGCACTAGGTTGAAGGCCTCCTGGCGCTCGCGGTCCAGCACCAGCACGCCGGTCTTGGTGGCGCGGAAATTGATCTTGCCCTCGTGCGGGGTCTCGTCGAAGGCGACGTTCTCGCCCGCCATGAGCTTGGCGAAGGCCAGCGCGGCCTCATTCTCGTGGATGAAGCCGTCGGGCGTGTCCTGCTCCAGGTACACGTGGGCCCGGCCCATGGTCTGCAGGCGGCACACGTCGCCGCCGGAAATGGCGTGCCCCTTGTGGAACTCCACTCCCTTGCTCTCGCCCGCCACGATGCGCGTCATGTCGTGCAGGGTCTTGTGGCCCACGGCCTCGCTTACGGGTACGGCGGTGAGTTGCGGGCCGGTGCTGGCCAGGGCTTCCGCGTGCGGAGCGGTCTCGCAGCGCGCCCCGGCGGGCAGGTCGCAGCCGGGCTGGCCGTAGGGGGCCTCGCCCTGGCAGCCGCGGCAGATGGCCCCGTCGCTGGGGGGGTAAGCCTCGGCGCAGATGGGGCAGATGCCCACGCGGCCCATGCTCTTGTGCTTGCGGAAGCGGTCGTCCACCTGCACCGGGGCCATGGAGCAGAGGTTCTCGCCCCCTTCCTCGATCTCCCGGAACAGCCGGTCCGTGTCCTGGTCGGCCTTCTTCTTGAGCTTCAGGAACCAGCCGCGGATCTCCTCATAGGGAGCCATCTTGTCCAGGTCGAGCCACACGCGCACGCCCGTTCCGGTGTACTTGTCGTACAGGGTCACGGCGTAGCGGCCCAGGTTCAGCACCTTCATCCAGCCGTTGCCCAGGGTGCAGGGGGTCAGGATCTGCACGGCGTCGGGCAGGCATTTTGAGGTTTCCACCACGGCGTCGAAGAGGGTGCCTTCCGGCAACTGGCGGCGCGCCAGTTCCACCATGTATCCGCCAAGCAGCAGGCCAGGTGCTGGATAACCGTGGAAAGCCGCTGCCTTGGCCTTGAACTCTTCGAAGGTGTAGGGACCGATGTTCATGCGCTTCTCCGACTGGTTTGGGACTAGTTATGCTGAAAAAAACATAACTACGCACTCCTAACCTGCTGGATAATTCGGGTCAACTTTTTTCACACATTTCGTGACTCGGTACTTGACGTATATACCCCGTACGGGTACAGGGAACAAAACGATCGTGAAAAAGCGGCGCGCAGCAAGCCTGCCGCATAAACCTTGACCACAACACCGGAGGAATCCCATGAAGCGCAGCACCTCGATCTTCACCGCTCTGATCCTGGCCCTGTCGGTCGTCGGCATGGCCTTCGCCGCCGAGGGCAACGCCCGCAAGGGCAAGTACCTGTACCGCCAGAAGTGCCGTTCCTGCCACGGCGCGAGCGCATCCGACCTTTCGCCCAGCTCCAAGACCCAGGCCGACTGGAAAAAGGTCTTCGCCAAGCCCGAGAGCCTGAAGTGCTTCAAGGAGTGGAAGGGCATCACCCCGGAGGAGAAGACCGACATCTTTACTTACCTGCACGATTTCGCCAAGGACTCCCCCTCTCCGGCCAAGTGCAACTAAAAGTAGACCGTCCGGCGGGAGCGGCTCCCTCGCCCTTCCGCCGGAACTAAGGGGATCATCCATGAAACGTGACATTTCCCGCCGGGATTTCTTCCGCTTGGCCGGGGCCGCAGCGGGCGTTACGGCTGCGGCCGCGGCGGAGGCCGCGCTGGCCCCGCAGGCCCGGGCCGCTGCGCCGACCCAGACCCCGCAGTGGGAGTCCAAATTCGGCGTGTGCGACATGTGCTTCAACCGCTGCGGGCTCATTGCCCGGGTGGAGAAGGGCGTCATCAAAAAGCTCGATCCCAACCCCAAGTTCACCAAGTCGCGCGGCATGCTCTGCGCGCGGGGCAACGCCGGGGTGGACCAGGTGTACGACCCGGAGCGCCTGAAGACGCCGCTGCTGCGCACCGGCAAGCGCGGCGAGGGCAAGTGGAAGGAAATAGGCTGGGACGAGGCCATCGAGCTGTGCGCGACGAAGATGAAGGACATTGCCGCGAAATACACCCGCTGCGGCATGCTCTTCAGCGCCGGGGCCGACACCCAGAGCCAGTTCGTGAACCGCTTTGCCGAGGCCTTCGGCTCCTACAACGTCACCAGTCACGAGTCCCTGTGCCTGCTCTCCGGCAACCGGGCCTTTGTGGATACCTTCGGCGAGGTGCCCCTGCCGGACGTGAAGAACAGCAAGTACGTCATCCTGGCCGGGGCCAACCGCCTGGAGGCCCTGGTCACCCCGGACAGCATGGACCTGGTGTCCATAATTAAGGAGGGAGCCAAGGTGGTGGTGCTGGACCCGCGCTACACCAAGAGCGCGGCCCTGGCCTCCGAATGGCACGCCATCCGCCCCGGCACGGACATGGCCTTCATGCTGGCGCTGGCCCACGTCATCATCAACGAGAAACTGTACGACCCGAAGTTCGTGGCCGAGCGCACCAGCGGCCTGGACAAGCTCGCCGTCCACGTGGCGGAGCTGACGCCCCAGTGGGCCGAAGGCGAGACCGGCATCCCGGCTGCAAGCATTGCGCGCATCGCCCGCGAGCTTGCCGCCGCGGCCCCGGCGGCCATGGTCTATCCCGGCCGCCGCAGCTCGGACTACGAGAACAGCACGCAGATCCGGCGCAGCTTCGCCATCGTGAACGCGCTGCTCGGCAACTGGGACCGCCCGGGCGGGCTGGTGCCGCCGCGTCCGGCGGGCCTGAAGAAGGTGCCGTTCGAGCCGCCGTTCTATGACGACAACCCGCCGGGCCGCGTGGACATGAAGAGCGTGCCCCTGCTCTTTGATGACGAAGGCTCCTTCGTGCTCACGCGCGAGGCCGTCATCAAGGGCGCGCCGTACCCGGTGAAGGGCTGGTTCGTGTACAAGACCAACCCCATGGCCACCGCGCCGGAGCGCAAGAAGACCCGCGAGATGATCGACGCCCTGGACTTCATGGTTGTGGCCGACATTGCCATGAGCGACACGGCCTGGATGGCCGACCTGGTGCTGCCCATGCCCAGCGCCCTGGAGCGCCAGGACCCGGTGCAGGCCCTGCAGGCCGGGGCCGAGGGCGCGTGCCTTGTCTGGCGCGACCCGGTCATTGCCGCGCTGCATCAGTCGCGGCCGGTGTTCGAGGTGCTGAAGGTCCTGTCGGCCAAGCTGGGCTTCCCCGAGGCCTTTGACTTCGACATCCCCAAGTACCGGGAGATGCAGCTGGCCGCCTTCCCGGAGGCCCTGGAGACCATCAAGCGCGACGGGGTGTTCTATCCGCCCAATCCGCCCCTGGGCACCACGGAGGGCCAGCCCTTCAAGACCCCCAGCCAGAAGATCGAGCTGTACAGCACACGTTACGCGGACCTGGGCCTGGAACCGCTGCCCGTGTATGCTGCTCCCAAGCAGAGTCCGGACGCCGGGCGGAAGTTCCGCCTGGTGGCGGGCCGCAGCGCCTGCGTCACCCAGGCCAGCAGCACCAACAATGCGCTCTTGTCCGAGTTCGAGCCGGAGAACACCCTCTGGCTCAACGAGGACAGCGCCAGGGAGCTTGGCGTCAAGCAGGGCGACCTGGTGCAGGTGGAAAGCCCGGCGGGCAAGGGCGAGCTCAAGGCCCTGGTGACGCCGAAGATCCGCAAGGATACTGTGTACATGCTCTCCGGATTCGGCACCATCTCCGGCCAGCTCAAGCATTCCAGGGTGGGCGCGAGCATCGTAGAGCTCATGGAAAGCCGCTTCGACGCCATCTGCGGCAACTCGGCCATCCATGAGACCTTCGTGAGCGTGAAGAAGAAGGGGGCCGCATGAACCAGAAGCTCGCCATGGTCATAGACTCGGCCAAGTGCATCGACTGCAAGGGCTGCATGGCCGCCTGCAAGCAGGCCAACGGCGTTGCGCGTGGACAGTGGCGCAACTGGATCAAGGAGGCCGCGCCGGCGGTTGAAAACGGCAAGCCCAGCGCACTCAATATGGGCCAGGGCCACTTCCAGCCCGGGGCCTGCATGCACTGCGACGAGCCTACTTGCGTTTCCGCCTGCCCCACCGGGGCCACCTTCAAGAACGCGGCCGACGGCACGGTGGTCATCGACCCCAAGCTGTGCATCGGCTGCGGCAACTGCATCCCCAGCTGCCCCTACGGCGCGCGTTTCCGAGACCCGCAAAAGCGCATCGCCGACAAGTGCAACTACTGCCCGGAGCGCCGCGCCGCGGGCCTTTCCCCGGCCTGCGTGGACACCTGCCCCACCAAGGCCCGGGTGTTCGGCGACATCAACGATCCGAACAGCGAGGCCGCCAAGCTCCTGGCCGCCAACCAGGGCAGGGTGGTGCGCGTCATCGCCAAGGGAAACGACACCAAGCCCAACATGTACTACATCGCCAGCACCGCCCCGGACGGCTGGGCGGTGAAGCCCGTAAACCCGCTCTCCTTCGACGCCTTCGCCCAGGTGGTGGCCCCGCTGGTGAAGTACGCCGTGGGCCTCTCCGGCCTGGGCGTGCTGGCCATGCTCGGCCGCCAGCTCATGACCTCGGGCAAGAGCTCCGGGCCGCACGACCACGACGGGACAGCCGCAGAAGCAAAGGAGGACGGCCATGACGCCCGCTAACGACGAGATAAAGCGCCACGACCCCTCGGACATCCGCATCCACTGGTTCAACGCGGCCTGCTGGCTGGTGCTGCTTGTGAGCGGACTGGGGCTCGTCAAGAACGAGAAGCTGAATCCCCTTGGGGCCTGGCTGCCCGACGCACTGCGGACCCTGTTTGGCGGCGGCAGCGCGGGAGGCGCGGTGCTGCTCGTCATCCACGAGGTCGTCGGCGTGGTTTGGCTGCTGGGCATGCTGGCCTATCTGGCCGCGAACGCGGGCGGCGCGCGCTTCTTTGTGCGCGAGGTCTTCAGCGTGCGCCCCGGCGATTTTGCCTGGCTGGTGCGCAAGATGCTGCGCATGACGGTTGGAACTGGCGGTGAGCTGCCGCCCCAGGGCTACTACAACATGGGCCAGAAGGCCTTTGCCCAGGCCTCCGTGCTCGGCGGCATCGCCATCGGCGTCACCGGCATGGTCCTGCTGGCCTCGGACAAGTTCCTGCCCGCGTCCATGGTGGGCATCATCGGCTGGGCCGTGACCCTGCACTACCTGGCCGTGGGCCTCGTGTTCGCGGGGCTCCTGGTCCATATCTACATGGCGGCCATCTCGCCGGAGGAAAAGCCGGGCTTCCGCTCCATGTTCACCGGCAGCGTACCGCGCCACTACGCGCGCCACCACCATGGCCTGTGGCTGGAAGCGCTTGAGAAGGGCGAGCCCGGCGCACGGTAAATGTTCCCGACGGGACCGGGGGAACCCTCCGGCCTGAGAGTATGCAAACCCTCGAACCAAGGAGAAGACCATGCGTACCAAGCGACTGCTGCAGGCGTTTCTGCTGGTGCTGCTTGCCCTGGCCTTTGCGGCCCAGGCCCAGGCGGCCAACCCGGACTACTTCTACAAGAACCTTGTGGACATCAACTACGTGAAGCCCCTGGTGAAGGTGCCCAACCCGGAAGGCGTGAAGCTCATCGACTCGCGCCCGTACCAGGCCAAGTACGTGCAGGGCTACATCCCCACGGCCATCAGCCTGCCGGACGGCGACTTTGAAAAGAAGGCTGCGGAACTGCTGCCCAAGGACAAGAACGCCACGCTTATATTCTACTGCGAGGGGCCGGAGTGCCGGCTCTCCCACAACTCCGCCCGCAAGGCCGAGAAGCTGGGCTACAAGAACGTGAAGGTGTTCCCCGGCGGCTACCCGGAGTGGGTGGCCAAGGGCAACTACCCGGCCATCGGCGTGGAGACCGTGAAGGACATGCTGACCAAGGGTGAAACCTTCCTGCTGGTGGATTCCCGCCCGCTGGTGAAGTTCCTTGAAGGCAGCATTCCCTCGGCCGTCAGCATCCCGGATTCGGTGTTCGACAAGAAGCAGGGCCTGTTGCCCGCGGACAAGGCCAGCCAGCTGGTGTTCTTCTGCGGCGGCTATGAGTGCCCCCTGAGCCACTCGAGCGCCAAGAAGGCCATGGCCCTGGGCTACGCCAACGTGAAGGTCTGCGAGGCCGGCGAACCCGCCTGGGTCAAGATGTATGGCGCGACCAACGCTGGGGGCGGCGGCCTCAAGGCGCAGACCGGCGGCGTCGAGGGTGCCATCAATGTGGAGCAGTTCAAGAAGATCCTGGCGGAGAAGCCGGACAGCATCCTGCTCGTCGACGTGCGCGACCCCGAAGAGTACGCCGCGGGCCATTCCCCCAGCGCCGTGAACATTCCCGTGAACGAGCTGGAGAAGAAGCTGCCCACCATGAAGTTCGACAAGCCCGTGGTGTTCATCTGCGCCACCGGCTCGCGCAGCGGCGAGGCCTATTACATGACCCGCGACCTGCGCAAGGATGTGAAGGACGTGTACTACCTGGAAGCCACCACCAAGTGGTCCAAGGACGGTTCCTGCTCCATCACCGAAAACAAGAAGAAGTAGCCGGACGCGAAGCGGGCCGGAGGTTTGCGCCTCCGGCCCGCGCTTTTTTCAGCCCCTGTTCCGGCAAGATGAGTGTTTGCCCGCCGGGCAGTGTTATTTCCGATTGAAATTATCGGAAACCTCGCGTAGCAGATTGGGCCGGAGCGCGTCTGCGAAGTTGGCCGCTTGAGGAGACCCCCCTTGCCAAGTTCTGATTTCAATGACATGCCAGACATGGGAACGATACCCTGCACCCCGGATACCCCATGCGGGCAGGGGGCGTGCTGCTCGGGCGGCCGCTCCCGGAAAACCGGCGTAGCTGCAGGATCCAAGGGATTTCAGGAGGCGGACATGGCCAAGGAGATCAAGGATCAGGAAGCCCTCAAAAAGGACGTCATGGCCCGCATGAAGCGCATCGAGGGTCAGGTGCGCGGCATCCAGCGCATGATCGACGAGGGCAAGGAATGCGAGGACATCCTGGTGCAGGTGCGCGCGGTGCGCTCGGCCCTGCGCTCGGCCACCACGCAGATCATGCGCCGCTATCTGCTGCGCTGCAACGAGCAGGCCGTGCAGAGCGGCGACCCCAAGGCCCAGTACGAGAAGCTCATGAAGCTCGTGTCGGACTTCATCGACGGCTAGCCTTCCCGGCTCCCCGCCTTTTCCCCCGCAAGCACACTCAGGGCGGCCCCTGTGGACCGCCCGATTTCCGGCTGTTTTCGCCTGCTACGCGTGCTCCGGCTCCGCCGGAGGCAGGTGCTTCAGCGCGCACAGGGAAAATGTCGATATGTGCCGCGCCAGGGCCTCGATTCCCGCCTCGTCGAACCGCAGGTGGGGGAGCAGCCGCCCGACGATGGAGCGTGAGCGGAAGATGTACTGGCACTGGCCCACAATACTCATGGCGCAGTGCAGGGTGCGCGTGTCTGCGGCCTTGGCCTGGCCGCCAAGAATCTCGGCCACGATGGAGCGCAGCTGCGCGGTGAGCGGCAGGATGTAGCGCTCCACTATGTGGTCCAGGGCTTCGGTGGGCTCGTGCAGTTCCCTGGCCATGAGCTTGCCGCACCAGGCGAAGCGCTCACTGCCCAGCGTGCGCAGCAGGAACGAGTGGACGAAGGCGTAGAGGCGCTCTTCGCAGCTGGCCCCGGGTTCCAGGTGCATGTGCGGCGGGTAGCGTTTGAGCCCGGCCTCGAAGGCCTCCACCAGCAGGGCCTTGTACAGCCCTTCCTTGTCGCCGAAGTGGTAGTGCACGGCCGCCACGTTGGCCTTGGCCACCCGGCAGATCTCACGCACCGTTGCGGCCTTGAAACCCTTTTCCGAAAATATCTCGCCCGCTGCGTCCATGAGCCTGCGCTTGGTGTCGCCCAGTTCAACCTGCTGCATTCATTCCTCCTGAACGGATTCTGAAACGCCAGATTAAAACGCTTGATTGACAGAGTCAAATGGAATACTGAAGCGCTTCTGAAAACACGCAAGGAGTTGTATGCAGGAGAACGGGCAAAAAACGGCCTCCGGTGACTGGCGGGCCTTCAGCGTGGCGGTTTCCGGCACGTTCATGGCCACGCTGGATTCGGGCATCGTCAACACGGCTCTGCCCACCATCGGCATCGGCTTCGACGCGCCCTTGCCCCAGGTGCAATGGATCGTGGCCGGATATTTCCTGGTCATCTCCTGCCTTCTGCCTCTCTTCGGCCGCATGGGCGACATGTACGGCCGCAAGCGCCTGTACTCCCTCGGCTTCATCGTGTTCACCGCGGCCTCGCTCTTGTGCGGCGCCGCTCCGGCCCTGTGGGCGCTCATCGCCGCGCGGGTGGGGCAGGGCATCGGCGCGGCCATGCTCATGGCCAACGGCCCGGGCATCATCATGGCGGCCTTTCCCGGCCCCACGCGCGGCCGGGCGCTTGGCTTCACCGGCATGACCGTGGCTCTGGGCTCCATGGCCGGACCCGGCCTGGGCGGCCTGCTCATCCAGGGCTTCGGCTGGCGCAGCGTGTTCTACGTGAACCTGCCCATCGGGCTCCTGGGCCTGTACCTGACCCGCAAGTTCCTGCCCCCGCAGGAGCGCCTGCGCGACGAGACCCTGGACCTTGGCGGCGCGGCGCTCTTCGCCCTGGGCATGACCGGCCTGCTGCTGGCCATGAGCCACGGCCACGACTGGGGCTGGACCTCCACCCCGGTGCTTTTGGGTCTGGGCGTGGCCCTTGCGGCCTTTCCCGGCTTCGCCGCCTGGGAGCGGCGCTGCCAGCACCCCATGCTCGACCTTTCGCTCTTCCGCATCTGGCCGTTTTTCTCCGGCAACGTGGTGGCCTACCTCGCCTTCATGAGCATGTTCACCAACGCCATCCTTCTGCCCTTCTACCTGCACGGCCAGCAGGGGCTTGAGCCCTACGCCACGGGCCTGGTGCTGTCCTCCCTGCCGCTGACCATGGCCGTGGTGGCCCCGGTGAGCGGGTACCTGTCCGAGCGCGTGAACTTCGCCACCCTGACTTCCATCGGCCTCGCGGTCATGAGCTGCGGACTCGTGTGGCTTTCGCGGCTGGAGGGCAACTCGCCCATGTGGCACGTGTATCTGGGCCAGGTGATTTTGGGTCTTGGCGTGGGCGTGTTCATGTCGCCCAACAACAACAGCGTGCTTTCCAGCGCCCCGCAGGACAAGGTGGGCCTGGTGGGCGGCGTGCTGGCCCTGGTGCGCAACGTGGGCATGGTCTCGGGCATCGCCGTGGCCATCACCGTGTTCGAGGGCTTCCAGGGCCGGGCGCTGGGCCAGGGCTCAGCCGCGGGCGCGGCCTTCATGACCGGCTTCCACGCCGCGCTGACCACAGGCGCCATCCTGGCCGCCTGCGCCGCCTGCCTGTCGCTCTACCGGCGCAAGCTGTTCACGTCCAAGCCGCCCCAGGAGCACCGCGTGGTGCACAAGGACGCCTGACCGGGCGCTCCGCCTCCGCCCCGAGCCAAAGAAGAAGGGCCGCCCCCAAACGGGAGCGGCCCTTTTCGCGTCAAAGCGGGGCGGCGGGAGTCTAGTACTCCATGTCGCCTTCGTCCTCGATGGGCTCGCTGAAGGTCTTGAGGGACCAAGCCTGGTAGCCGATGACCACAGGCACGAAGACGAGCGCCACGCCGAGCATGATCTTGAGGGTCAGGGCGCTGGAGGAGGCGTTGTGGATGGTCAGGCTCCAGGCCGGGTTCAGGGTGGAGATGAGGATGGCCGGGAACAGGCCGACCACGCCGAAGAGCGCCACGCAGGCGATGAACACGGCCGAGCCGGCCCAGGCCTTCCACAAGCTGCCCGCGGCCAGGAACAGCCGCGCGGCCACAAGGCCGGCCACGGCGGCGGCGAGGATCAGGAACAGGTGCGGGTTCTTCATGTAGTTGCCGAAGAGCTGCGTATGCACGGAGGTGTAGGCCAGGAACGCCAGCACCAGCACCAGCACCGCGGGCCACAGCTTGCAGGCGGTGGAGACGGCGCGGGCCTTCAGGTCGCCCGTGGCGCGGATGGCCAGCCACAGGGAACCGTGCAGGGCGAACATGGCCACGAAGAGCACACCGCCCAGCAGGCCGTAGGGGTTCAGCAGGTCGATGATGCCCGCCTGGTTCACGTGGTCCTCGGTCAGCGGCAGGCCGTGGAACAGATTGGCGAAGGCCACGCCCAAAAGCAGGGCGGGCAGGAAGCTGCCCACGGTGTGGCAGGCGTCCCACAGGCTGCGCCAGGAGATGCTGTCCACCTTGCTGCGGAACTCATAGGAGACGCCGCGCAGGATCAGGGCGAAGAGCAGCAGCATGAGGGCGGAGTAGAGTCCGCTGAACATGGTGGCGTAGGCCAGGGGGAAGGCCGCGAAGGTCACGCCGCCCGCGGAGAGCAGCCACACCTCGTTGCCGTCCCAGAAGGGGCCGCCGGCGTTGTAGATGGAGCGTTTGTCGAATTCACTTTTCGCCAGGAAGGGCATCAGGGTGCCCATGCCCAGGTCGAAGCCGTCGAGCACGAAGTAAACGGCCCAGAGCACTCCCCAGAGCAAAAACCAGATGGTCTCAAGCATGTCCGACTCCTTGGTGTTGTTCGGGTTGTGGGCCTAAGCGTCCTGGGGACCCTTGCGGGCGGCGGTGACCATGAGATAGGCGCCCGCCACGCCGAGCAGGGTGTACAGAAGCACCATCGCCACAAGGGAGCTGCCCGCCTGTCCGGCCGTGATGGGCGAAACGGCGTCGGCCGTGCGCATGAGGCCGTAGACGATCCAGGGCTGGCGGCCCACCTCGGCCACCACCCAGCCCGCCTGCATGCCCAGGTAGGGCAGCGGCATGGCGAAGATCAGGGCCTTCAGGAACAGGGGGTACTTTTCAAGCTCGTCGCGCTTCAGCAGGCCGAAGAGCATCAAGAGCGGCATGAGGGTGCCGATGCCCACCATGGCCCGGAAGGCGATGAAGGTAATGCCCACGGGCGGGCGGTCGGCCGGGGCGAATTCCTTCAGGCCCTTCACCTCGGCGTCGGGATCGTTGAAGGCCAGGATGCTCAAAAGCGAGGGCACGGGCAGGGCCTGCACCAGATTCTTCTCACCCTTTTCGTCCGGCACCTGCAGCAGGTACATGGGAGCGTTCTTGGTGGTCTCCCAGTGGGATTCCATGGCCGCGAGCTTGGCGGGCTGGAGCTTGGCCACCAGGTTGCCGTGCAGGTGACCCTGGCCGGCGACGATGGCCGTGGAGGCCAGGCCGACGAACAGGGCCAGCTTCATGGACTTGGTGAAGAGCTCCACGTTCTGCTTGCGCAGCAGGTGCCAGGCGCTGATGCCGGCCACGAAGAAGGTGGCCACGCAGAAGGACGCGGAGACGACGTGCACGAATTCGTTCCAGGCCCAGGGGTTGGTGATGACGGCCACGAAGTCCGTCAGCTCGGCGCGGCCGTTCCTGATCTCGAAGCCCAGGGGATTCTGCATGAAGCCGTTGGCGATGAGGATCCACACGGCCGAGAGGTTGCTCGCGCCGGCCACCAGCCAAGCGGTGAAGGCGTGGGCCCTGGGGGAGAGCTTCTCCCAGCCGAAGTGCCACACGCCGATCATGGTCGACTCCAGGAAGAAGGCCGCCGTGGCCTCGATGGCCAAAAGCGAGCCGAAAATATCGCCCACGTAGGCGGAGTAGCGCGACCAGTTGGTGCCGAACTGGAACTCGAGCGTGATGCCCGTTACGACGCCAAGGGTGAAGTTGATGAGGAACAGCTTGCCCCAAAACTTCGCCATGCGTTTGTACACCGGTTTGCCCGTGCGCGCGTAGGCCGTCTCCATGCAGGCAATGAGCACGGAGATGCCCAGTGTGAGCGGGACGAACAGAAAGTGAAACATGGTGGCCGCCGCGAACTGCAGCCGCGAAAGCATGAGTGCGTCCATGAACCCCCCTTGGGTTGTCAGTTTCAACCAGGAATGATTACTGCTAGCGCTATCCCGATTGATTTGCAACACCTTTCTTCTAACACCACGTACTTTCTTTGCAACAAATTTGAATGGCAGGCAATTGCGCCTGAACAGCAAGTTGAGTATTCAGGAAACAGATCTGGAGGTGCGCATGGGCAAAGGCAAGTGGACTCCGTGGAGCGGCGTGGATGAGTTCCGGCACCAGGTGGAGCGGTTGCTCGAGGAAGGCCAGGCAGGGGCGAAGCTGCAGGCGGCCGGGTATGTCTGGGCGCCTTTGGCGGATGTGCGCGAGACTGCCGAGGCCATCATCGCCCAGGTGGAACTGCCGGGCATCAAGGCCGACCAGGTGGTGGTGGAGATCGTGGACGGCGACCTCGTGGTGCGTGGCGAGCGCCCCTACGACCGCACCCAGGACAGCTGCGAGACGGGGCAGGAAGTCGCCGAGCCCGTGTATCATCTTATAGAGCGCGCCCACGGGACGTTCGCCAGGCGTTTCCCGCTGCCCCCGGGAGTGGACGGGGAAACCGTCACGGCCAGCCTGAGTGACGGCCTGCTCACCGTCACCGTGCCCAAGGGGCGCACCAGGATTTTTTCCCGGTTTAGCCTGATTGTGAAATAGTCTCACCCGATACCTGCCCGAAATTCCCTCCTTTGAGCCTGCTTCCGGCCGAATATGAGAGGCCGGAACTACGCATCAGCTGTCCCTATCTGCCATGCGCAAAATTGATTGTGTTCGTTTTTTGGCGTGCGCAAGTGCATTGAATTATATGATTTAACTGTACGGATACGTATTTTGTGTGAATAGCTGCTCTGGGTCGGTCCAGGCGGCCTTATCCGTATTTTCCAGTCTGGATGCGGTTCAGCAGGTGTCACTTTCAATTGCATGCATGTTTCACAGGATAGCGTCCTTGCGTGAAAACTCATGAGAGAGAAATATGGTAAAATTTTGCGAAATTCGATGATTTGAGAAGATTAGCTTGTGCAAAAGATTCTTCACAAGAAGTTTGCAGCCATAGCCACCCAGCCGGGAAGCCCCGTTTTTCGGGCCTTCCCCATTCCCATTCTTTGGGCCCATAGCTCACAAAATTGTGATGAACATAATTAAATCATGTGGTTGCATTGTAGAGAACAGTCCACCGCCCCGTGGGCCTTCTGACGGCTGGCGGGATTGTCCGAAAAGCACCCGGCGCGTAGACCTGCCTCCATGAACGCGGACCTTTGGCCAAAACTGCTCCTCATGCTCGAAAATCGACTGGAACAGGGGTTATTCACCCTCTGGATCAGGCCATTGACCGCCCGTATCGATGGGAACACCCTCGAACTGTTGGCTCCCAACGAATTTGTGGCTTCCTGGGTGCGCGAGCGCCTGGTCGATGTCGTCCGCGAAGCGGCGCAGGAGCTTACGGGAAAGCGCGTTGAACTCGCCGTGGCGGTGCGCAAGGCCGCACCCGTGGCCGAGTCCGCGCCTGCCGCGCCCGCCCATGCGGGAGCAAGGCTCAAGGCCGCGCCCGCGCTGGCCCTGCCCCTTGACTACAAGCCCCGGCCCATTGCCGACACCCGCTGGCGCTTCAGCTTTGACGACTTCGTGGTGGGCCCCTGCAACGAACTGGCCTGCGCCGCTTCCAAAGGCATCTGCAACGATGCCCTGGCTGCGGACCATCTGTTTCTCTCCGCCGGTCCCGGCCTGGGCAAGACGCACCTGCTGCACGCCATCGGCCGTCAGCTGGCGGCCAAGTCGAACCGCAGCCGGACCTCCATCGCCTGCCTCTCGGCCGAGGAATTCGCCACACGCCTGGTGCTGGCCATCAAGGCGCGCGAGGCCGCCCGCTTCAAGGCCGAGTTCCGCGAGTCCGTGGACGTGCTGCTGCTGGAGGACATCCATTTCTTCCAGGGCAAGGGCAAGCTGCAGGACGAGCTGCTCATGACGCTCAAGGCCCTGCAGGCGCGGGGCTGCAAGGTGGTGCTCACCAGCTCCTTCCTGCCGCGCGAGCTGGACCAGGTGGACCCGCAGCTGGTGTCCTGCTTCGCTTCCGGCTTCCTGGCCCTCATGGACGCCCCGGACTTCGCCACGCGCGAGGAGATCGTCCGCCGCAAGGCGCGCAACCTCATGGTCCAGGTGCCCGACGACGTCACCGGCCTTCTGGCCGAGCGCCTCACCACGGACATCCGCCAGCTGGAAAGCTGCCTGAACAACCTGGTGCTCAAGGCCCGGCTGCTGGGCCAGCAGATCACCACCGAGCTGGCCTGGCAGGTGCTCGAAAACTACGCGGCTCAATCCTCCGCCCCGGACCTGGAGCGCATCGTGAGCTTCGTCTGCAAGAGCTACGGCATTGACGAGGCCGAGCTCATGTCCAAGAGCCGCAGCCAGCAGACCGTGCTGGCCCGCAACACGGCGTTCTACCTGTGCCGCAAACACACGGGCCTGTCCCTTGCGGCCATCGGCGACCGCCTGTGCCGCAAACACTCCACGGTGCTCAAAGGCATCATCAACGTGGAGCGCGAGATCAACCACCAGACCCCCCTGGGCCGCCAGCTGTCCAGCACCATAGGCCGCCTCTCCGCATAAAATAATCCGCGACGAACGCCCGCAACGGGGCGAAAGGTCTTCCGGCGCGCGCCGGGTCGGCCCTGTGCACAGGTTTTCCTGGGCAGGGGGAGGAAGCCGGCCCGGCGCTCTGTCGTTTCTGGCGCTGGCGAGTGCCCCCGGAACCAAGTCCTGAGCGCCGTGATGGTCGTTGTCCTGGCTTTGAGCTTTGTCCGAAGGGGCACGGGCGGCGGCTCGGCAAGCGAACAACAGTCCGCCGTCCCGCAGGGAGGCGGAGGAGGTTGAGCCTCGTCCGGCGTGGGAGGACTTCGGAAAAGGAGAGGTCAGGAAAGGGTGCGGCTGCCGCGGGAGAGAATGGCCTGGGCCTCGGTCTGCGTGAGCCCGCGCCCGGCGGCTATGGCGGCCAGGTTGTCCTCCGCGTCGGAGGCGCGCAGATACACGGGCTCCAGGGGGCCGGGGCCGAAGTGCGCCTGCGCGGCCAAGGTCAGCAGGCTCTGCGGTCGCGGCGCGTCCCAGTCGTGGTGCAGCAGGCGCAAGGAAAAATCGGCCGCCGCAAGTTCCTCAAAGGCCGGAAGATTGCGACGCAGGCCGCCGCCCAGCACGAAAAGCGGGCGGGGCAGGGTGGCGAGGAAAGCCGACAGCTCCGTCACGTGCACCACCTGCGGCGGCGTGAGGGCCACGGATTCCTGGAAGGCCTGGGCGTACAGCTGCCCCCGGCGTGACCAGGCCAGGGCCAGCACCGCGCCCGGGCAGGTCTCGGCCGCCTCGCGCGCCAGAAGTTCCAGGTGTCCGATGCCAGCGAGCTGCGCGCCGTTGCCGCAGGCCAGGCCCTCGGCCAGGGCGAGGGACATGCGCAGGCCCGTGAAGCTGCCGGGCCCCTGCACGCAGGCGATGCGCCGGATCTCTCCCGCGCCAAGGCCCAGGCCGTCCAGCAGCTGCCGGATGCCCGGCGCCAGGAAGCGCACGGCCTGGCCGGGCACATTCCACTCCTGCGCGGCCAGGAACTCCGCGTCGCCCTCGCCTTCGGTCAGGCGGCCCAGGGCGATCTGCAGACGCTCGTCGGCCCCGTTGATTGCCAGGAGCAAGCCGTGCGGGGCGGCGTTACTTGAAGAGCCGGCGCAGGTCATTGTAGGTGGCGAAAAGCATGAGCGCCGCCAGCATGGCGATGCCCAGACGCATTGCGGCCGAGCGCGCGCGCAGGCTCAGGGGCTTGCGCGTGATGCCTTCCAGGCCGAAGATGACCAGGTGCCCGCCGTCGAGCACCGGAATGGGCAGCAGGTTCACGAAGCCCAGGTTCGCGGAGAGCGCAGCAGCCAGGGCCAGCAGGCCCACCATGCCTTCCTCGGCTTCGCGGTTGATGAGCTGGGCGATCAAAATGGGCCCGCCGATGGAATCCGCCGGGACCACGCGCTCGACCATCTTCACCAGGGCGGTGACCATGTTCACGATGGCCCGCCAGGTCTCCTTGGCCGAGAGCTTGAGGCTCTGCGCGCCGGAAAGTTCCAGGGTGATGATTTCCTTGGCGGCCACGATGCCCAGCATGGGGGCGCGCACGGTCTCGCCGAAGACGTTCTTGCGCTCGCGCAGTTCGGGAATCACGGCGATGGTGACGCGTTCCTTGCCGCGCTTGATCTCCATCTGCAGGGGATTGCCCTCGGAGCCCTGCACCAGGTCGGTCAGGTCCTCCCAGAAGGTGATGGGATGGCCGTTGACGCTGAGCACGGAGTCGCCCGGCTGGAAGCCCGCGCGCAGGGCCGGGCTCTCGGGCAGCACCTGGCCGATGGTCGGCGCCAGGCCCATCTGTCCCTGGCTGGCGAAGAGCGCCCAGTAGATGCCCCAGGCCAGCAGAAAATTGAAAACCGGTCCGGCGGCCACAACGCACATGCGCTGCCACACGGGCCGCAGGCTGAACAGCAGGTGGGGCGGAATCTCGGGCTCTTCCTCGCGGTCGGGCGATTCGCCCGCCAGCATGACGTAGCCGCCCAGGGGCACGGCGCACAGGCGGTACTCGGTCATGCCCACCTGGAAGCCGAAAATCTTCGGTCCGAAGCCCAGAGCAAAGGCCTTGACCCCGATGCCGAGCATCCTGGCCACCAGGAAGTGCCCAAGCTCGTGGAAGAAAATCAGTCCGCCAAGGACCAGCACAACGGCGATGACACCCACAAATGCTCCTTCACGCGCCCGGGTCCGGGCATGTGCCTGTTACTGTAGAACCTTCATATAATCAGCGCCGCGC
>CAYUOW010000019.1:29871-37477 GCA_964446455.1 uncultured Desulfocurvus sp.
AGGCCTCCTTGGCCAGGCGCAGGCAGGGGAAAAGCGTCTCGTCGGCCCGCTCGAAGGTCAGGCCGCCCACCTGGGCCAGGTCCAGCCGGGGCATGTTGAGCTCCACCCGGCGGGGGAAGCACAGGCAGTGGGCGATGGGGATGCGCATGTCCGGCACGCCCAGGTGCGCCAGCTGCGAGCCGTCCACGTATTCCGCCAGGGAGTGCACGATGCTCTGCGGGTGCACCAGCACGTCCACCTGGCTCACGGGCAGGCCATACAGGTGGCAGGCCTCGATGACCTCCAGCCCCTTGTTCATGAGGCTGGCGGAATCAACGGAAATCTTGGCGCCCATGCTCCAGTTCGGGTGGTTCAGGGCCTGGGCCGGGGTGACGGAGGCCAGGAAGGCGGCGTCTTTGCCCCGGAACGGCCCGCCGGAGGCGGTGAGGATGAGCTTGGAGAGCTCCTTGCCGTCGGCATCCGCGTGGCCGCACAGGGCCTGGAACAGCGCGTTGTGCTCGGAATCCACCGGCAGGATGATGGCCCCGCTTGCGCGGGCCGCCTGGCGGATGAGCCGTCCGCCCAGGACCAGGCTTTCCTTGTTGGCGAGCGCGATGCGCTTGCCCGCCTTGGCCGCGGCGAGGGTGGGCAGAAAGCCCGCCGCGCCTACGATGGCCGAGAGCACGAGGTCCGACTCCGGCCCGGCGGCGATGGTCTCGTAGGCCTGGGGACCGGTGAGGATCTCCGGCGCGTAGCCTGCGGGCAGCAAGGTGCGCAGTTCGCGCGCCGCGTCCTCGTCCAGCACGGCCAGCACGGCCGGGCGGAAGGTTGCCGCCTGCTTGGCCAGGCGCTTGGCGTTCTTGCCACCGGCCAGGGCCGCCACGCGGAACAGCTCCGGCTGGTCCTCGACCACGCGCAGGGCGTTGACGCCGATGGAGCCGGTGCTGCCGAGAATGGCCAGGCGGCGCGGGAAGGGCTGTTCCGGGGCCAGGGGCGGCCAGGCGGAGATGTAGGACTTCATCGCCGCAGACCTTACGGGAAGAGGGGCACGGCCTGCTTGAACAGGGCGTAGCAGGGCAGGGCCAGGAGCAGGCTGTCGATGCGGTCGAGCACGCCGCCGTGGCCGGGCAGGAGCGTGCTGGAGTCCTTCACCTGGAGCCTGCGCTTCAGGGCGGACTCGAAGAAGTCGCCCATCTGGGCACCCATGTTCAAGAGCGCGCCCAGCAGCAGCCAGGCGGGCAGCGGGGCCTCGCCCAGGAACGCGCCGTACACGGTGACCACCGCCACGCAGCCCGTGAACCCGCCGATGCTGCCGGCCCAGGACTTCTTGGGGCTCACCTGCGGCCAGATCTTGGTCTTGCCGAAGAAGGTGCCGGAATAATAGGCCGCCGTGTCGGAAACCGCGGTGGAGAGAAGCACCAGGATGATCTCCTGGGTGGACAGGGCCAGGCAGAACTGCAGCATGAGGGGCAGGTAGAAGGCCCCGGCCATGAGGATGAGCTCGTCGAAGAAGTCGGCGTTCTGCTGGTTGGCGCTGTAGCGGAACAGGAAGCGCAGGGCCAGGAACCAGAAGCAGGCGGCCAGGGTCCACAGGACGGCCTGGGGCCCGCCGAACTTGGCGGCCAGCAGCATGGCCGCGCCAAGGGCCACGCCGGTCATGCGCAAGGACTTGTGCTCCGGTCCGGGCCGGAACATGGCCGTGAATTCCCACTGGCCCAGGGCGCAGACGCATAACAGGACCGCCAGCACAAGGATGCCGCCCTGCCACAGGGCCAGGGCCACCAGGCCCACGGCGAGGCCAGCGGTGAGGATGCGTTGCTGATGGGCGGATGCTGGCACGGGTACTCCCTGTTGACGGACTTCTGCATGGGCGCGGTTGCGCATGGCGCAGCGTGCGACAGAGGCCTTGTACTCCATTCCCTTTCACCGGGCAACCGTGGCCTTGCCCCCCCTTTCCTAGCGTAAATGACCTATGGTATACGTAGAGAAACCGCTGGGCGGAGCCAAAGCGCACCGCATGGCACTGTCCACCGTCCGAAGGGGGGAAGCGCATGACAGAGAAACTCCAGGAAGCGGCGGAGGCCTGCCTTGCCACCACACAGGATCTGGAGCCCTCCACCCCGGAGGAACTCCGGGAGCAGGTGGCCCGGCTGACCGAGCACCTGCGCCACCTGACGGACATCGGCCTTGCCCTCTCGGGCGAGCAGAACCGCGACCGCCTGCTGGAGATGATCGTCAGCCTTGCGCGCTCCATCACCAATGCCGACGCGGGCACCCTGTACATCGTGGACGACACGGGCCGCATGCTCGACTTCGTGGTGCTGCAGAACGACACCATGAACGTGCGCCTGGGCGGCACCAGCGGCAATCCCGTCACCCTGCCCCCGGTGAAGCTGTACACGGACGAAGGCGCGGAGAACCACGCCAACGTCTCTTCCCACGTGGCGCTGACGCGCGAGGTGGTCAACATCGAGGACGTGTACTGCGCCGAGGGCTTCGACTTCACCGGCACGCGCCGGTACGACGCCGGAACCGGCTACCGCTCGCGCTCCATGCTGGTCATCCCCATGGAGAACCACGAGCACGAGATCATCGGCGTTTTGCAGCTGTTGAACGCCAAGGACAAGGCCAGCGGCGAGGTGACGGCCTTTTCGCCCGTGGGGCTGGCCGCGGTGCAGTCCCTGGCCAGCCAGGCCGCCGTGGCCCTCACCAACACCCAGCTCATCCAGGGTCTCAAGGCCCTTCTGTACTCCTTCATGCAGAGCATCGCCGCGGCCATCGACGCCAAGAGCCCGTACACGCGCGGCCACATCGACCGCGTTGTGGACCTGACCATGCGCATCGCCCAGGCCGTGAACGCGCAGGAAGACGGCCCGTTCAAGGACGCGCACTTCGGGGAGAACGAGCTGGAGGAGCTGAAGCTGGCCGCCTGGATGCACGACGTGGGCAAGATCACCACTCCGGTGCACGTGGTGGACAAGGCCACCAAGCTCGAGGCCATCGTGGACCGCATCGAGATGATCAGCACGCGTTTTCGTTTCATCGGCAAGGCCATTCAGGCCGAGCTTTTGGAGAAACTGCTGGAACTGGCCAGCTCCGGCGCCACGCGGGAACAGATGTTCGCCGTGACCGAGGAGATGGAGCGCCGCAGGCAGGAGCTGGAGGACGACTTGGCGTTCATCGTCTCCTGCAACAAGCCGGGCGAGTTCATGAGCGACGAGCGCATTGAGCGCGTGAAGAAGATCGCCGCGCGCACCTACACGGACGGCGAGAACGGGGCAGGCGAGGAGAAGCCCTGGCTCACGGAGGACGAGGTGAGAAACCTCTGCATCCGCAAGGGCACGCTCACCGACGCCGAGCGCAAGATCATCGAGGACCACACCGTGGTGACCATCGACATGCTCTCGCGCCTGCCGTTTCCCAAGCGCCTGTCGCGCGTGCCGGAGTTCGCCGGGGCCCACCACGAGAAGCTGGACGGCACCGGCTACCCCAACGGCATCGGGGGCGAGGCCCTGTCGCTGCAGGCGCGCATCCTGGCCGTGGCCGACGTGTTCGAGGCCCTGACCGCCAAGGACCGGCCCTACAAGGAGCCCATGAAGCTCTCCCAGGCCATGAAGATCATGGGCTTCATGGTCAAGGACAAGCACATGGACCCTCAGGTCTTCGAGCTGTTCTTCCAGTCCGGGGTGTACAAGGACTACGCGGCCACCCACATGAGCGAGGCCCAGAGGGACATGGCGGACGAGGCGCCGCCTGCCGCGGAAGCTAAGGCCTAAGCTACAGCAGCTTTACGTAATCCTTGACGATGACCTTGAGGCCGAAGCCGGGGAAGTTCACCCGGTACTTGTCCGGCGGAATCTCGGCGATGATCTTGCCCTGCCCGAAGATCTTGTGCTCGCACAGGCCGAGCTTCGACTGCGCCGCGTCCATGGCCGATTTCGGCGGGGGCGCGGCGGCGTACTGGGCGCGCGGGGCCGCTGCGGCGCTCACCGGGCGCACGCCCGGCTCATAGTCCGGCTTGCGCACGGGCTCCGGGCAGACGATGGGCGGCAGGAAACCGTCCTCGCGGGTCATGGCGCCGGGCCGCACCTGCTCGTCCTTCCTGCGCAGGCCGCCGGTGTAGGTCTCGATGTAGCGGTCGGTGAGGGCGTCGGGCAGCTCGGTCACAAAGGGGCTGGGAACGGCTGGTTCGCGGCAGTTGTTGAAGCGGTTGAACACCGAGCCGGGCACGATGAGCGCCAGCTCGTCCTTGGCGCGGGTGCAGGCCACGTACATCAGCCTGCGCTCCTCCTCCATGTCCTCCTGCCTCTGCATGGCCTTCTTGGACGGGAAGCGCTCCTCCACCAGATCGATGAGGATGACGCCGCGCCACTCCAGGCCCTTGGCCGAGTGCACGGTGGAGAGCACCACGGCGTTCTCCGTGCGGTCGTCCTCGGCCTGGGTGCCGTCCAGGCACAGGTCGGCCAGGAAATCCTCGATGCTCTTGTAATTCACCACGATCTGCGACAGCTGCTCCAGGCCCGCCTGACGCTTGGGATAGTCGTCGGGGTAGAGCGTCACCAGGGTGGGCGCGTAAAAGCTCATGGCGCGGTCCAGGGCCGCGGCCGGGGCGTGGTTCAGCCTGCGCAGGGCGTCCAACTCGGCCAGCAGCGGGTTCAGGTCCGGGAAGCGCTTCTTGTGCTTGTCCAGCCCCGCCGTATCGCCGGAAAGTAGCGCCGTGGAAATCTTGCCCGCCGTCTTGCCGCCCACGCCCTTGAGGAAGCCCAGCACGCGCTGCCAGGCCAGCATGTCCGCCGGGTTGGCGGCCAGGCGCAGGTAGGCCAGAATGTCCTTCACGTGGGCGGCCTCGTGGAAGCGCACCCCGCCGTATTTGCGGTAGGGCAGCCCGGCGCGGGTGAGGGCCACCTCCAGCGGATAGGACTGGTAGCCGGCGCGGAAGAGCACGGCGATCTCGTGCAAAGGGTGGCGGGAGGCCATCTCGGTAATCAGCCCCACGGCCTGGGTGGCCTGGGACTGGTCGCTCAGGGTCTGGATGATGCGCGGGCGCAGGCCGCCGGTGCGTTCGGTGAACAGGTGCTTGTCGAATTTCTGCTGCGCCCCGGCCAGCACCACGTTGGTCAGGTCCAGTATGGGCTGGGTGGAGCGGTAGTTCTGCTCCAGGCGGATGATCTTGGCGTTCTGGAAGTGCTGCGGGAATTCCAGGATGTTCGCCACCACCGCGCCGCGGAAGGCGTAGATGGACTGGGCGTCGTCGCCCACGGCCATGACGTTGCCGTTTTCCCCGGCAAGCAGGCGCACCAGCCGGGCCTGCACCAGGTTGGTGTCCTGGTACTCGTCCACCATGACGAAGGGATAGCGGCGGCGCAAGCCGTCGCGGATCTCCGGGTGCTCCAGCAGCAGGCGCTCCAGCTCGAACAGCAGGTCGTCGTAGTCCATGAGGCCCTGGGTGCGCTTGGCCTTGGCGTACTCCTCGGCCAGACGCTCTATGTCCGCCTGATAGGGCAGCAGGTGGTAGGCCTCGCGGTCCAGGATGCCGCCGATGGTCAGTTCCTTGTTGCGGCTCTTGGTGATGGTGTCGGCCAGGGTGGCGCGCTTGGGATAGGAGCGGTCGCCACGGCCCAGGTCCAGGTGGGCCTTGAGCTCGCCCAGCAGGTCCTCGGAGTCGGACCTGTCCATGAGGGTGAGGCCCTGCGGGTAGCCCGCCTCCAACGCGTGGCGGCGCAGCACGGAATAGGCGAAGGAATGGAAGGTGCCGCCGCTGGCCCCGGTCAGGGGGCGGCCCAGCACATGGCCCGCGCGGTGCAGCATTTCCTGGCTGGCGCGCCGGGTGAAGGTCAAGAGCAGGATGTTCTCCGGCGAGACGTGGGTCTGCACCAGATGCGCCAGGCGGTAGACGATGGTGCGCGTTTTGCCGCTGCCCGCGCCCGCGATGACCAGCACCGGGCCGCCCATGTGCAGGGCGGCCTCTCGCTGGGCCGGGTTCAGCTCGCGCTCGAAGTCTATCGCCATCCGAAAATTCCGTTCATAGAATCAGTCCGCCTCGCCTGTCCTGGGTGCTTTCGCCCTGGCCAAAATAGTGGAGCGCCAGCCGCCCCGTGTCGCGCAGGCGCGTAACCCGGCCGTCGTCCTGCGTGTCCGAGAAAAACACGTCGCCCGGGCTGTGCATGCCGAAGCGGCCAAAATGCCCGAATACTTCCGCGCGGTCAAAGCGCGCCTTGAGGTCGAAGCCGCACTCGGGCACGCAGATGAGATCCGGCGCGTCTTCCGTTCCATACAGATCGCGCCCGTCCAGCACCTGCTTCATGACCCTGCGGCCCTGCCAGGTCAAGCCTTGCAGCAGCCGCCGCAGCTCGGCCAGCAGGCCCGGCGTCTCCTCCTCGCGCACCTTGCCCCTGGCGAAGCGACCCTGCCGGTGCAGCACGATGCGCCCCGGATCAAGGGCAAAGGCCCGCGTGCCGTCGCCGACGACACCCGCGTCCCATTCGTCGCGCGCAGGGCGGCCATATTTCAGGAACCCGGCCTCGAACAGCACGCGGTTCAAATCGACCTCGGTTTCCAACCTGCAGAAGCCGTGGTCCGCAAACGAAATGAGCCGCTTGGGCTCCGGCAGGGCGTCAAAGCGGTCCAGCACCTCGCCCACAAGCTGGTCCCACTGGCGCAGGAAGGCCAGGCAGGCTCCATGCAGCGGGTGGCCTGCATCCTCCACCGCCGGGAACAGAAAGTGGAACAGCCGGTCCGTCTCGGTGAGCACGCAGGTGAACAGATCCCAGGCGAGATCCGGCCAGAGCAGATTCAGCGCCGCGCGCCGCCCGGCGAGCGACCGCCGCAGCTGGTCCAGCAGGTATTCCGGCTCCGCCGCGCCGCGCGTGGTGTCGCCCTCCACCACGTAGCCCGCGGCCTTGAGCGGCCCCAGCAGGAAGGGCGGGAACACCGCGTCCTCCAAACTTTCCGCCACGAAGCCCGCCACCAGCATGCCCCGAAGCGGTGCTGCCGGGAACATGTTCGGCAAATTGAGCACGCGCGACACCAGCCCGGCCTGACCCAGCCGCTGGAAGATGGTCGGCACCCGCACATCCCCGAAATTGGCGATGCGCAAGGCATACGTCTGCGCATCAAGCACCGTGAAGCCATGCACGCCGTGCACGCCCGGACCCTCGGCCGTGAAGAAGCTCGTCCAGTTGACCGGCGAAAGCTCCGGCAGCTCCGCCTCGATGGCGCGGGCGCCGGGCAGCAGGCGCGCAAGATTCGGCAGCTGCGGCGCAAGGGTGCGCGCCAGGGACAAAGGCAGGCCGTCCAGGCCGAGGATGACGAGGCGGGGGCGAGGGGAGGCGGATGTCATGGCTGGGCAAGGTGAGAAGAGGGGAGGGTGGGAGAAGAGAATATGCCTCCGGCGGCCAGGGGGCAGTGCCCCCTGGACCCGCCATGCCGCGAAGCCAAGGGGCAAGGCCCCTGGGCTTCGCGGAGGACAGGCTGATGACACTTGGTCATTTGCATTCCCCACCCCTAATGGGATTCCAAAGGGCCTTGTGCCCTTTGGCCCCCGGAGGGATATTCTGCTTTTCTCTTCTCTTATGCCAGTTCCACATCGTATTTCTGCATGAACTGCACGGGGTTGTACGAGAGCTTG
>CAYUOW010000020.1:0-6247 GCA_964446455.1 uncultured Desulfocurvus sp.
GGTGCTGGGCCCCCCCCCCCCCCGGGGTCTGGGGGCGGCGCCCCCAGTTTCCGTATTCTAAGATGGGCAGGCTGTGCAGCAGCTTCTTGCGTTCGCGCCAGTCGGGCAGCACCGTGTCGAGCAGGCCGTAGAAGCGCGCGTCGTGGCCGTGGTGCTTCAGGTGGCACAGCTCGTGCGCGGCCACGAACTCGATGCATTCGAGCGGGGCCTTGATGAGCAGGCGGTTCAGGCAGATGGCGCGCGCGCGTGAGCAGCTGCCCCAGCGGCTCCTCATGCAGCGGATGTTCAGCTTGGCCGGACGGGGCGCGCCCTGGGCGTCCATGCGCGGCAGAAGCTCGCGGATGACCCTGGTGAACACTTCCCGCGCCTGGGCGAGCAGCCAGGCGTCCACCAGCTTGCGCACCAGCTCCGGTTCCGGCTCGCGCCGGGTGGTGACGAGCAGACCGTCGCCCGCAAGGCGCACGAGGTTGCGCGGCCCCTGGCGCAGCAAAAGCGCATAGCCCTGGCCGAGGAACTGGTGCGCCTCGCCATTGGTGTATTGAAGAGGCTGCACGGACTGCCGTCGCTCGCGCATGCGCTCCAGGTGCTTCAGAATCCACGGCCCCTTGGACAGCACATGTTCGCGCAGGGCGGAGAGGCTGGTGCCCTTGGGCGCGCGGGCGCGCACGGTGCCGTCGCGGCGGATGGAAAGGCGCAGGGAGCGGAAGCGGTCAAAGCCCACCTCGACGCTCACGCGCTCCTGGCCCAGGTCCAGTTCCAACACCGTGGGCAGCGCGGGCGCAGCAGGCTTTTTCGGCTTGGACTTCAGGAACCCGAACACGCTCAGGCCTCCGTCTTCTTCCTGTCCTGGCTCAAGATGACCCCGCCCAGCACCAGGGCCGAGGCCAGGTACTGGCCCAGGCTGAACACCTCGCCCAGCACCAGACGGGCCATGATGATCGTGGCCACGGGGATGAGGTTCACAAAGGCCGAGGCCTGGCTGGCGGGGATCTTGCTCACCCCGTAGCTGTACAGGCCATAGGCCCCCATGGTGCTGGCCGCGCCCAGGTAGACGATGGACAGGGCCGGGACGAGAACGAACTCGGTGGGCAGGTTCTGCCCGGGCAAAAACATCAAGGGCAGGAAGAACAGGCAGCCGAACACGGCCTGGGTGAAGGTCAAGAACATGGGCGAATAGCGCCGGGAGAGCTGCTTGAGCAGGACGGTATAGC
Source organism: uncultured Desulfocurvus sp. (assembly GCA_964446455.1). GTDB lineage: Bacteria > Desulfobacterota > Desulfovibrionia > Desulfovibrionales > Desulfovibrionaceae > Humidesulfovibrio. The sequence continues at coordinate 1,212 of CAYUOW010000020.1, forward strand.
CCATGGCGCAGATCATGGCCAGGAACTCCTGGAAGTTGCCCAGCACCGGGTTGGGCGCGTTCTCCGTGGCAGTGGAGAGGCAGGAAAGCATGGCCGCGCCGGCCACGGCCACGAGAAAGCCGCCCCAGGTGCGCAGGCTGACCTTCTCCTTCAGGATGAAGTGCGCGCCCACGGCCACCAGCAGGGGCAGCATGGCCACGATCATGCCCGCCTGGGCGGCCTCGGTGTTCTTGATGGCCGCGGTTTCGAAGAGAAAATACAGGCCGGGCTCGCACAGGCCCATGAGAGCGATGGGTTTCCAGTCGCCCGCGCGGTAGGGCTGGGAGCGGAAGCGCGGATAGAGCGGCGCGAAGCAAACGCAGGCCACGAGCATGCGCGCGAAGACCACGAACATGGTGTCGTAGGCCTGGAAGGCCAGCTTGAAGGCGATGAAGGCGCTGGCCCAGAGGATGCTGGCGGCGGTAAGCGCCAGGATGGGCAAAAGCGCGGCGCGCCGTTCTTCAGTCATGTTTTAAACCCCCGCATGCCCCGGCGGATGTCGTCGGGAAGGCAGGGGTACCACCCTTGGCCCGGCATTGAAAATCACTTTTTGCGATGTCCGCCCGCAGGATTCGCGATCATGCCCCGCCAAGGGCCTCCACCCGGCGGAAGTACTCCTCGCGGCAGTGGCGCTCCACCTCAAGCAGGGTGGCAAAGGCGTCGCGGAAATCCTGCTCCCCGGTGGCGAAAAGCCCGTGCCCATACACGATGGCTCCGCGCCTGCCTCCGTCGTCCGTCAAGGCGGGCGGCAGGGTGTTGCACAAGCCAAAGGGCCCGGTGCCCACCTCGCCCGGCACGATGGGGATGAACAGGCGGCCGGCGGTGTCTTCCACGGCGCGCGGCGTGGCGCAGGCGCGGTGGCAGTTGCCCAGGCCGGGGCAGTCCAGCTTTTCGCAGTCCATGGACACAATGACCGCGAAACGCGGGTGCCCGTGCAGGATGGTGCGCACCGGGCTTCCGTCGTACACGGCCTTGTGCGCCGAATACTCGCTGGAGGCCGTGAGCCCCACGCAGGAGCTGCCGTCCATGCGGCAGGGATCGATGACTCCGGCCAGCTCGTCCAGGCTGCTCCCGGTCTGGCTGATGAGCAGCAGCTCGCCCTCGGGCGTCTTTTGCCTGCATGACACGTTGCCGAAGGACGAATCCACCAGGCCGTACTCCACCACGGCCCGCCCGGCCTCGATCATGGCGGCGCGCGCCTGGTCGGCATCGGCAAAGGGCCCGGGCAGAAGCTCCGGCAGGTCCTGTGGCAGGCGCGCAAGGTCGGCCTCAAGCATGGCGCGCACCCTGGCGAATTCCGCCCTGCGCTCTTCCGTCAGCGTTCCGGCGCGGGCCGCACGCAGGTGCTGGTCGAAAAAGGCCACAAAGCAGGCAAAGGCCATGGAACTGGCCGTGACAAAGGTCTGCTCCGGGCTCACGCTTCCGGCCGCGGCCATGAGCACCCGGCCCCCGCCTGTTTCGTCCGTCACGCTGAGCACGATGCAGCCCTTGCGGCGCTTCAGGGCCTGGATGATGCCTTGGGCCTCCAATCCCCGCACCACGGGAAGATCATGCAGGAAGGTGCGCGTCTCGCAGTCGCCGGGAAGCACGCAGTCCCGGCCTTCTGCCACGGCCCGCCGCGCCAGGGCGAACATGGCCCCCTGGCAGGCGCCGATGGGCTCGGCCAGGAGCAGGGCGCCCGCGCCCAGGGCCAGGATGACCTGCTCGGCCAGGGCCTGGCGCGGATCATTCGCCTGACTGAAGGAAAGTTCGGCATCCAGCGCGGCCAGCAGGGGTTCGCCCGGCGCGCACAGCCCGGCCTGGGCCAGTTTGCCCGCGTATTTCGCCAGCTGGTCGATCATGCGCCCTCCCCGTTCCGCGGCGCGGCCAACGGAGCAGCCACCGGAGCAGCCACCGGAGCAGTCAGGGGCGCGGTCAAGGGCCAGGGCAGGCCCAGGCGCTGGGCCGTCTCTCGCCGGGGCAGGCCGTTCTCGTCCAGGCCCCGGATGCGGTAGTACGCGGCGCGGGCTGCGAGGAAATCCTCCCTCGGGATGGGCGGCACGGGCAGGTCCGGCGCGCCGCTGCCCGGCTCGGTGAAAAAGCGCGCTGGCAGGTCGTCGTCCACGGCGGTGAAGCCGCCCAGGGCGTTCAGCATGCGCTCCAGATACGTGGTGCGCTCTCCCGCCAGCAGCAGGTCCGCGGCGCCGGCTCCATCCGTGGCGGAAAGCCCGGTGACGGCGGCGAAGGCCCTGGCGTATTCCTCCAGCCCGGCGGCCAGCATGAGGTGGCGGCACACGGTGAGGGAATCGGCGGCGGCCAGGGCGTCCTCGGCGTTCTTGATGATGCGGGCCTTGCCGGAGAAGCTGAAGCGGTCGGTCGCAACAGGCTTGCGCAGCACCTCGTGGCTGAGGGGGTTGGCGCGCAAGTGGCTGCCGCCCTGGGTGCTCACGGCATAGGCCAGGGCCAGGCCGTAGCCGCCGCGCGGATCATAGGCGGGCAGGTCCAGGCCCTTCACGTGCATGGCCAGCTCCGGGCGGCCCTGGTCCTCGGCGTAGCGCGCCGCGCCCTGGCCCAGCTCCCGGCCAAGTTGCCCCTCCGGTCCCTGGCCCGTGGCCATGCCGAGCAGAAGCGCCAGCACCTGGTCCGGCTCGTACTCGCAGCCCGTCAGCTCGCGGTGGCAGGCCAGGGCCGAGGCCGCGCTCACGGGGTCGAGGCCCAGGCAAGCGCAAAAGTCGTTGGCGCGCAGGGCCAGTTCCGGCATGTGGTTGCCGATGAGGGCCGTGAAGTGGCTCAAGGCCTCGTATTCCGGCAAAGGGCGGCCATCGCCCGCAAGGGCCTTGCACTGCACGGGGCAGCCCGGACAGCCCCGGCGCACGGGGTGGTAGCGCTCGGCCAGGGCGTGGGCGTTCAGCCCGGCCGAATCCGCAAAGTGCGTGCGCGAAAAATTATCCGTGGGCATCATGCGCCGAGAATCCATGAGGTCGAACAGGCTGCGCGTTCCGTAGCGGGCGAAGCCGTGCTGGCCCATGAGCGCGGGCGAGGCGTTCACTAGGCGCAGGATGTCCTCCACCGCAGTGGCCAGGCCGGCGGGATCGGCCACGGACACCGAGCCGGTGCCGCGCACGGCGATGTACTTGAGATTCTTGCCGCCAGCCACCAGGCCCAGGCCGCAGCGCGCGGCGCTGTGGTGCGTGTCCACCATGACGGAGGCGAAGCGGCAGCCGTTTTCCGCCGCCGGGCCGGTGGCGGCCAGCGCCCCGGAGGGCCGCGACGAGCGCAGTTTGGCGAACACGTCCGGCGTGGGCAGATTGGACAGGGCCGTGGCGTCGGTGATGCGCACGGTCCCGTCGTCGATTTCGATGCCGGAGAGCCTGCGCGCCCGGCCGGTGACGACCAGGGCGTCAAAGCCCGCGTGCTTGAGCTCCAGCCCCAGGCGGCCGCCCACGCTGGCGTCGCCCACGGCCCCGGTGAGGGGCGAGCGGCTGACCATATGGCAACGGCTGCTTGCGGGTGCGTCCGTGCCCGTCAGCGGCCCGGCGGCGATGATCAGCGGCAGGTCCGGGTCGTCGCAGGCCAGGGCCTCGCAGCGGGAGGTGGAAAAGCTGCGCAGGAAGTGCGCGCCCAGGCCGCGCCCGCCCAGGTAGTCCAGGCGCACGCGCTCCGGCAGGGGCAGCGTCTGGCTCCTGCCCGCGTCCAGGTCCACGAGCAAGGCGCGTCCTGTCCATCCATAGAGCTGTCCGGTCATCTTCCTGCGCGCCCCTTTGCCTGATTGTTCGGGGTGATTGCGGCTTGACCCCGTGGCCGAAAGAAGTATGCTCTGCCGCCAGGAATCGCAAGGCCCCAGCGCGCCTTGCAGGCTTGAGCAGCGGGAGGGACCACGGTGGCGCAGGATAAAAAGGAAGAGATCGACGTTTCGCGGCGCAAGCTGCTGTTCGGGTTCCTCGACCGGGCGCGCGGCGCCGAGGCCGCCCCCATGGCCGCGGCCTCCAAAACCGCGCCCGTGCTGGCCCAGGCCAACACGGCCTTCGCGGCGGCGGACTTCGCCACTGCGGCCGGACTGTACAAGAGCTTCCTGCAGGCCGAGTCGGACAACGCCGAGGCCCGCCAGCGCTACGGCGAGTGCCTGTACCGCCAGGGGCAGTACATCCAGGCCAAGGTGGAGTTCGAACGCCTGCTGCAGAAGGACCGCAAGAACAACCGGGCCATCCTGTTCCTGGGCCTGGTGCTGGCCCGCCTGGACCGCGTGCAGAAGGCCGCCGTGGTCTGGAAGCTCTTTTTCGATCCCCACAGCGTGCCGCTCTCGCGGGAGCTGAACCTGCAGATCGCCCTGGTAGAGACCGCCGCCGAGGACCAGCTGCCCGCCGCCGCAGCCGTGGCCGACGCGGTCGAGCGCGTGCTGGCCCAGCCCAAGACCGCCTAGTTGTCCTTTTTCTCCGTGCCCGCCTGCTTGCCGGATTGCTTCCCGGCCAGCTCGGCCACACGGCCGCGGATGTAGCTGGCCGCAACGTCGGCCATCTGGGCGCTCACGCCCTCCTCGCCCTGCACGCTCTGGCCGAAGGCGCACAAGTCCTCACTCATCTGGCGCTCCATGCGCTCCGACTCCAGGAACATGACGAAAATAAGCGCCAGGGCCGCGCCGTTCTCCTCGCTGCCGTCGCAAAGTACGCGCAGTTGCTCTTCGCTTGCGGTCTCGAACAGGCGCGCGGCGAACATGCCGATCCAGCGGCGGTACAGCGAGGGCATGAGCGGCGGCACCATCATTGACAGGGTGTCGGCGGCGGCGAGATCCGCGGCGGCCTGGGTCAGGGCCAGGTAGTCGCGCAGGGCCTCGGCGCGGCGGGCCTCGTCCTGGGACACGCGGGCCATGATGACCTCGGTCATGTGGGCGCGCATGGCCTTCTTCAGCTCGGAATCCTGCACGAGGCTCTCCGCCGGGGCGGGGGCCGGAACGTCTTTGGCGCTGGACATGGGCTTCTCCTGTGCTGGGCTTTGGGGCGCGGGGGATGCGATTTTCGGCC
>CAYUOW010000020.1:6347-36383 GCA_964446455.1 uncultured Desulfocurvus sp.
GCCGGGGCTTCACCTGCGCGCGCAAAGGGAGTATCACCGCCACTTGCTCCTGGCAATGCGGCCAGAAAGGCAAAACTCCACCTCTTTTTCCGCCGGAGACGCGCGTGACCGATTCCCTTCTGCAGCTTCTGCCCCTGGCCAAGGTGCTCTTCGCCTTCGGCGTCATGCTGGCGGGCCTGCGCCTGCGCCAGCCTTTGTGGCTCTCCGTCCTCGCGGGCGGGCTGGTCCTCGCGCTCTCCTTCCACATGCCCCTGCTGGCCTGGGCCCAGGTGGCCGCGCTGTCCATGTTCCAGCGAGAGACCATCTACCTCGTGCTCATCCTGGCGCTGATCCTGTTCCTTTCCGAGGTGCTGGAGAAAAGCGGCCAAACCAAGCGGCTCATGCAGGCCGCCACGGGCTTTCTGTCCGATCCCAAGCTGCGCCTGGCCTTCTTCCCCGCCCTGGTGGGCTTTTTGCCCATGCCCGGCGGAGCGGTGTTTTCCGCGCCCCTGGTGCGCGACATGGCCGACGACCTGGGCCTGAAGCGCCGCGACACGGCCCTGGTGAACTACTGGTTCCGGCACCTGTGGGAGCTGTGCTGGCCGCTCTACCCCGGCATCATCCTGACATCGTCCCTGGCCGGGGTGCCGCTGGCGCGGCTCATCGTGTACACCTGCCCGTGCATCCTTCTGTGCATGGTGCTCGGCTGGCGCTTCATCATGCGCCCGGCCACGGCGCACCTGGAAGGCGCGCAGCCAGGGGCCGACGCCCCGCGCGACGTCCGGTCCGCACTGTTTGAGGGCCTGCCCATGCTCATCGCCATCTGCTGCGGCCTGGGCTTCGAGGTGGGCATGACCTTTCTCGCGCCGGATTTGCCCTTTGAGCTGGGCATCATGGCCGCGCTGCTGCTGGCCATTTCCTGCGCGCTCATCCAGAACCGCGTGGGGCCGGGCTTCGTGGCCGGGGTGCTGCGCGACAAGGAGCTGTACCGGCTGGTGGCCCTGGTGGTGTCGGTCTTGATCTTCAAGGACGTGCTGCAGGCCTCCGGCGCGGTGGAGCAGCTGGCCAGCGTGGCCTCCGGCCCTGGCGCGCTCTTCGCCCTCACCCTCTGCCTGCCCTTTCTGGTGGGGCTCATCTCCGGCATCACCGTGGCCTTCGTGGGCGCAACCTTCCCCATCATCCTGGGCGTGCTGCACAATGTCGGAGCGGCCACGGGCGTGGACATCCCGCTTCTGCCCTACCTGACGCTGGGGCTCTTCGCTGGCTTCACCGGGGTCATGGTCTCGCCCCTGCACGTGTGCTTCATCCTATCCTGCCAGTTCTTCGGCACGGACATCGGCCCCACGTGGCGGCGACTGCTCATCCCCTGCGGGCTGCTGCTGGGGTGCGGAATAGGCTGGTTCCTGCTGTTGACGCGGGTGTTCTAAAGCCCGGCAAGCACCCAGCGCCACAGGGGCAGGGTGAGGAAGGCCAGCGGCGTGCCCACGCTGACCAGAAGCGAGGCCAGCTTGGGGTCCAGGCCGTTGTCCGTGGCCAGGATTCCCCCCAGCACCATGGGCGGCATGGCCGCCTCGAACACCGCCACCTGGGCCACGGGTCCCGTGTTGCCGAAGCCGAACACGATGACCCCGAGCATCAAGAGCGGGGCCAGCATCAGCTTGTAGGCCAAGCCGAGGGCCAGGGGCCTTCCCGCGCCCTTGGGCGGCTTGAGGGCAAGCCCCAATCCGACGGAGAAGAGCGAGAGCGGCACCAGGGTCATGCCGATGTGCCCCAGGCCCTTGAGCAGCCAATCCGGCAGGACCACGCCGCGCAGGGCCAGGCCCAGCACCAGGGCCTGGAAGGGCGGGAAGGAGAACACCCGCCGCAGGGCCAGCCAGACCTGTTTGGCCGGGCCGCCTTCCCGGCGCTCAAAGGGCGAGAGGTGCGCGGCCAGCAGCACGCCGGGAACCGCCAGCACCAGGGAGGTGCCGGGGCTGTCGCACAGAAAGGCCACGTAGACCAGCTCGTGCCCGAAAAATGCCTCGATCATGGGCAGGCCGATGAAGACCACGTTGCTGAGGGCCGTGGTGAGCATCAGGCAGCCGAAGGTCTCCCGCGTGAGGCCGAAGAGCCGCTTGGCCAGGCCGAAGAAGGCGAAGCCCCCGGCGAAGATGATCCAGGCCATGCTGGCGGGCAGGAGCATCTCGGCCGAGATGGGCATGTTGCGTGCGGCGATGAAGCACACCGCCGGGGCGGAAAGCTGGATGACCACGCCGGAGATGGTGCGGTCCGCGCCCTCTGGCAGCCTGCCCAGGCGGCGCAGCACTACGCCGAAGACCAGGCAGGACACGGCGACGAAAAGGCTGTCCACCTAGGCCTGGACCTTCACGAAATCATACGCGCCCACGCCCTGCACCAGCAGGAAGCGGCAGGGCGTCGCGCCCGCATTGGCCACGCGGTGTACGCGGCCCGGCTCCATGCGGCAGGGCGCGCCGGGCAGCAGGCGGATGCTCTCCTCGGGTTCCCGCGCCTGCACCTCCACCTCGCCGTCCAGGCGGAAGGCCGTGTCCGCGATGACGCTGTGCCTGTGCCAGGGCGTGGCTTCGCCTGGTGCCAGGGTCATGAGCGTCACCCGCGCCTCCGGGGTCTCAAGGATGCTCTGCCGGGCGGAAATGCTGTAATGGGGCGAGGCGTCGCCGCCGTGCTGCCCGCTCTTGCCTTCATTTTGGCCCTCGCTCATGTGGTGCCTCCCAGGCTGATCTCGCCCCGCATGTACAGGGCCGCGCGGCCCGCGATGCGCACCCGGTCGCCCTTGAGTTCGCAGAAAAGCCGCCCGCCCCGGCGCGAGGCCTGGTAGGCGTTGAGCCGCGTCTTGCCCAGGCGCTCCGCCCAGAAGGGCGTGAGCAGGCTGTGGGCCGAGCCGGTCACAGGGTCCTCCGGGATGCCCACCTCCGGGCAGAACACGCGGGACACGAAGTCGAACTCCCCGCCCGCCCTGCCCCTGGCGCTGGCGATGTTGCACACGTAGGGCATCTCGTGGAAGGCCGCATGGTTCGGCTTCATGTTGCGGATGACGTCCTCGTCGCCGAACACGCACAAGAGGTCGCGCAGGGCCCAGGCCTCCAGGGGCTCGGCCCCGAAGGCGCGGCGCATGGCGTCCGTCACCTCCACGCGCTTTGGCGGCCAGGAGGGGAAATCAAGGGCCAACAGGTCGCCGTCCTTCTCAACGAACAGGGGGCCGCTCTTGGACTCGAAGCGGATGCGCGGGCCCGTAAAACCCAGTTCGTTGAAGACCACCCAGGCCGTGGCCAGGGTCGCGTGGCCGCAGAGGTCGATTTCAAAGGTGGGCGTGAACCAGCGCAGGTGGTACGCGCCGGAATCAAGGGGTACGATGAAGGCCGTCTCGGACAGGTTGTTCTCCTCGGCGATGGCGGCGAGCGTCGCGTCGGGCAGCCATTCCTCAAGCGGCACCACGGCCGCCGGGTTGCCGGAAAAGACGCCCTCGGCAAAGGCGTCCACCTGATAGAGCGGGAAGCGGGGCATGCGGTCCTCCTTGTCTGGGCGCGGGCTCGTTGCGCGTCCAATGTCCGGCCAGACTACTCCGCCTTCAGAAACACGTCCACCGGCATCGCCCCCAGGCCTTCGGCCCGGCGCGCCTCGGCCATGAGCGCCAGACCCGCCCTCTCGCCCTCGGGCCCGATGTCCAGGCTGGCGTCGGTGACAAAGGTCTCGATGTGCCGGGCGATGACGCCCGGGTCCATTTCCTGGGCGTGCTCCCGGATGTACTGCGCCCCGGCCCCGGGGTGCGCGCGGGCGTGCTGCAGGCTTTCGCGGATGGCGTTGTCCACGGCGCGCGCCAGCTCAAGCCCCAGGGAGCGGCGCATGATGATGCAGCCCAGCGGAATGGGCAGGCCCCGGTCCTCCTCCCACCACGCGCCCAGGTCCAGCAGGCGCGAGAGGCCGTGCTCGGCAAAGGTGAAGCGCCCCTCGTGGATGACCACGCCCGCGGCGCAATCGCCGGAAGCCACGGCGGGCATGACCTCGTCGTACACCAGCTCGACTATTTCCGGCTTGATGCCGCGCTCGCGGCACAAGAGGCCGAAGATGAGGTTGGCCGTGGTGCGGCGGCCGGGAATGGCCACGCGCTTGCCGTCCAGATCCTCCAGGCGGTCGCAGGCCTTGCTCACCAGCACCGGGCCCACGCCCCGGCCCAGGGCCCCGCCCGCGCGCAACACGCGGTATTCGTCCAGCACGCCGGCGGCAGCGGCCACGGAGACCTTGCAGATGTCCGGCGCGTGTTTGGCGGCGGCCTCGTTCAGGCGCTCCACGTCGGCCAGGGTGATGGCGAGCTCCGCGCCGGGCACGCGCACCAGCCCGGCCGCCAGGGCGTGAAAGATGAAGGTGTCGTTGGGGCAGGGGGAATAGTGCAGGGAAAGGCGCATGGAAGGCTCCGGGCAAAGGGGATTATGGGGCGAAGTTCAGTGGCGAGGTTGACAGGCCGGGCCTGCGGGCATACGAATGACCACCCGGTCACTTGACGGATATTCTACTCCCCCAGCCCCGCAGAGGCAAGCGCAAGCACATGGACAGCCCCCGCCATACACCAAGGCAAACCTTCGACAACCTCGACCCGCAGAAGCGCGGCCGCGTACTTGAGGAGTCCTTGGCCGAGTTTGCCGAGCACGGCTACCACCAGGCCAGCGTGAACCGCATCGTGGGCCGCCTGGGCATCGCCAAGGGCTCGCTGTTCCAATACTTCGGCAGCAAGGAAGGACTCTTCCGGCACCTGTTCAGCAGGGCGCTGGACGAGATCAAGGCCCCCCTCAAAGCCATCCGCGACGCGGACACGGGAGAGGCCTTTCCCGCGCGCCTGCGCCGGGTGTTCGTGGAGGGCGCGGCCTTTGCCCGCGCGCATCCGCTCATCTGGCGGGTGTACCGGCGCATGGTCACCCAGGACGACTTTCCCATGCGCGCCATGCTGCTTTCCCAGGTGCGCGGCGAGGCCCTGACCTACTTCCGCGAGCTGGTGGAAGGCGGGCAGACGCGTGGCGAAATCCGCCCGGACCTGGACCCGCAGGCCGCGGCCTTCCTCATCGAAGCCGCCCTGGACCGGGCGCTGACCGCCCAGGACTCGCCCCTGCTCGACGCGGGCTACGGCCTTTCCCTGGACGACGAAACCACACGCCAAGACCGCCTGGCGGCCCTGGCCGACATCTTGAGCCGGGGCCTCGCGGTCCCCACAGGAGACCAGAATGCCCCCACACGCGAACACGATTGACGAGAAACGCTTCGCCGCCCTCGGCCTGACGGACATTGCCCGCAAGGTGCGAGACGGGGAGCGCCTGAGCCTTGAGGACGGCCGCAGGCTCTACGCCTGCCCGGACGTGACCGCCGTGGGCGCGCTGGCGCACTTTGCCCGCACGCGCCTGCACGGCGACAAGGCCTTCTACGTGGTCAACCGGCACATCAACTACACCAACGTCTGCGTCAACGCCTGCGCCTTCTGCGCCTACCAGCGGGAGAAAGGCCAGGACGGCGGCTTCGAGCTTTCCATTGCCCAGGCCGTGGAGCGCCTGAAGAGCGCGCCCCTGCCCCCGCGCGAGGTGCACATCGTGGGCGGCTGCCATCCGGACCTGCGCCTGTCCTTCTTCGTGGACCTGCTTTCCACCGTGCAGCGCGAATTCCCGGACGCCACGCTCAAGTGCTTCACCGCCGTGGAGATCGCCCACTTCGCCAAACTTGAGGGCATCAGCACGCGCGAGGTGCTGCAAACTCTGAAGGACGCGGGCCTGGCCATGCTGCCCGGCGGCGGGGCGGAAATCTTCGAGCCCTCGGTGCGCAAGCGCATCTGCCCCAGGAAGTCCACGGCCGAGGAATGGCTGCGCATCCACGGGGAGGCGCACGAACTAGGCCTGGCCACCAACTGCACCATGCTCTTCGGCCACCTGGAGTCCATCGACGACCGGCTGGACCACCTGGACCGCCTGCGCCGCCAGCAGGACCTGTCCGTCGCAAACGGCACGGACGGCTTCACCTGCTTCATCCCCCTGCCCTTCCAGACCGAGAACAACGCCATCCGGGTGGAGAAGCCCCTCACCGGCGTGGACGAGCTCAGGACCATCGCCATCAGCCGCCTCATGCTGGACAACATCCCGCACATCAAGGCCTACTGGGTGATGCTGACCGTGAAGCAGGCGCAGGCCGCCCTGTTCTTCGGCGCCGACGACCTGGACGGCACCGTGGTGGAGGAGAAGATCGGCCACATGGCCGGAGCCACCAGCGAGCAGGGCCTGTCCAAGAGCCAGCTTGAGGCCATGATCCGCGGAATGGGGCTGACCCCGGTGGAACGCGACGCGCGCTTCCGGCCCGTCAGCAAGGTCGAAGAGGCCAAAGCCTGGACCGACGCGCCCTCCGCCTCCACCCTGCAGGGCCTGCTGGACGCCGCCGCGGCCGGGGCCCGGCTCGACTTCGACACCGCCCGCGCCCTGTACCGCCATGCCGATCTGCACGCCCTGGGCCATGCCGCGCACCAGGTGCGCCTGCGCAAGCATCCGGAGCCCATGGTGACCTATGTGGTGGACCGGAACATTAACTACAGCAACGTGTGCGTGTGCGCCTGCCGCTTCTGCGCCTATTTCCGCGCACCCGGCGACAAGGACTGCTTCGTGCTCTCCTTCGAGCAGATCGGCAGGAAGATCGAGGAGACCATCGCCCTCGGCGGCACGCAGATCCTCATGCAGGGCGGGCACCACCCGGACCTGCCGCTCTCCTGGTACGAGGACATGCTGGCCTTCATCAAGGACAACTACCCCATCCACGTGCATGCCTTCTCCCCGCCGGAGATCGTCCACTTCGCCAAGATCAGCGGATTGACCACCGCCCAGGTCATCGCCCGGCTCAAGGCCGCCGGCCTGGACTCCATCCCCGGCGGCGGCGCGGAAATCCTGGTGGACAGCGTGCGCGCCCAGGTTTCACCCAACAAATGCCCGGCCGGGCAGTGGCTCTCCGTCATGGAGGAGGCCCATGCCCAGGGCCTCCGCACCACGGCCACCATGATGTTCGGCCACGAGGAGACCGAGGACGACCGCCTGCGCCACCTGTTCAACGTGCGCGAAAGCCAGGACCGGACGCATGGCTTCACGGCCTTCATCCCCTGGACCTTCCAGCCGGAGAACACCAACATTGTGGCCCGGCAGCTCACCAGCGTGGAGTACCTGCGCCTGCTGGCCCTCTCGCGCCTGGTGCTGGAGAATGTGGACAACGTGCAGGTGTCCTGGGTCACCATGGGACCCAAAATCGCTCAGTTGGCCCTGTACTTCGGCGGCAACGACTTCGGTTCCACCATGATCGAGGAGAATGTGGTGCGCGCGGCCGGCGTCTCGTTCCGCCTCTCGCGCGAGGAAATCGACGCCCTGGTGCTGGCGGCGGGCTTCACACCCCGGCAGCGGCGCATGAACTATCAGCTGGTGCCGCAAAACGGCGAGGCCGACGTTGCCGAGGGATTGGCCTGATGAACGCCTCCCCCACCACCGCACGGCCGATCAGATTGGGACGCATCGGCTACCTGAACGTGCTGCCCCTGCACTACCCGCTGGAGCAGGGAATCATGCAAGGGGATTTCGAGCTCATCGCCGGGCCCCCGGCGGAGCTGAACATCCTCATGGACCACGGCCGGCTGGACCTCTCGGGCTGCTCATGCATCGAGTACGCCCGGCACCCGGACAAGTACTTCATCGTGCCCGACCTGGCCATCGGCAGCCGGGGCCCGGTGCAGAGCGTGCTGCTGCTGTGCCGCACCAGGCCCGAGGATCTGGACGGAGCCACCATCCTGGTGAGCGCCCAGACCCACACCTCGGCCGCACTGGTGGACCTGCTGCTGCGCCAGCACATCGGCGTCACCCCGCGCTACGAGACCGGCGATGCCACGGCCCTGCTCAAGAGCGGGCAAAGGCCCGAGGCCATCCTGTGCATCGGCGACGAGGCGCTGAACCTGCGCCGCCATCCGGATTATCCGCAGCGCATGGACCTGGGCGAGGCCTGGCGCGAATGGACGGGCCTGCCCTTCATCTTCGGCTTGTGGATCGCCAGCCGCGAGGCCGTGCGCACCCGCCCGGCAGAGGTGGCCGCGGGCGCACGCCTGCTCATCGAAGCCAAGAAGTGGGGCCAGGCGCACCTGGACCGCATCTCGGCCGTGGCCGCGCCCAGCAGCATCCTGACGGAAGCGGAGATGCGTTCGTACTTCGCCGGACTGGTGTACGACCTGGGCGAGGAGGAACTGGCGGGGTTGCGGCTCTTTTATGAGCGCCTGGCCGAGGCGGGAGTGATTCCGGCCCCGCCGGAGCTGTGCTTTCTGCCGCTCTAGCAAAAACAAGAAGGGCCGCCCGGAACATCCAGGCGGCCCTTTTCTTTTGTGGCGCGGTGCGCTTAGCCCTTGGTGGCGTTGCGCACGTGTTCGATGAACAGGCTGGCCGCGGGGAGCAGTTCGCGTCCCTGGCGCAGGATGAGATAGAAGGAGCGCTCCAGCTTCTGGGCCATGACGTCCAGGCAGACCAGTTCGCCGCGGTCCGGATAGGGCTGCGCCGCCAGCTTGGAGACAACGCTGACGCCCAGGCCCGAACGCACGCACTGGATTGCCGCCTCCGTGCTTTCCACCCACAGGCTCACCTTGAGATCGCTGATGGGAATGCCTGCGCCCTTGAGCAGGGTCTCCATGTAGCGCCTGGTGCCGGACCCGCGCTCGCGCAGGATCCAGGGCCAGCCGCGCAGGTCACGCAGGTTCTTGGGCTCGGGGCGGCCCTCGCTCAGGCAGGGCGCCGTCACCATGACCAGTTCGTCGCGGTGTAGCGGATAGGACGCGATGCCCTGCTGCTCCGGCTGGGAGCCCACGATGCCCAGTTCCAGCCGGCCCTGGCCCACCTGGCGGATGATGGAGTCCGTGTCTCCGATGGTCATGTGCACGCGCAGGGAAGGATACAGGCCGAGAAAAGTCTTGAGCAGGCTGGGGAGGATGTAGTTGGCCGGAATGGTGCTGCCGCCAAGAAGCAGATCACCCACGACCATGTCGCGCAGGAGCCCGATTTCGGAGTTGATGCGCCCCACCTGCTGGAACACCTGCTTGGCGCCGCGGTACAGCACCTCGCCCGCCTGCGTGGGCAGCACTGTGCGCCCCAGGCGGTCGAAGAGCGGAACCCCGAGCTCCTCCTCCAGGTTGGCGACGTGGGCGCTGATGGTGGGCTGCGAGAGCTGAAGCTCGAGCCCGGCCTTGGAAAAGCTTTTCAATTCGTAGACCTTGCAAAAGGCCTCTAGTTTTCGAAAATCCATTCCTTACCTCCGATATCAAAAAGCACTAGCATTTAATATACCTATAGCGCAAGTCAAAAAAAAGGACGGCGGACCGTCCTTTTTCAAATACTGTGTACTAAATCTATCGCAGAGAGGGAAAAGCCTATTCAGCGGCCTTTTCCTCGGTCTGGGCAACGGGCTCGGCAACGGCCTTCTCGGCGAGCTTGGTCAGCTCGAAGATGACCATGGGAGCGCTGTCGCCCACACGGGGCTGGGAGAGCTTGACGATGCGGGTGTAACCGCCCGCGCCGCCGGTGAAGCGGGGGCCGACTTCGTCGAACAGGCGCTTCACGAGCTGGTGGTTGCCCAGGACCTTGAAAGCCTGGCGACGAGCGGGCAGGTCATTCTTCAGGGCCAGGGTGATGAGGCCGTCCACCACGCCGCGCAGTTCCTTGGCCTTGGCCTCGGTGGTGCGGATGGTTTCGTAAGTCATGACGGCCCGGGCCATGTTCTTGAACATGGCGCTACGGTGGGAGCTATTGCGATTGAGCTTGCGCCCGGACTTGTTATGCCTCATTTCTTTCTTTCCTCTTGAGCAGTTCCTGGAATTTTTTCTCAAGGACCTCGTCGGTCATGCCAAAGCGCAGGTCCATGCTCTCCAGAACGCGGCGGATCTCATCCAGGGACTTGCGGCCAAAGTTCTTGGTCTTGAGCATGGCGGCCTCGGTGCGCTGGACCAGCTCGCCCACGAAGGCGATGTTCGCGGCCTTCAGGCAGTTGGTGGCACGAACCGAGAGCTCAAGCTCATCAATGCTCTTGAGCAGGTTCGGATTGAGGTCCATGTCGAGGTCGGTGCTCTTCTTCTTGTCCGAGGACTGCTCGTCGAAGTTGATGAACACGCTCAGCTGGTCCTTCAGAATCTTGGCGCTGTAGGCCACCGCGTCCTCGGGGGACAGGGAGCCGTCGGTCCAGACCTCAAGCAGCAGCTTGTCGTAGTTGGTCATCTGGCCGACGCGGGCCTGCTCCACCATGTAGGCGACCTTTCTCACGGGGGAGAAGCTCGCGTCCATGGTAATGAGCCCGATCTCGTCTTCCAGACCCTCGTGCATTTCGGAGGGCACGTAGCCCTTGCCCATGCGCACCTCAAGCTCCATGCGCAGCTCGCGGTCCTCGGAGAGGGTCGCAATGGGCTGCTCGGGATTCAGGACGCGCACGTTCTGATTTTCCTTGATGTGGGCGGCGGTCACCGGGCCCTTCTTCTTGGCCTCCAGCACGAGCTTCTGCGGCTCGACGCTGGTCATGGCCAGGCGGACCTGCTTGAGGTTGAGGATAATCTCGGTGACATCCTCAAGCACGCCCTTGACCGTGGTGAATTCGTGCTGGACGCTTTCGATGCGGACAGCGACGATGGCCGCGCCCTGCAACGAAGACAGCAGCACGCGCCGGAGCGAGTTGCCAATGGTTGTGGCAAATCCGCGCTCCAGGGGCTCGCACACGAATTTCCCGTACATGTCCGTGGACTTGGGGTCGCGCGCGAGCTGTTCCGGCCTCACCAGCTCGGACCAGTTGCGTGTATTGATAAGCTTGTCGCCGTTTTGAATAAGCATGCCTACACCTGCTTATTTGGAGTAGAGTTCGACGATGAGCTGCTCATTGATCGGGAACTGGATGTCTTCCCGGGTCGGCAGAGCCTTCACAACGCCCTTGAAAGAGGCGCCGTCGCTCTCGAGCCAAGAAGGGCAGCCACGACGGGCGATAACTTCCTGAGCCTCGGTAATGACCGGGACCTTACGACTCTTCTCGCGCACCTCGACGATGTCGTTGGGGCGCACCTGCAGAGACGGAATGTTCACCTTGCGGCCATTCAGGCTGAACAGGCCGTGACGCACCAGCTGGCGGGCCTGGTCGCGCGAATTGGCGAAGCCCAGGCGGTAGATCACGTTGTCCAGGCGACGCTCGAGCAGGATCAGCAGATTGGCGCCGGTGACGCCTTTCTGGGATTCCGCACGCTTGAAGTAGTTGCGGAACTGACCTTCGAGGATGCCGTACATGCGACGCACGCGCTGCTTTTCACGCAGCTGAACGGCGTAGTCGGACAGCTTCTTGCGAAGCTTGCCGGCGAAGCCCGGGGCGTACGGACGGCGCTCGTAGGCACACTTGTCCGTAAAGCAACGGTCGCCTTTGAGGAAAAGCTTCTGGCCTTCACGGCGGCAGAGCCTGCATTTCGCTTCGGTATAACGAGCCAAGTTGTTCCTCCTTGGGTCTTAGACGCGACGGCGCTTGGGAGGCCGGCAGCCGTTGTGCGGGATGGGGGTCACGTCGCGGATGAAGCTGACCTTGAAGCCCACGTTGTTGATGGCGCGCATGGCGGCCTCACGGCCGGAGCCGGGGCCCTTCACGAAGATGCCGACCAGGCGCATGCCGCAATCCTGGGCCTTGCGGGCGGCGGTTTCGGCAGCGATCTGCGCGGCAAACGGGGTGCTCTTGCGGGAGCCCTTGAAGGAGGCGCCGGCGCTGGCCCAGCTCACCACATTGCCCTTCAGGTCGGTGAAGCTGATGATGGTGTTGTTGAAGCTGGCATGCACGTGGACCAAGCCAACGGGAATGCTCTTCTTCTCTTTCTTTTTCCCTGTGCGACGGGGTTTAGCCATGTCTGTCCTCGCTTCGCCCGCAGGCGATCATATCATTCGGAAAAGCACGGACACCATGATTGCTCATGGCGTCCGAGATTTGTTTCCTTCGGGAAGGATCACCGCCTACTTGGCGGGAGCCTTCTTCTTGCCCATCACGGTGCGGCGCGGTCCCTTGCGGGTGCGCGCATTGGTGTGGCTGCGCTGTCCACGCACGGGCAAGCCCTTACGATGGCGAAGGCCACGGTAGCAGCCGATATCCATCAGCCGCTTGATGTTCTGCGTCACATCGCGACGCAGGTCACCTTCGACCTTGTGGTTAGCCTCGATCTCCACGCGAATGAGGTTAACTTCCTCATTGGAGAGAACGTCGGTATTCTTGGTCCAATCGATTCCGACGGTGTCGAGAATCGAAAGCGCTGTCGTACGGCCAATGCCGTAGATATACGTCAGCGCGATGTCCAGCCGCTTGTTTCTGGGCAGATCAACGCCAGCAATGCGAGCCACTCTTGTACCCCTCTCTTAACCCTGGCGCTGCTTGTGGCGGGGATCCTCGCAGATAACCCGCAAAACGCCGCGCCGACGGATGATTTTGCACTTGGGACACATCTTCTTCACGGAAGGCCGTACTTTCATGCCCTACTCCACTTTGCTCGGCTCCTTACGTAAAGGTGCCGTTTCACACAGTATGCTTGGCCTGCGGCCTAGCGTTAACGACCATTCTTGAGACGGAGGAAAATATATGCCTTGTTCAAAGAACGCAAGCTTTTTCTAGTCGCTCACCGTTAAAATAACCGGACCATCGGGTGTTACCGCCACGGTATGCTCGAAATGGGCGGCCAACTTCCGGTCCTTGGTCACAGCGGTCCAGCGATCCTCCATGATATCCACATCATAACTGCCCTCGGTGATCATCGGCTCAATGGCCAGGCACATGCCCGGCTTGAGCGTCACACCGGCAAGCCCGCGGGGGACAAAGTTCGGAATCTCTGGCTTCTCGTGCAGCTTGACACCAATGCCATGCCCCACGAAACGCCGAACAACTCCGAAACCCGCATCTTCACAAAAGCTCTGGATGGCGGCGGAAACGTCGTAGAGGTTCGCTCCGCTGCGCACCTGGGCAATGCCCCGGTCCAAAGACTCTCTCGTCACATCCATAAGACGCTGCGCAACAGGGCTTACAACTCCCACGGCGAAGGTCCTTGCGGAATCGCCGTGGAAACCCTGGTACACCACGCCCATATCAATGCTTACTATGTCTCCCTCTTTGAGAATGCGCTCGGCGGAGGGGAACCCGTGCACGATGACCTCGTTCACGGAGCAGCAGATTGCGTACTGGAAGCCAAGGTAGCCCAGAAACGCGGGCTTCACCTTGTACTCATCACACATTCTGCGGGCAATGTCTTCAAAGAGCATGGTTGGCACGCCGGGTTTAACGGCCTTGCCAATCTCATCCAAGATACGGGACACGATGCGCCCGGCCTCGCGCATGAGGCCAAGCTCCTTCTCGTTCTTGAGAAAGATGCCGCGCGCCTTTTTCAACGTTACTGCCTGCCCTTGATGCGGGCCTTGCCTCCGCCCATCAGACCTTCGTACTGACGGGAGATGAGGTAGGACTCGATCTTGCCCATGAAGTCCATGGCCACGCCCACCACGATGAGCAAGCTGGTGCCGCCAAAGTAGAAGGGAATGTTGAACTGGCTGATGAGCAGCATGGGAAGAACACAGATCACGGACATGTAGATGCCGCCCCAAAGGGTGATGCGGGCAAGCACCTTGTCGATGTACTCCCGGGTCTTGGCGCCGGGACGAATGCCGGGGATGAACCCGCCCTGCTTCTGGATATTCTCGCTGATGCCCTTGGGATCGAAGAGAATGGCCGTGTAGAAGTAGGCAAAGAACAGAATGAGCGTGATGAACGCCACATTATAAATGATCGAAGAAGGCGTCATGTACTGGGAGATCTTCTGCAGCCACTCAATGCTGGAGAAGTTCGCCAGCGTGGCCGGGAAGAGCAGGATGCTCGACGCGAAGATCGGCGGAATGACGCCCGCGACGTTGATGCGCAAAGGCAGGTGCGTGGTCTGACCGCCCACCATCTTACGGCCCAGCATGCGCTTGGCGTAGTGGATGGGGATGCGGCGCTGACCGCGCTCCACGAAGACGATGAAGGCCAGCACGGCGCCCATGAGCGCCAGGATGACCAGGAGCATGATGAGCGAGAGCTCGCCCGCGCTCACCAGCCGGAAGGTGTTCACCAGGGCCGAAGGCAGCCCGGCCACGATACCGGCGAAGATGATCATGGAGATGCCGTTGCCGATGCCCTTCTGGGTCATCTGCTCGCCCAACCACATGAGGAACACGGTGCCCGCGGTCAGGGTGACCATGGTCACCAGGCGGAAACCCCAGCCTCCGAAGAGGACCAGGGACTGCCCGGTGGGGCTCATCATGCTCTCCAGGCCCACGGCAACGCCGAGTCCCTGGATGCAGGTGATGAGCACCGTGCCGTAGCGCGTGTACTGGGTGATTTTCTTACGGCCCTCCGCGCCCTCCTCCTTGCTCAAGCGCTTGAGCTCGGGGCTCACGACGGTCAAGAGCTGGAGGATGATGGACGCGGAGATGTAGGGCATGATGCCCAGTGCGAAAATAGACAGTTTTTTCAAGCCGCCGCCGGAGAACATGTCAAACAGGCCGAACAGGGTGTTCGAAGCGCTGTTGAAGAACTCCGTCAGAGCATGGCTGTCCACGCCCGGCACCGGGATATGGATCCCGAGGCGGTACACGGCCAGAAGAACGAAGGTCCAGAGGAGCTTTTTCTTCAGCTCGGGCAGGCGGGCGAGATTTTCAACACCGGAGAGCGCCACGGTTGGTTAACCTTCCAGAGCCTTGACGGTTCCGCCAGCCTTGGTGATCTTCTCCGCAGCGGCAGCGCTGAAGCGGTGGGCCTCGACGCTGACCTTAACGGCCACGTCGCCACGGGAGAGGATCTTCAGCGGAGCGCCGGCCTTGCACAGGCCGCGTTCGTAGATCGCCTCAAGGGTGATCTCCGTGGCGCCGGGGAAGGCCGCAAGCAGGTGGTCGAGGTTAATGGCCTCGTACACCACGCGGTGCGGGTTCTTGAAGCCGCGCTTGGGCAGACGGCGCGCCAGAGGCATCTGGCCGCCTTCAAACCAAGCAGGACGGCCGCCGCCGGAGCGGGAGTTCTGGCCCTTGTTGCCGCGCCCGGAGGTGCAGCCGGAGCCGGAGCCGGGACCGCGGCCAACGCGCTTGCGCTGGGCGTATTCTTCCGGGAAGGGATACAGTTCGTGCAGTCTCATGACTTGGTCACCTCAACCAGGTGCTTCACTTTCTCGACCATGCCCGCAACAGAAGGGGCTTCCTCAAACGTATTTTCCTGCCGGATGCGCTTGAGGCCCAGGGCGTCCAGCGTCCTGCGCTGAGCGGGCGAACAACCGATGCGGCTGCGGAGGAGTTTAATCGTAATCACGGCAAACCTCGTATATGAACCCGGCGAGCGGGGTTCTTACTTCCTGGGAGTGGACAGCGTCTTGCCGCGCAGGTCGGACACGCTCTCGGCGCTGCGCAGGGAAGCCAGGCCACACATGGTGGCACGCAGCACGTTGTGCGGGTTGCACGTGCCGATGGCCTTGGTCAGGATGTCGTGGATACCCACGGCCTCCATGACCGCGCGCACCGGGCCGCCGGCGATGATGCCGGTACCGCGGCTGGCGGGCTTCAGCATGACGCGTCCGGCGCCGAAGCGGCCAAGGACCTCATAGGGCAGCGTGCCGTCCAGGACGGGCACGGTGATCATGTCCTTGCGGGCGCGGTCAGTGGCCTTGCGGATGGCTTCGGGCACTTCGTTGGCCTTGCCAAGGCCGTAACCGACCTTGCCCTGACCATCGCCCACGACCACCAGGCAGCTGAAGCTGAACCGACGGCCGCCCTTGACGACCTTGGCCACGCGGTTCAAGTACACGATCTTTTCGATGAAACCGGAATCGTTCTGTTCCATGTCAACCCACCCTAGAATTTGAGGCCGCCCTCGCGGGCGCCGTCTGCAAGGGCCTTGATACGGCCGTGGTAGATGTAGCCGTTGCGGTCGAAGACCACGGCCTCGATGTTCTTGGCTTTGGCCTTCTCGGCAATATCCTTGCCGACAATGGCCGCACCCTCGCGGTTGGCGCGAGCCGTCTGTCCCGCGCGGGACAGCACGAGAGTGGAAGAACTCACCAGAGTGGCGCCCGTCTCGTCGTCGACGAGCTGGGCGTAGATGTGCACGTTGGAGCGGAACACCACCAGACGGGGCTTCTGCTCGGTGCCGTTCACCTTTTTGCGGATGCGCAGCTTTCTGCGAGCCCGCGCTTGTTCTTTGGTCATCTTCATAGCCGCACTCCGCTATTTTTTGGAACCGGACTTGCCGGCCTTACGCCTGATGTGTTCTTCCGCGTATTTGATGCCCTTGCCCTTGTACGGCTCGGGCGGGCGCACGCGACGGATCTGCGCGGCCACTTCGCCCAAAAGCTGCTTATCGATGCCGGTCAAATTCAGCTTGCTGCCGTCAACCGCCGCATCAATGCCCTGGGGCAGGGGGAACTCAACCGGGTGCGAGAAGCCCACGGTGAGCACAACCTTTTTGCCCTGGACAGCGACCTTGTAGCCAACGCCGATGACCTCAAGGGTCTTCTGGAAGCCCTTGGTGACACCTTCGATGCAGTTGGCCAGAAGGGTACGGCGCAGCCCGTGCTGGCTGCACGCCACACGGGAGTCGTCCACACGATTGACCGTGATCTCGGAGCCTTCCACCGCATAGGTGACGCTCGGATGCACGGGGGTGGACAAGGAACCCTTCGGGCCCTTGATCTGCACGGCTTCAGCGCCGACTTTCACCTCCACCCCGGCAGGGATGGGAACAGGTTTTTTCCCGATTCGAGACATGACTGACCTCTTTTACCAGATTTCACACAGAAGTTCGCCACCGATCTTGTCGGCGGCGGCCTGTCCGCCCGCGAGCAAACCGCGGGAGGTGGACAGGATGCAGATCCCCAGGCCATTCTGGACCTTGGGGATGTCCTCGACGCCGACGTACACGCGGCGTCCCGGGGTGCTGACCTTTTTCAGGCCGCTGATGGCGGGTTTGCCGCCAGCGTACTTGAGCGTCAGCTTGAGCGAATTCTCAGCGCTCGCGCAATCAGTAATGTAGCCCTCGGCCTTGAGGATTTCGGCGATAGCCGTCTTCATCTTGGAGCCGGGCATTTCCACGGTGGAGTGGAAGGCGCCATGGGCGTTGCGGATGCGCGTGAGCATGTCGGCAATGGGATCAACGACAGACATTGTCAGTACTCCTTGGACTTACCAGCTGGCTTTGCGCACGCCGGGGAGTTCGCCAGCCAGGGACTTGTTGCGGAAACAGATGCGGCAGCAGCCGTACTTGCGCAAATACGCCCTGGAGCGACCGCAGATGGGGCAACGATTGTACGCCCGGACCTTGAACTTCGGCTTGCGTTGGGCTTTCACCCTGAGACTTGTCCTGGCCAAACCGGTTTCCTCCTATTTTTTGAAAGGCATGCCAAGGAGGTCGAGCAGAAGCTTGCCTTCCTTGTCCGTCTTCGCGGTGGTGGAGATGGTGATGTTCATGCCCTTGACCTTCTCCACCTTGTCGATCTCCAGTTCGAAGAAGATCGTGTGCTCCTTGATGCCCATGGTGAAGTTGCCGCGGCCGTCAAAGCCACGGTCAGGAACGCCACGGAAGTCGCGGACACGGGGCAGAGCAAAGGACACCAGCTTGTCGTAGAAGTCCCACATGCGCTCGCCGCGCAGGGTGACGCGGCAACCGACGGGCTGTCCCTCACGCAGCTTGAACGCCGCGATGGACTTCTTCGCCCGGGTGACCACGGCCTTCTGGCCAGCAATCTTGGTCAGCTCAATGACGGCTTCGTCGATGAGCTTCGCATTCTGGCTGGCTTCGCCGAGACCGATGTTCAGGGAGATCTTCTCGACGCGAGGGATCTCCATGTTGCACTTGTAGCCGAACTCTTTCTTGAGCTCAGCCACCACGCGCTCGTTGTAATCTTTTTCAAGCCGTCTCATGGCGCACACCTACTGGATGGTTTCGTTGCACTTCTTGCAGAAGCGAACTTTCTTGCCGTCCTCGTTCACCCGGTAACCGACGCGGGTGGCCTTGGCGCAGGCGTTGCAGACCACAGCGACGTTGGAGACGTGCACCGGGGCTTCCTTTTCCACAATCCCGCCAGGCTGATTGGCGTAGGGATTGGCCTTGGTGTGACGGCTGACCTTGTTGGCGCCTTCGACAAGGACACGGTCCTTCTTGCGAAGGATCTTGATCACTTTGCCGATCTTGCCCTTGTCTTTGCCGGCAAGGATCATGACCTTGTCGTCTTTACGGATCTTGCAGTTCATCATGCTATCCTTTCGTACCCAATACCGGAGGCTACAGTACTTCCGGGGCCAGGGAGACGATCTTCATGAAGTTCTTCAGGCGCAGCTCACGAGCGACGGGCCCGAAGATGCGGGTGCCCAGGGGCTCGTTGGCGTTGTTCAGAAGAACGGCGGAGTTGTTGTCGAACTTGATGTAGGAACCGTCGGGACGGCCCACTTCTTTCTTGGTGCGCACAACAACGGCCTTCATCACCGCGCCCTTCTTCACCTTGGAATGGGGCATGGCGTCCTTCACGGACACCACGATGATGTCGCCCACGGAGGCGTAGCGGCGCTTGGAGCCGCCGAGCACCTTGATGCAGCAGACCAGCTTGGCGCCGGAGTTGTCGGCGACGTCGAGATTGGTTTCGCTCTGGATCATGGCAGCACCTACACCGCTTTCTCAACAATTTTGGACAGATGCCAACGCTTGCGCGCGCTCATGGGGCGATGCTCGATGATGGTCACGGTATCGCCGATGCCGCAGTCGTTGTTGGGGTCATGGGCCATAAACTTCTTGCGGCGACGGATGTACTTCTTGAACAGGGGGTGCTTCACAAGGGTGGCAACGCTGACCACGATGGTCTTGTCGCCCTTGTCGCTCACCACAATCCCGGTCAGGGTGCGCCGGTTGCTTTCGTGAGTGGTTTCAGCCATTGGCTTATGCTCCCAGTTCGCGCTGACGCTGAACAGTCAGGATGCGCGCGATAACTTTCTTGACAGCGGGAATGCGCTGCGTGTTCTCCAGCTGCGCGGTGGCATGCTGGAAGCGCAGGTTGAAGAGCTCCTTGCGGAACTCGGCCAGCTTGGCGGACAGCTCGGCGGCGTCCAGGGCGCGGATGTCTTTCACGTTCATTACTCAGCCCCCTCCTTCACCACGATGACCGTCTTCACAGGCAGCTTGTGCATGGCGCGGGTAAGCGCCACTTTGGCCACCTCAAGCTCGACACCCTTGACTTCGTACAGGATGCGCCCGGCGCGGACCGGAGCGGCCCAACCCTCGGGAGCGCCCTTGCCGGAACCCATGCGGGTTTCAGCGGGCTTCTTGGTAACCGGGTAGTCCGGGAACATGCGGATCCAGACCTTACCGCCGCGCTTGATGTGGCGCATGATGGCGATACGGGCGGCCTCGATCTGCTGGCTGGACAGCTTGCCGGGCTCCAGGGTCTTCAGGGCCACGTCGCCGAAGGCGATGGTGCTGCCCTTAACGGCAGGCCCCTTGATCCGGCCCTTCTGCTTCTTCCGGTATTTCAGTTTTTTAGGAGACAGCATTACTTACCTCTCTCGTCGAGAATCTCACCCTTGAAGATCCACACCCGGACGCCGATGATACCATAGGTGGTTTTGGCGGTGGCGTAGCCGAAGTCGATGTCGGCACGCAGGGTGTGCAGGGGCACGCGGCCGTCGCGGTACCACTCGGAGCGGGCGATTTCGGCGCCAGCCAGGCGGCCCGCGCAGGCGACCTTGATGCCCTCGGCCCCGAACTTGCGGGACAGAGCGACCGTGCGCTTCATGGCCCGGCGGAAGGCCACGCGGCGTTCCAGCTGGGTCGCGATGCTCTCGGCCACGAGCTGGGCCTCGACCTCGGGACGGCGGATCTCGTTCACCTCGATGGTGATGTCGCAGCCGAATTCCTTCTTCAGGTCGTCGCGCAGCTTCTCAATTTCCGCGCCCTTGCGGCCGATGACAATGCCCGGACGGGCGGTGTGCAGCACAAGGCGCACCTTGCCACCAGCGCGCTCGATCTCGATCTTGGCGAGACCGGCGTGGTAGAGCTTCTTCTTGACGTACTTACGGAGCTGATCGTCCTGGAGCACGAAGGCCGGATAGTCCTTCTTGCTGAACCAGCGGGAAAGCCAGTTCTTGTTGTATCCCAGGCGGAACCCGATCGGATGTACTTTCTGACCCATGGCGCCCCCCTACTTTTCCTTCACGATGACGGTTATGTGGCTGGTGCGCTTATGGATCCGGTAAGCACGGCCCATGGCGCGCGGCATGATGCGCTTCCACGACGGGCCTTCGTTCACCATCACATTGCCGACCACGAGGGCGTCCACGTCGCAGCCGGGCATTTGCCCAGCGTTGGCGATGGCCGAATACAACACCTTGCTGATGAGCTG
The DNA here is from genome assembly GCA_964446455.1 of uncultured Desulfocurvus sp. Taxonomy (GTDB): domain Bacteria; phylum Desulfobacterota; class Desulfovibrionia; order Desulfovibrionales; family Desulfovibrionaceae; genus Humidesulfovibrio. The sequence continues at coordinate 26,776 of CAYUOW010000020.1, forward strand.
AGCCGACTTTTTGGGCGTGAACTTCAGGATGTTCAGCGCATCCTCAACGGGCTTGCCCTTGATGTTCTCCGCCACGATGCGCACCTTGCGCGCGGAAACGCGCAGGTACTTGGCGATAGCTTTGGCTTCCATTGGTTACGCTCCCCTACTTGCCCTTGGCTTTCTTGTCCGCGGCGTGACCGAAGAAGGTGCGGGTGGGCGAAAATTCGCCCAGCTTGTGCCCGACCATGTTCTCGGTGACGAACACGGGAATGAACTTCCGGCCATTGTGGACGGCGAAGGTGAGCCCGACCATTTCCGGAAGTATGGTCGACCGGCGGGACCAGGTTTTGATAACGCGACGGTCCTTGTTCTCGGTCGAAGTCTCGATCTTCTTCTGAAGATGACCGTCGACGAACGGACCCTTTTTGATAGATCTGGCCATGTGCTACTCCTACTTCTGCCCGCGGCGCTTGACGATGAGCTTCGAGGACGACTTCTTCGGCTTGCGGGTCTTGTAACCCTTGCTCGGCATGCCCCACGGGGAACACGGATGCCGACCGCCGGAGCTCCTGCCTTCGCCACCGCCCAACGGGTGGTCGACCGGGTTCATGGCCACGCCGCGCACTTCAGGGCGCTTGCCCATCCAGCGGTTGCGGCCGGCCTTGCCCAGGGCGACTTTCTCGTGGTGGATGTTGCCCACCTGGCCGACGGTGGCCATGCAGTGGGACAGCACCTTGCGGACCTCGCCCGAGGGGAGGCGCAGCAGGGCGTAAGCGCCCTCCTTGGCCACCAACTGGGCGTAGGCGCCGGCAGCGCGGCAGAACTGGCCGCCACGGCCGGGGTGCAGCTCGACATTGTGGATCACCGTGCCCACGGGAATGCGGGACAGGACGAGCGCGTTGCCGGGCTTGATGTCGGCGGTGTCGCCGGCCAGGATATTGTCACCCACCTTGAGACCAAGGGGGGACAGGATGTAGCGTTTCTCGCCGTCTGCGTAGTGCAGAAGAGCGATGCGCGCGCTGCGGTTCGGATCATACTCCACGAAGGCGACCTTGGCCGGAATGCCGGTCTTGTCGCGACGGAAGTCGATGATGCGATACGAGCGCTTGTGCCCGCCGCCGCGGCGACGGGAGGTGATGCGGCCAAAGTGATTGCGACCGGACTTCTTCGAAAGACCAACGGTGAGGGAAGGCTCGGAGGTGCTCCGGGTGATTTCCTCAAACGTAGAGATGGTCTGGAAGCGGCGTCCAGCCGAAGTGGGTTTTACCTTGCGGATGGACATGGCTAGACTCCCTCGAAGAACTCGATTTTGTCGCCCTCTGCCAGGGTGACGAAGGCCTTCTTGTAGCCCGCCACCTTACCGATGGTCCGCCCATGGCGGAGTCGGCGGGAGGGGCGCCTGCGCACGATATTCACAGCCTCGACATGAACGCCGAAAGCGGCCTCAACGGCGCGCTTGACCTCAATCTTGTTGGCGCTGGGGGCGACAACAAAGGAAACCTGGTTCAGGTATTCCTTCGCGAGGTTGGCCTTCTCAGTGATGACGGGCCGAATGATGATTTTAGTGTAGTCCATACTACTTCAACCTCTCCTGAACAGAAACAGCCGCGCTCTCGAGCATGACCAGCTTCGGGTACAGCAACACATCGTATGCGTTGAGTTTGTCAGCCGGAAGCAGCTTGATGCCGGGCAGGTTGCGCGCTGAAAGAAGCAGGTTATTATCCGCTTCCTTGAAAACAATCAAGGCCTTTTCCAGTCCGAGGGCTTTGGCCACCTCGGCGAAGCGCTTGGTCTTGATCTCCGGCAGGTCGATGCCCTTGAGCACCAGGAGGTTGTCCTCCAGAAGCCGGGAGGTAAGGGCCATCTTCAGAGCCAGGCGGCGCACCTTGCGGTTCACTTTGAACTCGTAGCTGCGGGGCTGGGGTCCGAAGATGATGGCGCCACCGCGCCACACGGGCGAACGGTTGGAGCCGGCGCGGGCGTGGCCCGTCCCCTTCTGCTTCCAGGGCTTCTTGCCGCCGCCGGAAACGTAGGCGCGGGTTTTGACGGCGTGGGTGCCGACGCGCTTGGCGGCCAGCTGCGCACGCACAACGAAGTGCAGGATCTCGGGGCGGACTTCCACCTCGAAGATCTCCGGGGACAGATCGAGACTGCCCACTTCCTTCTTCATCTGGTCGAACACGGTAATGGTTGCCATGTGTATTTCCCCTACCCGGCCTTGCGGATCATAACCAAGCCGTTTTTGCAGCCGGGCACCTGGCCCTTGACCACGATGATGTTCTCCTCAGGGCGGACATCAACGATTTCGACGCTCGGCAGGGTGACGCGCTCGTCGCCCATGTGGCCGGCCATCTTCTTGCCCTTGAAAACGCGCGAAGGCTCGGTGTTGGTGCCCACGGAACCGGCGGAGCGGTGAACCTTCTCCGCGCCGTGGGTGGCCTTGAGGCCCTTGAAGTTGTAGCGCTTCATGACGCCCTGGAAGCCCTTGCCCTTGGAGGTGCCGGTGACTTTCACCTTCTCGCCGGGCTGGAAGATGTCCACGGTGATGTCCTGGCCGACTTCGTAGCCGTCCACTGCATCAAGGGGGAATTCCTTCAGGTGGCGGAAGCAGCCCTTGCCGGCCTTGGACTGATGTCCGAGCTCCGGCTTGTTGAGCTTGCGTTCGGGAACGGCGTCAAAGCCGACCTGCAGCGCGTTGTAGCCCTCTTTCTCCGAGGTCTTGACCTGGAGAACCGGGCAGGGGCCAGCGGAAATAAGCGTGACGGGCACGATGGTGCCGTCATCAGCGAAGACCCGCGTCATGCCGAGTTTGCGTCCGAGAAGTCCGAGAGTTTTTGCCATGTCCCGCACCTCCCTACAGCTTGATCTCAACGTCCACACCGGCGGGAAGCGAAAGCTTGCCGAGGGCGTCGACGGTCTGCTGGGTGGGCTCCAGGATGTCCAAGAGGCGCTTGTGAATGCGGATCTCGAACTGCTCGCGGGACTTTTTGTCCACGTGAACGGAGCGCTGGACAGTGGTCTTGTGGATGTTGGTGGGGAGGGGCACAGGGCCGGCGATAGCCGCACCGGTGTTCCGGGCGGTATCGACGATTTCCGTCACCGCCTTGTCCAGAATGCGGTAATCGTAGGCCTTGAGCTTGATCCGAATACGGTCGCTCGTCATCGCAGCCATAAACTCTCCTTCGTTTCCGGGGGCTTGTGGGCCCCTCGCCGTTGGCACCCATGCGCCTTCGGCTCTGCGGAAATGCTGGGGGTTAGTTGGTTCTAGACAGAATTGCCCGGGGACGTCCCCCGGATATTTTTAAACAGCGGAAGGATGCCTTACGCGCTCCGCTCCTCCCCTGTCAAGGGGAAAAGCGGAGCGCGGCATCAAACAGCTTATTTCTTCTTCACGATCTCTTCGGCGATGTTGTTCGGCACCTGCTCGTAGTGATCGAACTGCATGGTGAAGGTTGCGCGGCCCTGGGTGCGCGAACGCAGGTCGGTGGCGTAACCAAACATGCTGGACAGGGGCACCTGGGCCCGGATGACCTGGGAGGAGACACGCGCCTCCAGGTTGCTCACGCGGCCGCGGCGGCCATTCAGGTCGCCCATGACGTCGCCCAGGTATTCCTCGGGGGTGACGACTTCGACGCTCATGATGGGCTCGAGCAGAACAGGTCCGGCCTTCTTGGCGGCTTCCTTGATGGCCATGGAGCCGGCCACGTAGAAGGCCTGCTCGCTGGAGTCGACCTCGTGGAAGGAGCCGTGGACAAGGCGGACCTTGACATCGACCGCGGGGAAGCCGGCCTGGACGCCATTCTTCAGGGCGTCCTCGATGCCGCGGCTCACCGGGGCGATGTATTCCTTCGGGATCAGGCCGCCCTTGATCTCGTCCTCGAACACGTAGCCGCCCGCCGGGTTGGGCTCGATCTCGATGACGCAGTGGGCGTACTGGCCGCGGCCACCGGTCTGCTTCGCGTACTTCATGTCGCACTTGGCAGGCTTGGTGATGGTCTCGCGGTAGGCAACGCGGGGCGCGCCCACGTTGGCGTTGACGTTGAACTCGCGCAGCAGGCGGTCAACGATGATTTCCAGGTGCAGCTCGCCCATGCCGGCGATGAGGGTCTGACCGGTCTCCTCGTTGCCCTTGACGCGGAACGAGGGGTCTTCCTTGGTCAGCTTGGCCAGGCTCTGGGAGAGCAGGTCGCGGTCGGCCTTGGTCTTGGGCTCGATGGCGACCTCGATGACCGGTTCCGGAACATCGAGGGATTCCAGGATCACCGGGGCGCGCAGGTCGGCCAGGGTGTCGCCGGTGGAGACGCTCTTGAGGCCGACGGCGGCGACGATATCGCCCGCCAGGGCCTCCTTGATCTCCTCACGCTTGTTGGCGTGCATCTTCAGGAGACGGCCGATGCGCTCCTTCTTGCCATTGCCCGCGTTGACCACGGTGGCGCCGGATTCGATGCGGCCGGAGTAGATGCGCAGGAAGGTCAGGTGGCCGACGAAGGGGTCGGTCATGAGCTTGAAGGCGAGGGCGGCCAGCGGCTTGGTGTCGTCGCAGGGGCACTCGATCTTCTCTTCCTCGTTATCGGGGCTGGTGCCGACCATGGCCGGAATGTCCAGCGGGGAAGGCATGAAGTCGATGACGGCGTCGAGCAGGGACTGCACGCCCTTGTTGCGGAACGCGGTGCCGCACAAGACCGGGCAGATCTTCATGGCGATGGTAGCCTTGCGGATGCCCAGGATGATCTCGTCCTCGGTGAGTTCCTCACCGCCGAGATACTTCTCCATCAGGGCCTCGTCTTCCTCGACCACGGCCTCGAGCATGACCTTGCGGAGCTCTTCGTACTTGGCCTTCAGGTCGGCGGGCACCTCGATGACGTCAAAGGCGGTGCCCTTGTCGGCCGGGGCGCCGGTGTACACGATGGCGTTGCCGCGCACCAAGTCCACCATGCCGTTGTAGGTGTCCTCGGAACCGATGGGGATGTGCAGGGGCACCGGCTTGGCGCCCAGGCGGGTCTTGATCATGTCGACGCAGCGGAAATAGTCCGCGCCGACACGGTCCATCTTGTTCACGAAGGCAATGCGCGGGACGTTGTAGCGGTCGGCCTGGCGCCAGACGGTTTCCGACTGGGGCTCAACGCCGGCCACCGCGTCGAACACGGCCACGGCGCCGTCGAGCACGCGAAGGGAGCGCTCCACTTCCATGGTGAAGTCGACGTGACCCGGGGTATCAATGATGTTGATGCGGTGATCGCGCCAGAAGCACGTGGTCGCCGCGCTGGTGATGGTGATGCCGCGCTCTTGCTCCTGCACCATCCAGTCCATGGTGGCGTTGCCGTCATGGACTTCGCCGATCTTGTGGGACACGCCGGTATAATAGAGGATGCGCTCGGTGGTCGTGGTCTTGCCGGCATCAATGTGGGCCATGATGCCGATGTTGCGCTGCCTCTCGCTGGGGACGACTTTGGACACGTGTGCTCTCTCCGTGACTACCAGCGGTAGTGGGCAAAGGCCTTGTTCGCCTCGGCCATCTTGTGGGTTTCTTCCTTCTTCTTCACGGCGCCGCCGCGATTGTTGAAGGCGTCCAGCAGCTCGCCGGACAAACGGTCAACCATACCCTTCTCGCCGCGTCCGCGGGAGTAGCTGATGACCCAACGGATGGCCAGGGCGCTCTGACGGTCGGGACGCACTTCCATGGGCACCTGGTAGGTGGCGCCACCGACACGGCGGCTCTTCACCTCGGTGTGGGGACGCACGTTGTCCAGAGCCTTCTCGAAGGCGCGGATGGCGTCTTCCTTGCTCTTTTCGCCCAGCACTTCGAGGGCTTCGTAGAAGATCCGCTCAGCGGTGCTCTTCTTGCCGTCGAACATGAGGCGGTTGATGAACTTGGCGGCCATGCGGCTGCCGTAAACCGGATCAGGCAGAACCTGACGCTTGGTGACGGGACCTTTGCGGGGCATGAGTTCTCTCCTTCCCTTCGCGTTACTTCGGGCGCTTGGCGCCGTACTTGGAACGACCCTGGCGACGATCAGACACGCCGGCGGTGTCGAGCGTGCCGCGGATGATGTGGTAACGGACACCGGGAAGGTCCTTCACGCGGCCGCCGCGGATGAGCACGACCGAGTGCTCCTGAAGGTTGTGACCCTCGCCGGGGATGTAGGCGGTGACCTCGATGCCGTTGGTCAGGCGCACACGGGCGACCTTACGCAAGGCCGAGTTCGGCTTCTTAGGCGTGGTGGTGTACACGCGGGTGCACACGCCGCGGCGCTGCGGACATTCGAGCAGAGCCGGGGTCTTTTTGCGCTTGCCGATCTGTTTGCGCGACTTGCGGATCAACTGGCTAATAGTAGGCATGAACCCTCCGAGAAATTGCTTAAATACAATGCAAGAGGACCGCTCTTATGCCGGAAGCGGCCTATTGTCAAGCCCCTCGCCACTTCCCCGATTGCGGGGAAAATGGGCGGGAACCTGTGCAGGCCCCGCCCCGTATATGTTTCGCGCCGCCGAGGCGGTTGGTTAAATAGGTTCAATAAGCAGAGGATCATCTTCAAGATCCTCCAAAAACTTGTCCGGACGCTCCGGCTGATCGGGCACGGAAATCTCCGCGTCGGCGTACTGGCGATAGCCCGTGCCGGCGGGAATGAGACGGCCCACGATGACGTTTTCCTTCAGGCCGCGCAGGGAGTCGGACTTGCCCGACAGCGAGGCCTCGGTGAGGACCTTGGTGGTCTCCTGGAAGGAGGCCGCCGAGATGAAGGAATCCGTCGACAAGGAGGCCTGGGTGATGCCCAGAACCAGCGTTTCGGCCGTGGCCGGCGCGCCGCCCTTGCCCACAACTTCCCTGTTCTCTTCCATGAACCGGACCTTGTCCACCTGCTCGCCGATGAGGAAGGTGGTGTCGCCCGGGTCGATGATGCTGACCTTCTTGAGCATCTGGCGGACGATGATCTCGATGTGCTTGTCGTTGATGTTAACGCTCTGGACGCGGTAGACGTTCTGGATCTCTTCCACCAGGTAGCGGGCAAGGTGCTTCTCGCCCTTGATCTTCAGGATGTCGTGCAGCTCGGGATAGCCTTCCGTGAGCAGGTCGCCCGCCTCCACGAAGTCGCCTTCCTGAACGGTGATGTGCTTGCCCTTGGGAATCAGGTATTCCTTGCTCTCGCCGGTTTCCGGCACGACGATGATCTTGCGCTTGCCCTTGCTCTCGGAGCCGAAGGTCACGGTGCCGTCGATTTCGGACACCACGGCCTGGTCCTTGGGCTTGCGCACTTCAAAGAGCTCGGCAACGCGCGGCAGACCGCCGACGATGTCCTTGGTCTTCGAGGATTCGCGCGGGCGGCGGGCGACGATGTCGCCGGCCTTGATCTCGTCGCCGTCCTTGATCATCAGGATGGCGCCCACGGGCATGGGGAACTCCGCCTTGAGCGCGCTGCCCGGACGGGGCACCACATTGCCCTTCTCGTCCGTGATGGAGAGCATGGGCTTGAAGTTGGTGGTGCGGTACTCGATGATGGTGTAGGTGGCGCGCTGCGTCATGTCGTCAACGCGTTCCTGGTACGTCTTGCCTTCGATGATGTCGCGGAAGTGGACGATACCGTTGACGTCCGCGATGAACGGCTCGTTGAACGGGTCCCATTCGGCGATCTGCTGGCCCTTGCGGATTTCCTGGCCCTCGGTGACGAGCAGGCGCGCGCCGGAAGGCAGGGTGTACTTCTCGCGCTCGCGGCCCTGTTCGTCCACCACGCCCACCTGGCAGCTCTTGCCGAGGACCATGGTCTGGCCTTCGGAGTTGGTGACGTTTCTCATGCGCGAGAACACGATGCGGCCGTTGTGCTGGGCTTCGACGCTGGACTGCTCGATTTCACGCGACGCCGTACCACCGATGTGGAAGGTACGCATGGTCAGCTGGGTGCCGGGCTCGCCGATGGACTGCGCCGCGATGATGCCGACGGTCTCGCCCACGTTGACGATGTGCCCGCGCGCCAGGTCGCGTCCGTAGCAGGCCGCGCACACGCCGATAGGGCTCTTGCAGGTCAGGCCGGAACGGATGGTGATGGAGCCGATGCCGGACTGGTCGATCTTTTCGGCAATGGCCTCGTCGATCAGCGTGTTGCCTTCCACGATGAGTTCGCCGGTGTCCTCGTCGAACACGGGGAACATGGTGGTGCGGCCAAGGACGCGCTCGGCCAGGCGCTGCTTGATCTCGCCGTCCTTGATGTAGTGGGTCAGCTCCAGGCCGTCCACGGTGCCGCAATCGATCTCGGAGACCGTCACGTCCTGGACGACGTCCACCAGGCGGCGGGTAAGGTAACCGGAGTTGGCGGTCTTGAGCGCCGTGTCCGCGAGACCCTTACGAGCACCGTGGGTGGAGTTGAAGTACTGCAGAACCGAAAGGCCCTCGCGGAAGCTCGCGGTGATGGGCGTTTCGATGATTTCACCGGAGGGCTTGGCCATCAGGCCGCGCATGCCGGCCAGCTGGCGCATCTGGTCCTGGTTGCCTCGGGCGCCGGAGGTGGCCATCATGTAGATGGGGTTGAAGCTCGCGTTGACCTCGGCCTCGCCCGTCTTGGCGTCGATGACCGTGTCGCGCGAGATCTCCTCCATCATCTGAAGGGAAACCTCGTTGGTGGTCTTGGTCCACACGTCGACGACCTTGTTGTACTTTTCCGTGCGGGTGATGATACCCTCGCGGTACTGTCCTTCAATGTCCTCGACTTCCTGCTGGGCGCTGGCGATGAGCGCGGGCTTCTTGTCCGGGATCTTCAGGTCCTTCACGCCGATGGTGATGCCGGCGCGGGTGGCGTACTCGTAGCCCAGGCTCTTCAGCTTGTCGCACAGGATGACCGTGGCCTTGGTGCCCGCGGTGCGGTAGGCCATGGTGACCAGGCGGCCGATGTTCTTCTTGTTCAGCACCAGGTTGACGTTCTCGAAGCCCAGTTTCTCGGGCAGGAGCTCGCCGGCGATGATGCGGCCGCAGGTGGTCTCGGTCAGCACGCCACGAACGCGGCACTTGATGCGGGCATGCAGCCCCAGGTGCCCGGAGTGGTGCGCGGCGATGACTTCCCAGGCCTCGGTGAAGATCATGCCCTCGCCCTTTTCAAAGGAGCGCGCGGTGGTCAGGTAGTACAGGCCAAGGACGATGTCCTGGCTGGGGTTGATGACCGGGCTTCCGTTGGCGGGAGAGAGAATGTTGTTCGAGCTCATCATGAGCACGCGGCATTCGATCTGCGCCTCAACGGAGAGCGGCACGTGGACAGCCATCTGGTCACCGTCGAAGTCCGCGTTGTACGCGGCGCAGACGAGGGGGTGCAGCTGGATGGCCTTGCCTTCGACCAGGAGCGGTTCGAAGGCCTGGATGCCGAGCCTGTGCAGGGTCGGGGCGCGGTTCAGAAGGATGGGGTACTCGCGCACCACGTCTTCCAGGATGTCCCACACAACCAGATCCTCGCGCTCCACCATCTTCTTGGCGCTCTTGATGGTGGTGGCGATCTCGCGCTTCTCAAGCTCGGAATAGATGAAGGGCTTGAACAGCTCGAGGGCCATCTTCTTGGGCAGGCCGCACTGGTGCAGCTTCAGGTTCGGGCCCACGACGATGACCGAACGGCCGGAGTAGTCGACGCGCTTGCCGAGCAGGTTCTGGC
>CAYUOW010000021.1:0-19186 GCA_964446455.1 uncultured Desulfocurvus sp.
AGACAAGGCACGAACCCTGCTCATTGTGAGAGCCACTAAGTGAGAGACCTCTAATCACAAAGCCCCCCAGCGCTTTCGCACCGGGGGGCTTTGTTTTGCCTAGTCGTTTACGGGTTGTCGGCCTAGCCGCCCATGCTCATCAGGTACGGGATGCCAAGGAACACCAGCGCGGCCAGGAAGATGGCCCCGAAGATGAAGCCCTGCAGCCAGAAGTCCTTCCGTCCCACATAGCCGGAGCCGTAGTAGATCGGGCTCGGGCCCGTGGCGTACGGGGTGATGATGCCCATGAGGCCCAGGCTGAGGCACAGAAGCAGCGCCAGGGTGCGCATGTTCACGCCCGGAATGGCCGCCGCCGTGGTCAGGAACACCGGCAGCAGCGCCGTCACGTGGGCCGTCAGGCTGGCGAACAGGTAGTGCACCACGAAGAACAGCACCACCAGAAGCACAATGACCGTGTTGGGCGAGTAGCCCACCATGCCCGCCGCGGCGGTGGTGGCGAACCACTTCAGGAAGCCCACCTTGGCCAGGCCGTCGGCCAGCGTCACCAGGGTGGCGAACCAGAACAGCACGTTCCAGGCCTGCTTATGCCCCAAGAGGTCGTCCCAGCTGATGACCCCGGTGAGGATCATGAGCGTGAGGGCCAGCAGGGCCACAAGGGTGGCGTCCAGGTAGTCGCCCGCGAAGATCCAGCCCAGCAGGGCCAGCACGGCCAGTCCGGCCATGGTCAGTTCCTTGCGGGTGATGGGCCCAAGCTTGACCAGCTCGCTGGCGGCCCAGATGGGCGCGTCCTCGGAGACCTTCTGGGTGGGCGGGTAGAGCACGTAGGTCAGCCAGGGCACGGCCAGGAACAGGCCGATGCCCACGGGCGCGAAGGACATGAACCACTCCATCCACGCGAACTTGATGCCCACGGTCTTCTCCACAAGGGAGAGGGCCAGCAGGTTGGGCGCCAGGCCGGTGAGGAACATGGTGCTGGTGACGCAGGTGGTGGCCAGCGCCACCCACATGAGGTAGCCGCCGATCTTGCGCGGCTCGTTGTCCGGGGTGGAGCCGTACAGCGCCGGGATGTTCTTGATGATGGGGAAGATGGTGCCGCCGCTGCGCGCGGTGTTCGAGGGCATGAACGGGGCCAGCGCCAGGTCGGCCAGGGCCACGGCGTAGCCCAGGCCCAGGGTGCGCTTGCCCAGCTTCTTGATGAGCACCAGCGAAATGCGCTTGCCCAGGCCGGTCTTTTCATAGCCCAGGGCGAACATGAAGGCGATGAAGATGAGCCACACGGTGCTGTTGGAGAAGCCGGCCAGGGCCCACTTGATTTCGTCGGCGGGCTTGGGCTTCTTCACGGCGGGCTTGTCGGCCGGCTTGGCGTCAGACTTCGCGGCATCGGGCTTGGCCGTGGCGTTGTCCGTGGGCTTGGCCGCGTCCATCTTGGCAGGCTCAGGCTTGGCCGCTTCGGGCTTGGCCGGAGCAGCCGCAGCCGGAGCGGCGGCCTTGGGTGCCTCCACCTTGGCGGCAGCAGCGGGAGCCGCCTTGGTGGCGTCGGCGGGCTTCGCAGCGTCCGCCTTGGCCTCGGCGGGCTTGGCGCCTTCCGGGGCCTTCGCTCCGTCGGGCGGCTTGGGCGCATCCGCGGGCTTGGCCGCGTCGGCCTTGGGAGCCGCGGGCTTGGGTTCAGGCGGGGCGGGCACCAGCATCAGCGCGGCGCAGAGCACCACACCCACCAGGCCCACGGCAGCAGCCGGAATGGGCTCCAGGATGAGCGCCACCACAACACCCACGAAGATCGAGAAATATTGCCAGGCGTAGGGCTCCAGGCCCTGCGGGGTGGGAATGGCCCAGACCGCCAGGGCGGCCAGGACAGGGATGAGGCCCTTCCAAAGTCTGCTCACGGTGTCCTCCTGTGGTGAAAATGTGAGGGATGGCGTTCAAGGAAATCATGACCTTGTGCCATGTTTCACAATTTAAGTGCTAATGGTGCCGTTGTCCAGAAATATCCCAATGATTTTCCTTGGAAGAATTCCTTCCAAGTTGGAGGATATTACCCCTGCGGACGGGCGGCAAGCTCTGCGGCGTGATAGCTGCTGCGCACCAGCGGCGCGCAGAACATTTTCGCCACGCCGAGGCTGCGGCCGAACTCGGCGAGGGCGTCGAAGTCCTCCGGCGGCATGTAGCGCTGCACGGCCGGGTGCAGGCGCGAGGGCCGCATGTACTGGCCGACTGTGATCATGGAGCAGCCCGCAGCGTACATGTCGCGGATGACCGCCCGCAGCTCTTCGTCCGTCTCGCCCAGGCCCACCATGAGCCCGCTCTTGGCCGGGATGCCCCGGGAATCGGCCGCCGTGCGGCGCAAGAGCTCAATGCTTTGGGCATAGTCCGCCTGGGGGCGGATGTCCGGGTACAGGCGCGGCACGGTCTCCACGTTGTGGTTCAGCACGTCCGGCCCTGCGGCGAGAACAGTCATCAGTGCGGCCTCGTCGCCCTGGAAATCCGGGATGAGCACCTCAACGGTGCAGCCGGGCAGGCGGCCCTTCACTTGGCGGATGGTCTCGGCAAAGTGTTCGGCCCCGCCGTCGGGCAGGTCGTCGCGCGTGACGGACGTGATGACGATGTGCTTGAGGCCCAGGCGCGCCGCGCCCTCGGCCACGCGGCGCGGCTCGTCGGCGTCCGGCGGCAGCTGCGCCCCGGGGCTGATGTTGCAGAAGGCGCAGTTGCGCGTGCACTCGCGGCCAAGAATCAGGAACGTGGCCACGCTGCTGGAGAAGCACTCCCACTTGTTGGGGCAGCGGGCGCTCTGGCACACGGTGTTCAGCTTCAGGTCGCCCAGAAGCGTACTGGTGCAGGCGAAGTCTTTGCTACTGGGCAGCTTCACCCGCAGCCAGGGCGGAATGCGCAAAACGGGCGCGGAATTCTCTGGCAAGGACATCCTTCACTTCCTTTACTTCAATGGGGCACGCCGCAGGTCGGCCGGCCTCCGCACTCATGGAGGTGGCCTTGGCCCCGCCAATGCCGCACAGGGTGATGAGGTCGAAGAGGCTCACGTCGTGGCCCACGTTCAGGGCCAGGCCGTGGTAGGTGACGAAGCGCTTCACGCCGATGCCCATGGAGCAGATCTTGCCAGCCGAGGCGTCAGCACTGGTCCACACGCCGGGGAAGCCCTCGCGCCGGGTCACGTCGATGCCGTAGGCGGCGCAGGTGCGGATCACCGCCTCCTCCATGTCGAAGAAGAACTGGCGGATGCCGCCGGGCCGCTTCTCCACCCGGAAGATGGGGTAGGCCACCAGCTGGCCGGGGAAGTGGCAGGTGATGTTTCCGCCGCGCAGGGTCTGGGCCAGCTCGATGCCCTGGCCCTCCAGGTAGGCGCGGCCCACGTGCAGATTCTCGCCCCCGCCTTGCCTGCCCAGGGTGATGACCTTGGGGTGCTCCAACAGGTAGAGCACTTCCTCGCCGCCTTGCTGCACCTCGGCCAGGGTGGCCAGTTGCAGGGCCTCGGCCTCGCGGTAGGAGATGAGTCCCAGATCCTCGACGCGCACGGGTGCCTGCTCCTAGGCCTTGCCCTTGGGCTTGCCGGGCTTCGTGGCGCCGGACTGGCCCGCGGCCTTGCGCTCGGCGCGGGAGGCATGGGGCTTGTCGCCGGATTTTCCGGCGGGCTTGCCCTTGCCGGCAGCCTTGGAGCCGGGCTTGCCGGTGGACTTGCCCTTGCCCCTGCGGGGCGCGTCGGCCGGGCGCTCCGAGGGCAGCTTGGGCCTGCGCGGGGCCTTGGGCTCCTCGGCCGCGATGATGCTGTCCACGGTCAGGGGCTCATGCGCGGGCTTTTCCGCGCGCTGGGGGCGCGGGGCCTTTGGTGCGCGGGCCGGGGAGTCGTCCGTCCGGTCGGTTCTGTCAGGCTTGGCGGATCTTGCGGGCCTGTCTGATCTGTCTGGCCTGCCCGATTTGGCGGCGTCGGCGTCCCTGTCGCGCTTTGGCGGGGCCGCTTTGCCCTGAGCGGGCTTGCCGGGCGTTCTTTCAGCCGGGGCCACAGGCTTCATGGCCGGGAGCAGCGCGTCGCCGCCCATGGGCAGCACCAGCGCGCCGGACTTGGCGTCGGTTTCCGGGAAGTCGGGCCAACTGGCCTCGATGAGCGCGCCGGGCAGGGGCACCAGGTGCTTCCTGGGCAGGCTCAAGAGCGTCAGACCGCGGTCGGAGCAGGCATACTGCCCGAAGCGGTGCGGAGCCATGCCGCCCTGGGCGGTGACGGGCGCGGGCAGCTCGAAGGGGCCGGACACGGCGCGCACCAGGGATTTTCCCTCCGGCGCATCGAGCCTGCGGCCCTTGGCTGAGAAATTGAGGAAGCTCAGGCTCACGTTGTCCTTGGCCAGCCGGGCGTCGTCCGAGAGCTTCTTGAGCCAGCCGGGCGCGGCCTCGGCGTCGAAATTGAAGTGGCACCAGGCCGTGTAGCCCCGGCCGCTCATGGGGCAGGGTTCGGTGTGCGGGCAGGGGGCCAGGGGCTTCAGCCCCTGGTGCAGGAACCCGCGCCGCAGCGCGGCCATGAGATGCGCCGAGGGGCGCACGCCGGGCTCCACCACGCACAGGGCGCCCGTGGGCGTCAGCATGCCGGCGAGGTGCCAGGCCAGGGCCTCGGCGGTTTCCAGCAGGTCTTCGCTCTCGCCGCGGTGCAGCACCTCATTCAGGGCATTGGCCATGATGATGAGGTCCGCCTTTTCGCGCAGGCGGGCGTCCAGCGGGCCCTTCACCAGGGTAATTTTCCACGGCGCGATGCCCCCCTGGGACGCGGCCAGGCTGTTCAGCGTGTCGAGCCCCAGGCGCATGGGCTTGGGCGCGCGGTCCACGCAGATGAAGGTCAGCGGGCGCTTGCGCAGGTGCGGGCGGCTCATCCACAGGGCCAGCGGCGCGGTGAGCGGCCCGGTGCCCAGGTCGATGATGGTTGCCGCGTTGTCGGGCGTGTCGCCGCCCGGATCAAGGGCCAGCCCGGCGAAGAGGATGCCTAGGCGGTAGATGTTCCAGGGCAGGAAGTAGCGCATGTAGGCGGACAGCGCCGCCGGGTCGGCCAGATAGTCGCGCCGCAGGTCGCCCCGCTCGTCGGTGAGCAGGTGCGACAGATGGCGGATGTCGCCGGGGAGTTCGCGGCGGTGCTGGCGGCGCAGAGGCATGGCCGCGTCCAGGTGCTTGGGCAGGCCCGCCAGCAGGGTCAGAAACTCCCGGCTGGGGCGCGGAAAAAGTTGTTCAGGCGACATGGCGCAGCACCATCCTTTCAACATACAGGGAACCGAAACCGGGGTCCGAGGCCAGATCAAGCGCCCGGCACTTGGCCGGAAGCGCGCGGACCCAGTCCCAGGCTTCGGGAGAGTTCAGCAACAGTTGCGCGCCCTTGAGGGACGTGTTTCCGGCGCGCAGCAGCAAGCCTGCCAGCGCTTCCGGCAAAAAGCCCAGGCTCGCGAGGTCGCGGGCGGACACGTGCTCGCCCATGGCTCCGGCCAGATGCACGGCCGCCAGGGCCGAGGCGGGCAGGGCGGCCTCGGCCAGCAGGCGCGAAAGGGCCAGGTTGAAGGCTGCCTTGACCTTCACCAGCTCCTCCACGTCCGAAGCGGGCAGGGAGAGGCCGGAACCGAGGTCGAGGGTGGCCTCGCCGCTAACCTCGGCCAGGCCCTTGGCCAGCCGCTGCCCCAGGGGCGTGGCGGGTACCATGAAGCGGCCCGACTCGTCCAGCACCCCGGCGCGCAGGAGGGCGGCGGCAAGGGACAGGTAGCCCACCCCGGTGATGCCAGGATCCTCGCCCGGGAGAGGCGGGCGTTCCACATATTCGGGCTTGAGCCCCGCCGGGGTGAGGGCGAAGGCGCGCACGGCCCCGGGCGCGGCCGCGCGGCCATGGCGCAAGCCGACCCCTTCCAGGGCCGGGCCCATGGGCACGCTGGCCAGCAGGTATTCCGAGGGCGACAGGGCCAGTACGAACTCGCCGTTGGTGCCCAGATCGGCCAGGAGGAACGGATACTGCGGCCGCTCCGGGGCAAAGGTCACGGCAGCCAGCCCGGCGCTCAGGTCGCCGCCCACAAAGGGGGCCAGGAGCGGCGGGATGCGTGCGGGGGGCAGGTCCGGGGCGATGCTTCTGTCGTCGCCCCCTGCATAGTCCAGGCGGTAGGGCGCGCGGGACAGGCCGCCAGCGGGCAGGCCGAGCAAAAGGTAGGTCATGGCGCTGTTGCCCGCCACGCACAAGCGCGAAACGGGTCGGCCGGCCGCTTGCTTCGCGTTTCGCACCAGTCCGCGCAGGCGGTCCAGCGCCAGGCGCTGCAAGATTTCGCCGCCGTCGGGCCGCGCGGCAAAGCCCAGGCGCGACATGACCTCGCTGCCCAGGCCCATCTGCGGGTTCAGTTCCTGACCGGAGGAGAGCACCGTCTCGCCCGCCAGGGCTGCCCAATGGATGCTGGTGGTGCCCAGGTCCACGGCCAGGTCCAGGGTGCCGGTGGCCGCTGCGCCTGCTTTGCGCTCGCGCGGGCGGCCGGAACGCTTGGGCTCGGGCAGTTCAATGTCGCACGCTTCCGCCGGGTGCAGGCAGGAGAGCCGCCAGCCCTGGTCCAGAGCGGTTTGCCCAAGGCGGCGTGCCTCATCTGCCGTGGCTTCCGGAGGAGCGGAAACATAGCGCACGCGGCACAGGCCGCACTTGCCCAGGCCCGCGCACAGGGGCACGCCGTCCCACAGCCCCGCGCCGCCGGTGGGGGCCAGGAAAATGGCCTGGGCCAGGGTGAGGCGGCCGTCGGGCTCAAGCTCCAGGCGCTGGCCGTCGTGTGAGGCGATACGGATCACTGCGGCTCCTACAGATTGCCCAGGGGGTGGCCCAGCGGATAGCCCGTTGCCGGGCCGGAGAGCAGGCGCGGCAGGCGCACGGTGAAGGTGGTGCCCTGGCCCACGGCGCTTTGCACCAGGATGGTGCCGCCCATGCCCTGCACCAGGTTGTGGCACAGGGAAAGCCCCAGGCCCGTGCCCTGGCCCGGTGGCTTGGTGGTGAAGAAGGGGTTGAAGATCTTGTCCATGTTCTCCGGCGGAATGCCGTGCCCGTTGTCGCTCACCAGGATGTCCATGAAATCCCCGTCGGCCTGGGCGGTGACGGTGATGGTCCCGCCCTTGTCCACGGCGTGCAGGGCGTTGGTCATGAGGTTCAGCACCACCTGGCGCAGGAGCGGCGCGTCGGTGCGCAGGCGGGGCAGGTCCTCGGGCAGGTTCCGCGTGAGCGTGACGTTCTTGTATGAGGCTTCCTTGTCCACCAGCCGCGCCATGTCGTCCACCAGGCGCGCCACGTCCACCTCCTGCAGCACGGGCTCGCGCTTGCGGGCGAAGTCCAGCAGCTTGTGGGTGATGTTCTTGCAGCGGTCCACCTGGGAACGGATTTCCCGCAGGGAGTCGCGCACCTCGGCGAAGTCCGCGCCGGATTGTTTTTCCGCCTCGGCAAGCAGGTGCGTGGCCCATTCCGTTTCCTGGGCGATGATGGCGATGGGGTTGTTGATCTCGTGCGCGATGCCGGCGGAGAGTTCGCCCACGGCGGCCAGCTTCTGGCTCTGGATGAGCTGGGCGTTCAGGGAGTTCTTGGCTTCCTCGGCTGCGGACAGGCTGGACATGAGTCCGCGGGCGGAGCAGGCGGCCAGCACAAGCACGGCCCCGGCCAAAAAGGCCGCCAGGGGCGGGCTGGCGAAGGTGGCGGCCACCACCAGGGCGGCCAGCAGCGGCGGCAGCAGGAAGTGCAGCCAGAGCACCAGGCGGTGCTCCCTCCACACCCGCGCGCCGGTCGCCTTGGAGAGCAGCTCCCGGGTTCCGCCCGGGTGGTTAGCCTCTGGCCTGGGCGCTGACATTGAGGGCCTTGCGCTCGGCCGCGCGGCGCACCTTGTCCAGCAGCTCGTCAAAGTCCGCCGGTTTGAGGACGTAGTCGTACGCGCCCAGGCTCATGCCCTGCATGCCCGCGTCGAGGGAGGCGTGGCCGGTGAGCATGATGACCTCCGTGAGCGGGCGCTTGGCGCGGATTTGCCGCAGAACCTCCAGGCCGTCCATGCCGGGCATGCGCACGTCCAGGATCACCACGTCGAAGTCCTGCTCTTCCACGAGCTTCAAGGCTTCCAACCCGCTGCCTGCGGAGGTGACGGGCATTTTGCGGATGCGGAAGCGCTTGGTCATGGTCTCGACGAAGTCGGCCTCGTCGTCCACCAGAAGGATGTTGATGTCCATTGGCGCTCCTTGTCTGCCGCGGCCGGGCTAGTCCCGGGCTAGTCTTTGTCCAGCGGCAGGCTGATGATGAAGGTGGCTCCGTGGCCTTCCTCGCTCTCCACCTTGATGCGCCCGCCAAGCTTCTGGATGATGCTGAAGCTGATGGTGAGGCCAAGGCCCGTGCCCTCGCCCACCTTCTTGGTGGTGAAGAACGGGTCGAAGATCTTGTCCAGCTTTTCCTTGGGGATGCCGGGGCCGGAGTCCTTGATGGTGATGATGACCTCGTTCGGGTCGTGCACGGCCATGGTGCGGATGTGGATGTTTCCGTCCTTGCCGATGGCGTCGATGGCGTTGTCGATGATGTTCAGGAACACCTGCTGCAGCTGGGCCGAGTCGCTGGCCACGAAGGGCAGGTCCTTCTGGAAGCCGGTGTGGATCTCGATGGCGCGGTACCGGGCCTCGTTTTGCAGGAAGGTGATGGTCTGGCTGATGACCTCGTTGATGTTCACGTCCTCATGGATGGGATCCATGCGGCGGGCGAAGCCGAGCAGCCGGTGGGTCACGTCCTTGGCCCTGGTCACGTGGTACTCGATCTTGGCGATGGCGTCCTCGAACTCCTTGAAGTTCGGGCTGGCCTTGATGTCCTCCTCGCCCAGCAGGTCACGCATCCAGCCGGCCTTTTCCTTGATGATGGCCAAAGGATTGTTGATCTCGTGGGCGACGCCCGCGGCCATCTTGCCAAGGGAGGCCATCTTGCTCGACTGGGTGAGGCTCGCGTTCAGCGAGGCCTTTTCCCGCTCGGAGCGCACCAGCTGGGCCAGGATGGTGTTGCTGGTGAGGATGGTGCCGCCCGCGATGAGCAGGAAGCCGCCGGCCAGGATGATCCAGACCAGGGAGCGCGTGTGCGCCAGGGGCATCAGCTCCTCGGAGGGATCGTCGCGGATGGCCAGGAGCCAGTTCTTGTTGTCCAGCCAGGTGAGGCCGAAGATGTAGGGCTTGCCGTCCACGGCGATGGTCTCGGTGCGCACACCGGGGAAGCGCGCGTAGGAACCCAGATCCATGCGGGCCAGAAGCTTGGGCCCGAAGCGCGGCTTGGACTGCAGCACGTTGTCGGCATTGAGCAGGAAGGCGTCGCCGTTGGCGCCCAGCTGGTCGCTTTGCACCAGGGAGTCGAAGATGTCCGAGTCGATGGTGGCGCGCAGAATCCAGGTCTTGTCGCCGTCGCGTCGGCTTACGGCGATGATGATGTGCGGGTAGTTGCGCAGGCCCATGAAGACGTCGCTGATGTAGAAGCCCTTGGCCTGCACCTGGTGGAACCACTCCTGGTCCTTGTAGTTCGCGGTGCGGATGGCCTGGTACGGGCCGGTGTACACGACGTGGTCGCCGTTCTGGTCGATGATGCCCAGGTCGATGTAGTGTTTGCTGCGCGCCTGCATGAGGGTGAACACGCGTTCCAGCGTGCCGTCCTCCGTAAAGTACTGCAGCTTGTGCGTGTAGGCGATGGCCATGAGCTGCGACAGGCGCTCGTTCAGGAACAGGTCGATGGTGCGGCGCTTGTTCTCCGTCAGGTGGCTCAGGTGCTGGATGACCTTGCCCGTGTGCGCGGCCTCGAACTGGCGGTAGATGGTGAAGCCGAGTATGAGCAGGGGGATAAGCGAAAACCCGAGGGTGGTCAGGATCATCTTGATGCGCAGCTTCGTGTAGCCAGAGCTTTCGATCATGCGGATCACCCTTGTAGAGACGTGTGTGCACGGGATGCGGCTGTGCCGGCATGCGCCAGAGCCCCCGGCCAGCATTGAACAATACTCCCAGCACCGTGGATATGCAAGGGGTTTCAAGGGGATTGCCCTCAGCAGGGCTTGCGGCCCGTCCAAGGGAGCCGTCCACCGCATTGTGGGCCGAGACGCTTGTCTCGGCTGGGTTTTTCTGCGATTGGTCAACCATGGCCAACCGACCTGGGTTCTTCAGCCGGATCATGCAGGCCCTTTCCGGCACCGGAAGCTCGCCCGCGCCCAGCGACGAGGAGCTGCGCGCCCTGTTTGCGGCCCGCTCCCAGGCCTTCATGCGCCTGCTGGAAGCCAACAACAAGGCCCTGGAAATCATGAGCGACCTTGAGGAAGCCCTCAAGGGAACCACCATCTTCGGCATGAGCTTCGTGCGCGCAAGCGCCACGGCCGTGGGCGTCAACGTGTTCAAGCTGGTGCGGGCCCTCACCGAGCTCGAGCCCGGCCGGTACGAGACGCTGTTCTCCCGCTTGGCCGCCATCCAGGCGGGCATAGACGAGATCCTGAACCGCCGCTCCGCCCACCAGGGCGCGCCCCTGGTGCTGCATTTTTCGGAGATAGACCGCCACGCAGCGGACCTGACCGGCGGCAAGATGGCCAACCTGGCCGACATGCGCACCTCCCTCAAGCTCCCTGTGCCCGCGGGCTTCGTCATCACCGCCGCCGGGTACGAGGCCTTCATGGCAGCGGGCGACCTGCAGGCCGAGATCAACGCCCGGTTGCAGAGCCTGCCCGAGGACTCCGGTTCGAACACCTCGGAGTCCATCGCCGCGCGCTACCGCGTCTCCTCCGAGATCCAGCAGCGCATCATGGCGGCCCAGGTACCGGATGAACTGGCGGAAGCCATCACCCAGGCCTACGCCAAGCTCTGCGCGGAAGCGGGCCGCGACACCGTGCGCGTGTCGCTGCGCAGCAGCGCCCTGGGCGAGGATGCGGCCGGCACCACCTTTGCCGGGCAGTTCAAGAGCCTTTTGAACGTGCCCAGGGAAAACCTCCTCGACGCCTACAGGGAGATCGTGGCCAGCAAGCACACCCTGCACGCCATGACCTACCGCCTGAACCGGGGCATCCGCGACGAGGACGTGGCCATGTGCGTGGGTTGCATGGAGCTGGTGGACGCCCGCGCGGGCGGGGTCATGTACTCGCGCAATCCGTTGGACGCCCGCGACGCCTCCATCTTCATCAACTCCGTGTGGGGCCTGCCCACGGCCGTGGTGGACGGCACCACGCCCACGGACCTTTTCGTGGTCGAACGCCAGGGCACAGGCTTTGCCCTGGCCCAGCGCGGCATCAAGCAGAAATATGAGCGCACCGTGCCCGACGAGGGCGAAGGCCTGCGCCGCGAGGCCCTGGAGCCGGAGCTGGCCGAGGCGCCCTCTCTCACCGACGCCCAGGCCCTGGAGCTGGCGCGCCTGGCCGGAACGCTGGAAGACGCCTACGGCGGCCCCCAGGACATCGAGTGGGCCGTGGACCAGGCCGGGCAGGTGCTCCTGCTGCAGTGCCGCCCCTTGCAGCTGGTGACGCCGGATGCGGGCGCCGCGCCTTCGGGCCGGGCCGTGGCGGGCGCGACGGAACTTTTCGCCGGGGGCACCACGGCCTGCGCCGGAGCTGGCGCGGGCCCGGTGTTCGTGGCCCGCAAGGAGATCGACGCCCTGCGCTTCCCAGAGGGCGGCGTCCTGATTGCGCCCATGGCCCTGCCGCGCTGGGCCTCGCTGCTTTCCCGCGCCTCGGCCCTGGTGACGGAGCAGGGCGGCATCACCGGGCATCTGGCCAACGTGGCGCGCGAATTCGGCGTACCCGCGCTGTTCGACGTGCCCGAGGCCGCCACGCGCTTCGCCGAGGGCGAGGTCGTCACAGTGGACGCCCAGGGCAGGCGCATCTACGCAGGCCGCGTAGAAGAACTGCTGGAGCAGGGCGAGGCGCCCGCGCCGGTCATGGCGGGCAGCCCGGTGTTCGAAAGCCTGCGCGAGGTGACCCGGCTCATCCTGCCCCTGAACCTGACGGACCCCGAGGGTGACAACTTCCGGCCCGAGGCCTGCGCCACCTATCACGACATCACCCGCTACGCGCACGAGATGAGCGTGCGCGACATGTTCGACTTCGGCTCCAAGAGCGGCCTGGCCAGCCAGGCCAGCAAGCAGCTGGTGTGCAAGGTGCCCATGCAGTGGTGGGTGGTGAACCTGGACGACGGCTTCTCGCGTCCGGTGCCGGAACGCTTCGTAAATCTGGCCGACATCGTGAGCCCGCCCATGCTGGCCATATGGGCGGGCATCTGCGCCGTGCCCTGGGCCGGGCCGCCTCCGGCGAGCAACGCGGGCATGATGAACATCTTCCTGCAGGCCACCATGAATCCGGAACTGGCCGAAGGCGCGGCCGGTGGCTTCAACGAACGCAACGTGTTCATGATCTCCAAGCGCTACGCCTGCCTGAACTCGCGCTTCGGCTTCCACTTCACCACCATCGAGTCCATGCTCACCGACGGCGACTTCGACTCCTACGCGGGCTTCAAGTTCAGCGGCGGCGCTGCGGACGAGAACCGGCGGGTGCTCAGGGCCGAACTCATCGGCGAAGTGCTGGAGCGCTATGACTTCCAGACCAAGCTGCGCGGCGACAACCTCTTTGCCAAGGCCGAGAGCCGCCGCCACGGCTTCATCCTGGACCGGCTGCGCATCCTCGGCTACCTCCTGGTGCACACCCGCCAGCTGGACATGGCCATGGCCGACCGGGGCGCGGCCGACACCCTGCGCACCAAGATGCTCGCGGACATCGAGACCATGCTGGCCGTGCCCTTTGCCGTGCCGCAGCCCGATGCGGAGTGCGCGCAGTGAGCGCCGCGACGCACAAGCCGGACCAGGGCCGCATCCGCGTGCTGCACGTGCTCAAGTCCCTGGGCCTTGGCGGCACGGAGAAGGTGGCCCAGCTCTTTCTGGCGCACCTGGACCATGAGCGTTTCGAGACCGCGGTGCACAGCCCGGAGGACGGCCCCAGGGCTGGCCAAATCCGCGCGGGCGGCAGCGCCACCTATGTCGGCATGGAGCTGGCCAAGGCCCTTGCCGCGTTCCGGCCGCAGATCATCCACCTGCACCGCGCTGGCTGGCCCGAGCCGGAGTTCATGCGACCAATCCGCGACTACGCGGCCCGGAACCCCGTCGCGGTGGTGGAGACCAACGTCTTCGGTCGACACGACCCCTCGCCCTCGGGCGAGGTCATCGACACGCACCTGTTCGTCTCCCGCTTCTGCGCCGAGCGCTACGCCAGGCATACGGGCATCGCGCCCCTGTGGCCCAAGTATGGGGTGCTGTACAATCCCGTGGACACGGATTTCTTCGCCGCCGCCCTGCCAGACGGACGGGTCGACGGGCCGCATCCGGCCGGGCCGGTGCTGGGGCGCATCTCCCGCGCCGACCCCGGCAAGTGGTCGCGCCTGGCCCTGGACATCCTGCCCCTGCTGGCGCGCGATGTGCCGGGCTTCCGCTGCCGCGTCGTGGGGGGCATACCGGAGGCCGAGGCCTTTGTGCGCGAGCAGGGACTCTCGGGCTGCGTGGAGTTCCTGCCGCCCCTGTCCAACGATGCGGAACTGGCGGCATTCTACGGCGGGCTGTCGGTGCTGGCCCACGCCAACGACACGGGCGAAAGCTTTGGCCTGGTCATCGCCGAGGCCATGGCCTGCGGCCTGCCCGTGCTGACGCACCCCAGCATGGGCGAGCGCGACAACGCGCAGCTGGAGCTGGTGGAGCACGGCGTGACGGGCTTTGTGGCCGCCACGGCCGAGGACTATGCCGCCTTCGCGCGCAGGTTGTTCGAGAATCCGGCCGAGGCGCGGGCCATGGGCCGGGCCGGGCGGGACAAGGCCGCGCGGCTGTACCGAGCCCAGGATGTGGCCGCGCGGCTGGGGGAAATGTATCTGGAGCTGCTGGAGCGCAAGGAGAAGGGTATATGACGGACACGGGCCTGCTGTTCGATTATGCCGTGGAGGTGCTGGCCTTTGACTTCAAGGCCGCTGGCGCTGCGGCTGCGGAATTGCCCGTCCCGTCCGACCCGTCCGTCGTGGCCGCCGTGGCCCGCCAGGCCGGCCGCTGCCTGGCCGCCTTCGGACGTTCCGGCAGGGAACGGCTGGTGCTCCTGGGTCTTGGCTCCGGCGCGGTTGCCGAGGCCCTGGCCAAGGCCCTGCCCGAAGACCGTCTGCTGGTCTGCGAGCAGGACCTCTCCCTGGTGCGCCGCCTCAAGGCCGCGGGCCGGCTCGACTGGTGGCGGAAGGACGGCTCCGCGCAGCTGGCCCTGGACGCTTCGCCCTGGGCGCTTCTTTTGCTGCTGGACCGTGCCGGGCTGAACCTGGAGGATCTCTTCGTCCTGCCCAACCCGGAGCTGACGCCAACGGGCAAGGCCGGGCTCAAGAACCTGGAGCTGCTGCTCACGCGCTCGCGTCTGCTGGCCCAGCCGGCCAAGGTCGGCGTGCCGCGCCTTTACGCCGCGGCGAACCGTTAGCCCACGGAGCCGGACCGGCCCGGCTTCTTCGCCCCGGGTACGGGCTGGCTGCAGGAGCTGGTGCTGGTGTGGGACGCGCCCTCCCTGCCTGCGGTGACGGTGCCGGAACGCTTCATGGTCTGGCAGACCGCACGGCCCCTGGGGCATGATTTTTCGGCCCAGCGCAACGCCATGCTGGCGGCCTGCTCCGGCGACTGGGTGCTGTATCTGGACGCCGACGAGCGCCTTTCGGCCGAGGGTTGGGCGGCCCTGCCGCTCCTGTGCACGGACCTTGTGGTGGCGGGCTGGCACTTTCCCAGGGTCACACCTTATCCCTCGGCGGACAGGGCGCTCACCGGTTTCGGCCTCTGGCCGGACGTCCAGCTGCGGCTGTTCCGGCGCACGCCCGGCCTGCGCTTCGTGAATCCCGTGCATGAGCGGCTCACCGGCCTTGCCGGGCCGCAGGCCCTGGCGCTCGATGTGGAAATTGAGCACTTGAACCGTCTGGGCAAGAGCGAGGAGGACATCCGTCGCAAGCTTGCCGGGTTCGACGAGGCCGGGGATGGACGGGTGCGCCATGCCCTGAGCGCCGAATATCCCAGCGTTCCGCGTCATTTTTTAAGTTCGCGCCGGGCCGTGCTGCCGCGCGGCTTGCTGCTGCCCCCGGAAAAAGGCAGGTGAGGGCACGGGTTCCGGGTGCGGCGTTCTGCGGCGCTTCCGAGCGCGGCCCCTTGATTCCGCGGACTGATGCGTCTAGACTGCGAGAGTTCCACCAACCCTCACTTATCATAAGGACCACGGATGCGGATTCTTTGCCCCATGTGCGGGTTTGCCCGGGAGATGGACGAATCGAAGGTTCCCCCGCGCGCCCAGATGGCCACTTGCCCCAAATGTTCCCACAAGTTCCGCTTCCGCGTGGTGGACGACCTTGAGCCCGCAGACGCTCCGGTTGCGCCGGGCCCGCAGCCTGGCGCTGCAAACGGCCTCCCCGGCGAGGGCCAGCCTGATCCCATGGCCGCCCAGCGCGCCGCGGCCACGGAAGCCTGGAAGCGCCTGCAGGGCCCCCAGGCTACGCCACCCGCCGCTGCGCCGGAGGGACAAGGGGGCGAGACGCTCCCGGACAGCGCCGTGCACCCCTCTGCACAGCCCCTTGATTCCGGCGATCCGCTGCCGAACCAGACCAATCAGTTCGGCCAGCCTGCCCAGGCCAGCCAGTCTGATCCTTCCGGCCAGCCCGCGCCCTGGGTCGTGACCCAGGCGGAGAAGGCCGCAGGTTCGCCCGTGCCCTTCGAGGACCTGCCGAACCATGGCTTCTTTCCCGGCCTGTGGGCCACCATCCGCATGTTGCTCACCGCTCCAGCGGCCTTTTTCGCCGCCATGCCCACCCACGGCGGCATGGCCAAGCCCCTGGCCTTCCACCTCCTCCTGGCGGAGTTCATGGTGGTCTGCCAGTACTTGTGGGGCATGGCCGGCATCGGCGCCACGGCGGAATATCTGGGCAGCTCCGAGCTCATGGACATGGGCCTGGGCGTGGCCGGTGCGGCCCCGGTGCTGCTGTTCCTCGTCTACCCGCTGCTGCTTGTGCTGCGGCTTATGCTCATGACCGGCATCATTCACCTGCTGCTCAAGATGCTGCGCTCCGGCGGCTCCGGTGCCGAGGCCACGTTCCGCGTGCTCTGTTATTCCGCCGCGCCGCTGCTGGTGGGCATCATTCCGGGCGTCGGCCCCCTGGTGGGCGGAGCGTGGAGCATAGTGCTCACCATCTTGGGCCTGAAGGCCGCCCACCGCACGCAGATTTCCGCGGCCATGTTCGCCGTGCTGGTGCCCATCCTGATGATGCTGGCGGCGGTGCTCGGTCTTTTGCAAGGCATGGTGAAGGGGGGCTGATGGGCGAGGAGCGGGCCGTTCTGCACTGGCTCCAGCGCAAGTGGCGGGCCTTGTGCTCCGCCCGGCGCGCCGCGCAGGAGCAGAACCCGGGCGGTCTGTTGCGCCTGGCCCGCGAGGTGCGTACCCTGGCCGAGGCCGCACGCCGCGTGTGCCCGCCGGAACGCAAGCTTCAGTCGCGCATCCGCGCCGTGCACGAGGAAATGGACCGCCTGACCGCCCTGGCCGAGACGCCGGAATTCCGCCGCCTTGATCCCGGCCGCCGCCAGCAGCTGCGCAAGGGGCTGGTGCAGTCGCGCGAGCAGCTGCTGCGTGTCATGGGCCAGGTTCCGGCCCCCACCCGTCTTTTGCAGTAACCGCTTCCGGTCCGGCCGCGTCTGCCCATGCGGTACGTGCGCGGTACGCATCTTGCTTCATGCCCGGCAGGGCCCGCGCGAGCGTCGAGGTTTTGTCGCGCGCGGGAAGAATGCCTTTTACAACCGAGAGTTGCCCATGAAGCGAATCCTTTGCGCCACCGTCCTTGCGATCTTCGCCCTGCTGGCCCTTTCCGCCTGCGGCCATGTGGAACCCGGCGTGACCCAGCAGACCAAGGTCTATCGCGACGCGCCGGTTGAGAAATCCCGGCTGGCCGTCAACGTGCGCCCCAAGACCCGCCTGTCCGACTCGCCCCAGGTGCTCATGTATCCCTTCTGGGTGGCCCAGAAGATGGAGAACCACATGCTTGTGGGCCGGGAGCTGGGCAGGCTTTTCCACCAGACCTGGACGGGGCTGGACGTGTTCCAGACCCTGGCCTACGATCCGCAGCTGGTCTACCGCGGGCCCGAGCAGGCCATCAGCGTGGCGCGCAGGGCCGGAGCCGATCTCGTGGTGGTGGGCATCATCCCCTATCTCATCACCGGCGGCAGCGTGGACAGCACGGCCATCACCCTGCAGATCCGCATCTACGAGACCCAGAACGGCAACCTGCTCCTGTCCATGGACCAGAGCGCGCGCGTGAACTCCAAGCGCACCCAGGACTGGATCCTCTTCACCATCGAAACGCGCCTGTCCGATTCGCCCATCGCCGAGGCCGTGGCCTCCATCGCCTCGGACATGGCCGTGCCCATCAAGTCGTGGCTACCGCCCTCGGACGAGGAGCTGGGCTTTGCCGACAACTCCCAGGCCATGACCCGCAACATCCTTGCCAGCGGCGGGTATGGGGCCGGTGGCGCATATGGGGCTGGCGGGCAAGGCGGCATGGATTCGCGCGGCATGGCAGCGGGTCTCATGAACGGCGACGGCAAGGGCGCGAACAACAGCCTGAAGCTCAAGGTGGAGTTCGACTTCGACTCCGCGCGCATCCGCGAGGAATCCTTCGGCCTGCTGAACGAGCTGGCCAAGGCCCTCAAGTCCGAATCCTTGCGGGGCCGCAAGGTGGTCGTGGCCGGGCATTGCGACATCGTGGGCACCGACGAGTACAATCAGAAACTTTCCGAGCGCCGCGCGGCCTCGGTGAAGGCCTACCTGGCGGAGAAGGGCGGGGTGGACCCCGGAACCATCCGCACCGTGGGCTATGGCAAGAGCCGCCCGCTGGTGCCCAACACCAGCCCGGCCAACCGCCAGCGCAACCGCCGGGTGGAAGTGAGCCTGGACGGCATGGCGGGAAAATAGCGGTTTACTTTGCCAGGAATTGTTCCTATCTAGGGCGTCTGCGGACGCCCTTTTTTTCGGCTTTGCGCCCGGCCCCGTTTGTGGTACGAATCCGCTCCGCGACACCAAACGTTTTCAAGAACGAGGTTTTCATGATCGGCATATCCAAACTTTACTGCGGAGCCGTCGAGGCTTCCGATGCCCTGCGCTACAACCGCGAGTCCGGAAAGCTGCCTTCGCACCTCCTGCAGTTCTCGAAAGACAAGAAGCCCGTGGTGGTCTGGAACATGACCAAGCGCTGCAACCTGAAGTGCGTGCACTGCTATGCCAAGGCTGTGGATCCTGACGGCGTCGACGACATCAATACCGCCCAGGCCAAGGTTCTCATCGACGATCTGGCCGGCTACGGTGCCCCGGTCATGCTCTTTTCCGGCGGCGAGCCGCTGGTGCGCCAGGATCTGGTGGAACTGGCCAGCTACGCCACCAGCAAGGGCATGCGCGCGGTCATCAGCACCAACGGCACGCTCATCACCAAGGAGAAGGCCCGCGAACTCAAGCAGGTCGGCCTGTCCTACGTGGGCATCTCCATCGACGGCGGCGAAGAGGTCCACGACAAGTTCCGCGCCGTGCCCGGCTCCTTCAAGAAGGCGCTGCAGGGCGTGGAGAACTGCATGGCCGAGGGCCTCAAGGTGGGTCTTCGCTTCACCATCAACAAGCGCAACCAGGGCGAAGTGCCCAAGGTCTTCGAGATCGTGCGCCAGCTTGATGTGCCGCGCATCTGCTTCTACCACCTGGTGTACTCCGGCCGCGGCTCGGAGCTCATCAAGGAAGACCTGGACCACGCCGAGACCCGCGCGGTGGTCAACCTGATCATGGACGAGACCCGCGCACTCTTCGACGCCGGCCGGCCCAAGGAAGTCCTCACCGTGGACAACCACGCCGACGGCCCCCTGGTGTACTACCGCCTGCTGAAGGAAGACCCCAAGCGCGCGGCCGAGGTCATGGAGCTGTTGCAGATGAACGAGGGCAACAGCACCGGACGCGGCATCGGCTGCATCTCCTGGGACGGCAAGGTCCACGCCGACCAGTTCTGGCGTCAGCATGTGTTCGGCAACGTGCTGGAGCGTCCCTTCTCCGAGATTTGGGACGATCCGAACATCGAGCTCTTGCACAAGCTGAAGGACAAGAAGCCCCACGTGGGCGGCCGTTGCGCCACCTGCCGCTTCCTGAACATCTGCGGCGGCAAC
>CAYUOW010000021.1:19196-34256 GCA_964446455.1 uncultured Desulfocurvus sp.
GTTACCAGTGCCGCCCAGTTCAAGGTTGTCAACACCAACCAAGCTCTGTTGGAGATCGCCCGCGCCGAGGCCTACTACGGCGACATCTGGGCGCAGGACCCCGCCTGCTACCTGACGGACGAAGAGATCAAGAAAGACTAGCCACGCGGACGGGGGCCTCCACCCTGGGGGCCCCCGCCTGTTTCCGGCCGCGAGCAGGCCCTGCCGGGCGCGCGGTCGAATACGAGGAGACAGCGCCATGCTCGATTCCGAATTTTATCGCGGCCGCCGCCTGCGCATGAGCCCTGGCGTGCGCGCCCTGGTGCGCGAGAACGAGATCCGCCCGGCGGACCTCGTCATGCCCTATTTCGTGGTCGAGACCGACGACCCCGGCCTCAAGAAGCCCATCGGCTCCATGCCCGGCCAGTTCCAGCTCTCCCTCAGGGAGCTGGAGAAACAGGTGGGCGCGGCCGTGAAGAACGGCCTTAAGAGCGTGCTGCTCTTCGGCATTCCGAAAGAGAAGGACGAGCTGGCCACCCAGGCCTACGCCGACGAGGGCATCGTCCAGGAGGCCGTGCGCCGCCTGAAGGACCGTTTTCCCGAACTCGTGGTCATCACCGATGTGTGCCTGTGCGAGTACACCTCCCACGGCCATTGCGGCATCGTGCAGAAGGGCGGGGAGATCCTGAACGATCCCACCCTGGAGCTGCTCTCCAAGGCCGCCCTGTCCCACGTGCGCGCGGGAGCGGACATGGTCGCGCCCTCGGACATGATGGACGGCCGCATCCTGGCCCTGCGCCAGACCCTGGACGACAACGGCTTCACCAGCACGCCCATCATGAGCTACGCGGTGAAGTACGCCTCGGCCTTTTACGGCCCCTTCCGCGAGGCCGCGGAGAGCACGCCCAAGTTCGGCGACCGCAAGACCCACCAGATGGACCCGGCCAACAGCCGCGAGGCTCTGCGCGAGGCGGCCGCCGACCTGGACGAGGGCGCGGACATCCTCATGGTCAAGCCCGGCCTGCCGTATCTCGACATCATCCGCCAGCTGCGCGACACCTTCGACACGCCCATCGCCGCGTACAACGTCTCCGGCGAGTACAGCATGGTCAAGGCTGCGGCTGCCAACGGCTGGGTGGACGAAGAGCGCATGGTCATGGAGACCATGACAAGCTTCAAGCGCGCTGGCGCGGACATCATCCTCACGTATCACGCCGAGGACGTCCTCGGCTGGCTGAACAAGTAGGCACACATGAGCGAGCATTCGAAAGGTCATCCCGGCGGTCATCCTGGCGGCACCCCCAGCGGCATGCGCCCCGGGCATCCTGGTGGTGGGCATCCGGGTGGTGGGCATCCGGGCAGCGTGGGCAAGCACCCCGGCGAGCATCCCATCGGTGAAGGCGTGGACGGCATGCCCCCCTTGCGCCTCATCGCCTGGGAAGTCACGCGCTCCTGCAACCTGGCCTGCAAGCACTGCCGGGCCGAGGCGCACCCCGAACCCTACGAGGGCGAGCTGTCCACCGAGGAGGCCAAGGCCCTCATCGACACCTTCCCGGCCACGGGCAGCCCCATCATCATCTTCACCGGCGGCGAGCCCTTCATGCGCCACGACATCTTCGAGCTCATCCCCTACGCGAAAGCCAAGGGGCTGCGCTGCGTCATGGCACCCAACGGCACGCTGCTGACCGCCGAGAACGCCCAGCGTATCAAGGACTGCGGCATCGAGCGCTGCTCCATCTCCATCGACGCGCCCAACGCCGCGGCCCACGACGAGTTCCGTGGCGTGAAGGGCGCCTTCGAGGCCTCCATGAAGGGCATCGAGCACTTGAAGGCCGTGGGCATGGAGTTCCAGATCAATACCACGGTGACCAAGGACAACCTGCACCAGTTCAAGGAGATCTTTCACCTGGCGGAGAAGCTTGGCGCCTCGGCCTGGCACATCTTCCTCCTGGTGCCCACGGGCCGCGCGGCCGAGCTGGGCGCCCAGGTCATCAGCGACCGCGAGTACGAGGAAGTGCTGAACTGGTTCTACGACTTCCGCAAGACCACCAACATGCAGCTCAAGGCCACCTGCGCCCCGCACTACCACCGCATCCTGCGCCAGCGGGCCAAGGAGGAGGGCGTTCCGGTGAACTTCGAGACCTTCGGGCTCGACGCCGTGAGCCGCGGCTGCCTGGGCGGCGTGGGCTTCTGCTTCATCTCGCATTCCGGCATCGTGCAGCCCTGCGGCTACCTGGACCTCCACTGCGGCGACGTGCGCCAGACGCCCTTCCCGGAAATCTGGCGTTCCAGCCAGCAGTTCCTGAACCTGCGCAACCCCAAGGTGTACGAGGGCAAGTGCGGCGTGTGCGAATACGAGAAGGTCTGCGGCGGCTGCCGCGCGCGTGCCGCCACCATGCGCGGCGGCTACCTGCGCGAGGAGCCCCTGTGCTCCCATACTCCGGTGAAATTGCGTGCGGCCAAGAGCGGGCAGGAGGGCTGATGGACGCCTACGACAAACAGATCCTGGACATCATCCAGTCGAGCTTTCCCGTGGACCCGCGCCCCTACGCCGTGGTGGGCGAGGCCGTGGGCCTCACCGAGGCCGAGGTGCTGGCCCGTGTGCGTCGGCTCAAGGCCGAGGGCGTCATCCGCCGCATGGGGGCCAACTTCGGCTCGCGCGAGCTGGGCTGGAAGAGCACCCTCTGCGGAGCCGAGGTGCCAAAGGACAAGCTGGATGTCTTCATCGCCGAGGTGAACAAGCACCAGGGCGTGACGCACAACTACCTGCGCGACCACAAGTTCAACGTCTGGTTCGCGCTCATCGCGCCCTCAAGCGAGGCCGTGGAGGCCGTGCTGGCCGAGATCACGGAGAAGACGGGCGTGGAGATCATGAACCTGCCCGCCAGCAAGCTGTTCAAGATCAAGGTGGACTTCGCCATGGGCGAGCAGTCCGAATAGCCTGCCGAATAGTCCGCGCATACGCCAAGGAGCCCGACATGATCCTTTCGCCCTCGCTGCTCTCCGCCGATTTCGCCCGCCTGGCCGATGAACTGGCCGCGCTCAAGGCCGCCGGTGTCAAATGGGCGCACCTCGACGTCATGGACGGCTCCTTCGTGCCCAACATCACCTTCGGGCCGCCGGTCATCGCGGCCATGCGCAAGACCAGCGACCTCTTTTTTGATTGCCACCTGATGATCGACGAGCCGGGCCGTTACATCGACGAGTACGCCAAGGCCGGGGCCGATCTCATCTGCGTCCACGCCGAGGCCACCAATCATCTGGAACGCACCTGCCAGGCCATCGCCCAGGCCGGGTGCAAGCCCGCCGTGGCCCTCAATCCGGCTACGCCGCTTTCTGCCGTGCGCTACCTTTTGCCCCAGCTTTCCATGGTGCTCATCATGAGCGTGAACCCCGGCTTCGGCGGGCAGAAGTTCATCCCCTTCTGCATGGACAAGGTGCGCGAGCTGAAGGCCATGATCGTGGCGGCCAAGGCCGAGACCCTCATCCAGGTGGATGGCGGCGTGACCCTGGACAACTGCGCCGAGCTTGTGGCCGCCGGGGCCGACGTGCTGGTGTCCGGCTCGGCCTTCTTCGGCTTCCCCCCCTATCCCGACCGTCTGCGCCAGTTCGAGGCCCGCTGCAAGGCCTAATACCTCGGTTCTTCCACGGGTTGCCAAAGGGCTGCGGGCTGGGTATATTCCTCCCATGATGAGGCGTTTTACGCCTCTTCCCCCCCAGCCGCCGGAGAGGCCATGCCGCGACCGCCCGTCCTCGCCCTCGCCATGCTTCTTGCCCTGGCCTTGTGCGCCGTTGCAGCACCCGCCCGCGCGGCGGAGCGTTTGGGCGTCGTGGTGCTGCACGACAAGAACGGCGGGGCGGACAAGCATCTGAACGAGCTGGTGCGCGTGCTGCGCAATGTCGGCTTCAGCGTGCTGACCCCGGAGATGCCCTGGTCGCGGAAGCGCGGCTTCGACGCCACCTACCAGCAGGCCCTTGTGGAGATCGGTCTTGCGGCCGAGGAGCTGCGGCTCTCGGGCTGTACGCAGGTGGCCCTGGTGGGCCACGGCCTGGGCGCAAACGCGGCCCTGGGCTATGCGGCCAGCAGGGGCGGGGTCTTCGCCATCGCCGCCCTGGCCCCCTCCCACGACCCTGAACGCCACCGCGAGGTCTTCCTGCCCGACGTGCGCAAGGCCCGCTCGCTGATCACCGGCGCGGGCGGCCAGACGCGTTCCCTGTTCACGGACATCAACCTGAACAAGGACTACGACCTTTCCACCACCGCGGAAGTGTACCTGAGCTTCAACGACCCGGACGGCGCGGCGGTGATGTCCCGTTCCGCCGCGGCCCTCAAGGAGCCTGTGCCGCTTTTGTGGGTCGTGGGCCTGCGCGATCCCCTTGTCCACCTTGGGCGCATGTATGTGTACACCAAGGCCCCCAGCCATCCCAAAAGCAGTTACGAAGAAGTCCCGGCCGACCACCAGGGCGTCCCGCGTGAGGCCTCGCGCCTGGTGGCCGAGTGGCTGCGCGGCCTGGCCCAGCAGGAGCCCGCCAAGTAGCGGCTGCGCCGGGCCGGCGTCCCCACCTGTTGCCAAAGGAGTTCCGCATGTTTGGCAGGAAGCTTCGCCTCCTGGTCATGCTGTTCACGGCGCTGTTGTTCGCGGGCCTGTGCCCGGTTCCGTCCCAGGCCGAAGGCGGGAAGATTGGCGTTGTGCTGCTGCACGGCAAGTATGGCGCGCCGGACAGGAATGTCGGCGGGCTGGCGTCCACCCTGCGCGATGCGGGCTATCTGGTGAGCACGCCGGAAATGCCCTGGTCCAAGCGCAGGGCGTACAATGCGAGCTTCCTTGCCGGCCTGGCCGAAGTGGACCGCGCGGTGCAGGAACTGCGGGCCAAGGGCGCCACGGCGGTGGTTGTGGGCGGGCACAGCCTGGGGGGCAACGCCGCCCTGGCCTATGCCGCGCGCTATCCCGGCGCGGCCGGGGTGCTTTGCCTGGCTGCTGCGCACACGCCGGACATCGGGCGCCAGCTGGAGGTCTCCGCCGCGAGCGTGGTCAAGGCCAGGGAGCTTGTGGCTGCGGGCAAGGGCGATGCCCGGGCGAATTTCACCGACCTGAACATGGGCAAGACGTATGAGATGGTCATCTCTGCCGCGGACTACCTGAGCTACTACGACCCGGAAGGCCCGGCGGTGATGCCCAGGAGCGCGGCCATGCTCAAGCCGCCGGTGCCCATCCTGTGGGTGGCCGGCGCGCGCGACCCGCTCTCCAGGCCCGGTCCGGGCTACGCCTTTGAGCGCGCCCCTGCGCACCCCTTGAGCCGCTATGTCGTGGTGGACGCGGACCACCTGGACACGCCGGAGGCCGCCAAGGCCCTTGTGCTGGACTGGCTGAAGGAATTGGCCCGCTAGGGCGCGCCTAGCCCTGGATGATGCGGCCGGGGTCGTTGTAGACCCAGAAGCTGTCGGCCTTGATGTTGCCGATGAGCGTCATGCCGATCTTGCGCGCCAACTCCACCGAGAAGCTGGTGGCCACGGCCGTTGAGGCCATGACCGAGACGCCGATGCGCACGGTCTTGAGCAGGATCTCCGAGGCCACCCGCCCGGTGGACACGATCATCTTGTCCTCGGTTGGAATCCCTTCCAGGAAACACTCCCCCACGATCATATCGATGGCGTTGTGACGGCCGATGTCCTCGCGGAAGAGCAGCATCTCGTCCGGCCGGCACAAGGACGAGTTGTGGCAGCCGCGCGTGCGGCCGTACAGCGTGCTGCGGCGCTTGAGCTCGTTCGCCAGCTCCAGGATCTGCGCGGGCGTCACCTTGAGGCTGCTCTCCACGCGGCGCTTGGAGATGGTCTCCACGTTGCGGTCGAAGTTGGTGCCCTTGCCGCAGCCGCTCGTTATGGAGCGCTGGATGGTGCGTCCGCCCGCCCAGGGGTCGTGGCTCACGGTGACGTTGGCCGTGATGCGCGCCTCCTCGTCCTTGATGTCCACGTCGAGGAGCTGCGAAGGGTCGGTGATGAGCGCGTCGCTCTTGAGGAAGCCCACGGCCAAGTGGCGCGGGTACTTGCCTGTGCACAGAAGCGTCACCACCTCGCGGCCGTTCAGGGAGATGGTCAGCGGCACCTCACGGATGGCCTCGATGGCCACGCTCTTGCGCCCGGTCGCAGTATATTCCTGTATTTCGTAGGGGAAGCTGTCGCTCATCCGGTCCTCGTGTTCAGGGCTTTATGGGCATGTCGCGTCATCAACCCGCCCCAGAGCCGAAGAAGGTGTCCCACAGCAGCAGCAGGTTGAGCGCAACAACGACCAGGCTTATACCCCCAAGCACGAAATTGTGCCAGGAAGTGTTCACAAATTCACCCATGACACTACGCGAGGCAGTAAGCCGGAATTGCAGGAAAATCGTGAAGGGCAGCTGCATGCTGAGCAGAATTTGGGAGACGACCAGGCCCTGGAAGGGCGTACTGATGAACAAAATGCACAGGGCGGCGGGGAAAAGGGTCAGCCCCACGCCCAGCCTGCTGTGGGAGTCCTTGATGTCGAAGGGCTCGGAAAACAGCCCGGCGAAGATGCTGCCCCCGGCCATGGCCGCGGTGACGCTGGAGGACAGGCCCGCCATGAGCAGGGCCAGGGCGAAGACCAGCGCGGCCGAGCTGCCCAGGATGGGCCGGAGCATGGCCTGGGCCTGCTCCAGCGCGTCCACGCTGACGCCGTGGGCGTAGAAGGTGGCTGCGGCCACCAGGATCATGGCGCTGTTGATGCCCCAGCCCACCAGCATGGAGAGCAGGGTGTCCACGAACTCGAAGCGCAGCTGGTGGCGGATGACCTCCTTGTTCTCCAGGTTCCACTGGCGGCTCTGGATGATCTCGGAGTGCAGGAATAGGTTGTGCGGCATGACCACCGCGCCCAGCACGCTCATGATGATGGGGATGGAACCCGGCGGAAAGCTTGGCGTGAACCAGCCCGCCGCAGCCACGCCCCAGGGTATGTCCACCAGGGTCAGCTCGTAGATGAAGGAGATGCCGATGAGCGACACGAAGCCGATGATGAATTTTTCCAGGCGCCGGTAGGAGTTGGAGTAGAGCATCCAGGCCACGAAGGCCGTGGTCAAGAGTGCTCCGGCCCAGATGGGCAGCTTGAAGAGCATGTTGAGCGCGATGGCCGCACCCAAAAGTTCCGCCAGAGCCGTGGCCACGGCGGCCAGCATGGCCGAGCCCAGCAGCAGGCGCGCCACCGCCGGGCGCATGTGCTTCACCGCCGCCTCGGACAGGCACAGGCCCGTGGCGATGCCCAGGTGCGCGGCATTGTGCTGCAGCACGATGAGCATGAGCGTGGCCAGGGTGACCATCCACAGGAGCGAATAGCCGAAGCCCGCGCCCGCCGCCACATTGGCCGCCCAGTTGCCGGGATCGATGAAGCCCACGGTGACGAGGAGCCCAGGTCCGATATACTTGAGGATTTCAAGGCCGGTGAAGCGTGGGGCGTGGTTGTGGGCGAACCACAGGCGAAGGCGACTCAGGATCACGTGCTTGGCTCCGTCCTTGCAAATGGTTTCATGACCTGCCGGGGCCGGAAGGGTCTGGCATCCTGCATCAAGTTCCTACCTGCAGGGAGCGCGGCTGTCCAGCCGCGTGGCAAGTGCCTGCGGATTCAGAAATTGCCAGGGCCACGCGCCTCACGTATGGGTGTTTGAAGCACAACCGCACGCGACAGCACGGTTCTTCTGGGGGATGCAATGCGCCGTATGCCAGTACTCTTTTCTGCGCTCTGTGCGCTGTTTTTGCTCACCGCCTGGTTTTCCGCGCCTGGCCTGGCCGACTCCGGCGGCCGCTATGCCCTGGTCATCGGCAACTCCGCCTATGGCGACAAGGCCTTGAAAAATCCCGCCAACGACGCCCGCGACGTGGCCCGCGCCCTGCAACGCCTGGGCTTCGACGTGCAGCTCAAGACCGATGTGGGCCAGCGGGCCATGGAGGACGCCATCCGCGACTTCGGGCTCAAGCTCAAGCGCGGCGGGGTGGGTGTCTTCTACTATGCCGGACACGGCCTGCAGGTGCAGGGAGTGAACTACCTCGTGCCCATCGGGGCGCGCCTGGGCAGCGAATCGGACGCCAAGTACGAGTGCGTGGACGCGGGCCGCGTGCTGGGCAAGATGGAGGATGCGGGCAACGAGCTCAACATCGTCATCCTGGACGCCTGCCGCAACAATCCCTTCACGCGCGGCTTCCGCTCCGTGGACCAGGGCCTGGCGCGCATGGACGCGCCCACGGGCTCGCTGGTGGCCTACGCCACGGCGCCCAATTCCGTGGCCTCGGACGGCAGCGGCCAGAACGGCCTGTACACCAAGTACCTGCTGGAGAACATTAACACTCCCGGCGTGCCCATCGAGGAAGTGTTCAAGCGCGTGCGCATCGGCGTCATGAACGAGACGGGCAAGAAGCAGGTGCCCTGGGAATCCTCGTCCATAGCCGGATATTTCTACCTGGCCGGGGGCCAGCCCCAGGGGCAGGCCGCCTTGGCTGCCAGCCAGATGAGCGCCGCCCAGGCTGCCCAGCAGCAACGCCTGCAGGAGCAGCGGCTTAAGGATTACCTTGCCGGGCTTGAGGCCGAGAAGAAGCAGGTGGAGAAGGAAAAGGCCGAGCTTGTGCGCCGCCGCCAGCAGCTGGACGAGGACGAGGCCCTGAAGCTCAAGGAGGCCCAGGCCCCGCAGGAGGCGCGTCTCAAGGAACAGCTGGCCATCCTGGAGACCGAGCGCAAGAAGCTTGAGAGGGAGCGCACGGAGTTGGCCGCCGCCCGGGCCAAGGCCGAGCAGGCCCAGAAGCTGGCCCAGGCGCAGCTGGAGAAGCAGGCGGCCTTGCAGGGGCAGCAGGGCAAGACCCAGGTGGCGTCTATGGGGCCTGTGGTCGTGACGCCCTCACTGCCGGTTCCTCAGCCTGCTGCGCCCAAGCCGCAGCCTCCGCTGACGGAAGACCGCGCCGCCGTGCTGCAACGCCTGTCCGGGGCCTGGCGGCTGGAGACCGAGAACGGCGTCACCCTGCCCACCCTGGTGCTGAAGCCCGGTGGAGACACCCTCTACGGCACCCTGGAGGGCAATCTGGCCGACCGCGTGAGCCTGACCGGACTGGCCATGGAGGACGGCAACCTGCACGTGCGTATGAGCGTGCAACCGCCCCGGGCGGACTTGGGCGATCCGAGGCGTTTTTTGCGCGGAGTGCTGCGCGGCCAGCAGGGGGAAAGGGTCATCGAGTGCGTGGGGTATTTGCGCGCCACCGAAAACGGCGCCATTCCCATCTTCTGCGAGCGCGCGGACGAGGGCCGGCCGCCGCAGGACCAGCGCCGCCGCGTGGCGGGCCGCATGGTGCGCGCCTGGTAAGACTGTTCGGCGCGGGCTTTTTAGCTCACCAGCATCCCGGCGTAGCCCACTACGCGGCGCATCTCGCCGTTGATCTGTCCGCTCGTGGCGTAGCCGGTGATCTCGCTCTCCTGCGCGCCAAGCTCCAGCGCGGCCGCAATGCCCACGGTCATGGGCAGCACCCCGCACATGCTGATGCCTTCGCCGCGCACGGTCTCGTAGAAGCGAACGGGGTCCAGGCGCAGGGCGGGCTCCAGGGCCTGGGTGTCCTGCTCCTTGGCCACCTCGTGCGGAACGAAGTGGCTCATGTCCGAACTCACCAGCATGCTCACCGGGCGCTCGTAGCCCCGCAAGGCGCGCCCGATGGCCTTGCCCACGCCCATGAGCGTGTCCAGGCTGGGGTGCGACACGCAGATGGGCACGATGCGCGTGTCGGGATCGAGCGCCGCAAGGAAGGGCACCATGACCTCCAGGGAATGCTCGCGCTGGTGGGCCAGGGTGTCGGGCTCAAGCAGGGGTTCTTTTTCGCACAGGAAGGCTGCCAGTTCCGCGTCCACGGCCAGCGAGCCGCCGGGGAAAAGCCAGCGGCCGTCGGGCCACACGGCGAAGGGCTTGCCCAGGCCCGTGTGGTTGGGACCGAGCAGCAGCACGGTCTTGGCCAGATTGGCCTGCCCCAGGGTGACGCCCGCGATGATGCCGGAATAATAGTAGCCCGCGTGCGGGGCCATGGCCAGAATGGTGTGGGCCGCGTTCTTGGGCTGGGCCTGGGCCAGGTAGCCGCGCACCTCTTCCATGAGCGGGGCCGCATCCGTGGTGTAGAACTGCCCGGCCACGGCGGGCTGGCGGTCGTGGCTTTCGGTATAGGGCATGGGCATGGCGGGCTCCTTGCTGCTGAAGGGAACGGCTAGCGTGACGGCTTTGCCAGGTAATTCTGGAGCCGTTGGTCCAGGGCGCTGCTCTCAAGCGATTGGGTGGCCATGCGCGCGTACACGGTGCCGGGCTTCTTCTTCACGATGTCCGTGAGCAGGCCCTTCCACTCGTCCAGCTGGTTGCCCCGGCGGTAGATGTCCGCCAGGCGCAGGCGCATGGGCGCCCAGTCCGGATCGTTCTCCGGGATGATGCGGTCGAACTCGCGGCCCCACTTGAGGGTTTCATTGAAGCGGCCGGAACGCTCGGTGGCGGTGACGGCCATGAGCAGGCAGTCCTTGATCTTGTCCTTGTCGCCTCCGGTGGCCAAAAGCTGGCTCAGCGCCTCCTGCGAGAGGGCGAAGAGGCGGTGCATGTCCTGTTTGCGCGCGGCGTCCTTGGCCAGCACGTACGTGGCGTGGGCGCGGGTGGCCGGGTCCGTGGCCGGGTCGCTGGCCAGGCGCGTCCACGTGGGCAGCGCCTTTTCGCTCTCGCCCTGGTTCTCCAGGGCC
This sequence comes from uncultured Desulfocurvus sp., assembly GCA_964446455.1. GTDB lineage: Bacteria > Desulfobacterota > Desulfovibrionia > Desulfovibrionales > Desulfovibrionaceae > Humidesulfovibrio. Next base: position 29,927 of record CAYUOW010000021.1, read on the forward strand.
ATGGCCCGGGCGGTCTCGAACTGGGCCTTCTGCCGGGGCGAAAGCTTCCAGGCCGCATTGGCGCGCGCCGCCAGGTCGGAGATGCGCTTCCAGTCCTTGCGCTCCACGAACACGTTCATGGCCAGGTCGAGGGCCATCTCCGAGTACTTGGGCACCTGCTGCTTGCCCAGGAAGCGGCCGGCCAGCTTGAGGGCGCGGTCGCCCTGGCCCTTTTTCCAGGCGCTCACGGCGATGGCCATCTGGGCCTCGTCGCCGATCTTGCCCTGGTTGTCCTTCACGAAGGGCGCGTTGTCGTACAACTGCAGCACGCGGGCGTAGTTGCCCTCCTGCACCAGGCCGGGCAGGGCCTGGAGGAAAGCCTGGAAGCCGAGCTCGTTGGCCTTCCCCACAAGATTGCTCTTGGGATATTTTTCCAGGAACGAGGCCGCGGTGTTCATGGCCTCAAGGTAGGCCTTGGTGTGGAACTGCCACATGCCGAGCTTGATGTGGGCCAGCGGAGCCAGCGGGCTCTGCGGGTGCTTGGCCATGATGTATTCGTAGGTTTCGTTGGGCTTGGTGGACACGGGCTTGCCGAACACCGGGCCCATCTCGCTCATGGTCGGGTCGTCGTAGATGCCTTCCTCGGCCAGGCGCATGCGCGCCACCAGTCCGCCCTCGCGGTCCGGGAAGTCGCGCAGGGCCTTCTGGTACACTTCCTTGGCCGGGGCCAGCTTGTTCTGGCGCAGGTAGATGTCGCCGATGCGCACCAGGGTGATGTCGGCGAACTCGTTGTCCGGGTTCAGGTTGTAGAAGGTCCAGTAGTGGTCCTTGGCCAGCTGCAGCTTGCCCACCTTCTCCTCGACCTCGGCCGCGAGCTTCAGGAAATTGGGATTCTCCATGTAGAAAAGGGGCCAGCGCTTGTCCAGGTAGTCGACAATCTGGAAGGCCTTCTCGAAATTGCCCAGCTTGCGCAGCACCTGGGCCAGAATGTAGGCCGTGTCCTTGGCCAAGCGCGAGTCCGGGTAGTTCTGGATGAGGCTCTGATAGTGCTCGGCCGCGGTCTTCAGGTCGCCCTTGTTGCGGTAGTGCTCGCCCAGGGTGAAGGGGATGATGGAGGCGTTCTGGTCGTGGGCGTACTTCTTCTTGACGATGTTGAAGTAGGCCTTGGCCTCGGGCAGGTTGTTCACCTTGAGGTTCAACAGGCCCAGGTTGATGAGCGCCCGGGGCACGCGGCTGGACTTCTGGTTGGCGTTCATGGCCGCAAGCTGCGCGCCCGCGATCTTGTCGTAGTTGGTCTGCATGCTGTCCTTGTAGGCCTGCATGTAGGTGTCGGCCAGGGCGTAGAGCGCTTCCTCGCGCATTTCGCCCTTGAGGTTGGGCTCGCGCAGGAGCCCTTCGAGAGCTTTCGCCGCCACGTCCCATTTGCCGCCCATCATGTCCGACTGGGCCTGCAGCACGGCGTCCTTGATCTGCTCCACAGTGAGAGGGCCCTGCTGCTCCTTGTCCTTGCCGCCCTTGGCCGGGGCTGCGTGGGGATCTTTGGCGGCCTCCTTGCCTGCGGGGGCATGGGCGTCCGCTGGGGCGGAAGCGTTGGCGGCATGGGCGTCCGGCGCTGGGGCGGAGGCATTGGGTGCCGCTGCGGCGTGGGCTTCGGGTGCTTTGCTGGAGGCGTTTGGCGCAGCCGCAGCGTGGGCGTCTGGCGCAGCCGTTTCGTTCGAGTGTGCGTCGGGCGCGCCGCCAGCCTGGGCCGGTGCGGCGGCGCTGGGCGCCAGCGTCTTCTGCACGCTCTGGCGCACTTCCCAGGGCTTGCCGGGCTGGCCTTGGGCCGCGCCCTGGCCAGCGGCCGCGACCTTGGGCGCGGCGGGCGCGCCGGAAACAAGCTCCGCCGGGCGCGGGTCGCCAGGGCCGCGGTGGTCGGCACGGAAACGCACGCCGGATTGCCCCTTGGCCGGGGCGATGTCCACCGGGGGGCTGGCGGGGGCTTGGGGAGCCGGCTGCGCGGCCGGCGCTGGCGCAGGTTCGGCTGGCCGTGGGGCCGGGGCCGAGGTGGTCTGTTCCTGCAGCAGCGGCTTTTCCACCACGCCGGGCGGCACCTTGCCGCCGACCTGCTGGGCTGGCTTTTCCTTGGGCGCGGGCGCGGCCGGGGTGGAGACCGGGGGCAGGGTGGCCGTGGCGCCGCTGGGCGCGCCGAGCACGGTCTTGTTCACCGGCATGCGCATGGAATAGGGCACGGAGAAAAAGGGCTGGCCCTGGGTGCCTTCCGTCGGGGGGGCGGGCTTGCCTGTCGCCTGCTGGGGCACGGGGGCGGGCGCGACTTGCGGAGCGGGCTGCGGAGTGGCGGGCGCAGGCGCATGCTTGGCCTCATCCGCGGCGCGTTTGGCCTCTGCGGCGGCCTGCTTGGCTTCCTCGGCCGCCTTGGCCTTGGCTTCCTTGGCGCGCTTGGCCTCTTCGAGCTTCTCGGCCTTGGCTTGCTCGCGCTTCTGCTTTTCCGTCAGCGCATCGGCCTTGGCCTTGTCGGCCTTCGCCGGTTCCGGTTTGGCGGCTTCGGCCTTGGGAGTTTCGGGCTTGGCCTTGGCGGGTTCCGTCTTCTTCTCGGCCTCTTTCTTGCCCTGGCCCCAGCTTGCGCCGACGGCGTCCGGGAAGATCTGGATCTGCAGCTGCGGTTTGCCGGAAACCGGAAAATTCACGTACCCGAAGGCGCTGGTCTTGAGCTGGATCTTGAAGCCGCCGGGTGCGGGCCGCACGCCGGACACGAGCTTGGAGCCGCCCAGGCTGGGCGCGCTGGGGGCTTTCTCGCCGGAGGAGGCGTCAAAGGTGACGGTGAGTTCCTGCGGGCCGGTGCGGCGCACGGAATACTTGGGCAGGGTGCCGCCCTCGGCGGACAGGGTGAGGGTGTCCGAGTCCGGCCCGGCGCGGAAGGCGGCCTGCAGGGCGCAAGCCTCCCAGGGCCGCACGGCATCCGCAGCAGCCAGGGCCGCCAGAAGGCCAAAGGTGGCGGTGAGACGTTTCAAGGACACGGGCAGGCCGATCCCCCTGCAACCTCAAGAATCGAGCAGGTTGCGCTTCTTCAGTTTCTCGATGAGCGTGGTGCGCTTGATGCCCAACAGTTCCGCGGCCTGGTTTTTGACGCCGGCGGCCTCGGCCAGGGCTTCTTGCAAAAGGCGCTCCTCAATCTCGTCCAGAAATTCCTTGAGCCCCATTTCCTTGTCGCGCATGTCGTTGAGCTCCGGCCAGCGGAAGCCCTGCGGCGCGGCAACGGCCGGGGCGGCGTGCACGGGTTCCAGTCCAGCGGCGCGCTGGATCTTCTCCGGCAGGTCGGCCGGGGTCACCTGCGGACCCTCGCACAGGATGGACAGGCGCTCCATGAAGTTTTCCAGCTCGCGCACGTTGCCCGGCCAGGTGTAGTTCATCAGCAGGGCCTTGGCCTGAGAGCCCACGGCCAGCTTCTTGCGGTCCTTTTCCATGCAGAAGTCGTTCAGGAAGTGCTCGGCCAGGACCATGATGTCCTCGCCGCGTTCGCGCAGGGGGGGCAGGTGCATGGGAATGACGTTCAAGCGGTAGAAGAGATCCTCGCGGAAGCGGCCAGCGGCCACCTCGATCTCCAGGTCGCGGTTGGTGGCGGCCACCACGCGCACGTCCACCTTCTTGGTGCCCGTGCCACCCACACGCTCGATTTCCTTCTCCTGCAGGGCGCGCAGAATCTTCACCTGCAGGCTCAGGTCCATTTCGCCGATTTCGTCGAGGAAGATGGTGCCGCCGTCTGCCAGCTCGAAACGGCCCGGCCGGGAACGGATGGCGTGGGTGAAGGCGCCCTTTTCGTGACCGAAAAGTTCAGACTCCAGCAGCTCCTTGGGAATGGCCCCGCAATTGATGGGCACGAAGGGCTTGTCGTGGCGCCTGCTGTTCTTGTGCAGCGCGCGGACGAGGAGCTCCTTGCCCGTGCCCGACTCGCCGGTGACGAGCACCGTGCTGTCGGTGGGGGCCACCTTCTCCAGGATTTTATAGACCTCGCGCAGGGCGGGGCTGCTGCCGATGATGCCGTCGATGTTGAGCGCCATTGATCCTCCATGATGGCAGACGCAGGAACGACGCCCCAAAGGCGTGCTTCACTCACTGTCAATGAACTGACAGGCTGTCAACCATTTTCTAGAAAATATTTAGGCGCGAGTTATGAATGAGGCCGATGAGACCACCGGCGGCCGGAAGGGACGCCTCTTCCCCATCCCCCCTTCCGGGGAGTCTAAAAGCAGTCTTGATGTGCAGTGCCAGGCTCCGGCGTGGGGGGGGGGGGGGGCCCCCCCCCCCCCCGCGCCCCCGGGTGAAAAACCCCCCCGCCCCGGGGGCCCCCCGG
>CAYUOW010000022.1:0-12137 GCA_964446455.1 uncultured Desulfocurvus sp.
ACAAAACCTTGCGCCTGTGCCGCCCGGCCATTCCGCGGCCGTTTCCCGATCCGGCGCCAAGGCCGCCGGAGCGGGAAACGGCCGCCACAGGGAGTCCAGAGGGCGCATGCCCTCTGGCGGGGTCCAGGGGCGGAGCCCCTGCTCCAGACATCCAAACATTCTTTAGAACAACTCTGGAAAAATTTGCCGGGTATGCGTGCTTTTGCCCCGGCAAGATGTTCCAAGCCCCTCAAAAAGCAGGCGCTCACCCGCCACATGGTCTGCCTTTGCCGCAAGGCATGCTGCCAACAAAAGTTGGCACATTTTCGGGCCGCACTGTAAATTTATCATACAATTCAGGCATGTTAAAAAAGGAGCAATCTGGCCTCGGTCTTGCTTTAGTCCTTGCGGTGGGAGGAGGGGGCTGCCCTCTCGGAGCTTCAGGGCTCCGCCGACGGGTGGGAAGCGTTCCCGAAGCCCTGGTCCACAAACGCATGGCACGGCGCGCCGGGGTGGCCGCCGCAGAATCTACATCGAACAGGAGTGCTAGGAGGTTCATATGGCGGAACAAAAGAGGTGGCTCACCGAGGACAAGCTCGCGCTCATCATGGGGCTTTTCCTTTTCCTGCTCGGAACGCTCAACTTCGCCGGGGTGGACGCCCTGGGCTGGGCCGTGAAGACGAACGTCTGGGTCACGGCGGACAAGATCTTCGGCGCGGCCACGGGCAGCTACAAGGGTCTGCCCGGCTATGCAGCGCTGGGCCTGACCTTCGTGTTCATCACGACCTTTTTGAGCGTGGGCGTGAAGTTCCTGGGCGGCGACGTGCCCAAGTTCATCAAGTCCTTCACGCTGGTCTTCTTCATAAGCGTAGCCTGCTACGCCGCCGGGCACTTCGCGCAGATCGCCGCCACTCCGGACAAGGTCGCGAAGCTCGGCATTCCCTGGTCCCTTGGCCTCACGGGCGAGGCTGGCTTCATCATCGCCCTTCTGGCGGGCATCTTCTTCGGCAACATCACTCCGGGCTTCGCCGACAAGATGAAGGAAGCCCTGCGCCCTGAAATGTACATCAAGATCGCCATCGTCATCCTGGGCGCGGAGCTCGGCGTCAAGGCCGTCGACGCCCTGGGCCTGGCCTCCTCGGTCATCTTCCGGGGCCTGTGCGCCATCGTCGAGGCCTACCTGATCTACTGGGCCCTCGTGTACTACGTGGCCAGAAAGCACTTCAAGTTCAGCCGCGAGTGGGCCGCGCCCCTGGCGTCGGGCATCTCCATCTGCGGCGTGTCGGCCTCCATCGCCACCGGCGGCGCCATCCGCGCCAGGCCCGTGGTGCCCATCATGGTTTCCTCCCTGGTGGTCGTGTTCACCTGCATCGAAATGCTCATCCTGCCCTTCGCCGCCCAGTGGGGCCTTTCGGGCGATCCCCTGGTGGCCGGCGCCTGGATGGGCCTGGCCGTGAAGAGCGACGGCGGCGCCATCGCCTCCGGCGCCATCACCGACGCCCTCATCCGGGCCAAGGTCTTCACCGACACGGGCGTGCAGTACCAGGAAGGCTGGGTCACCATGACCGCCACCACCATCAAGATCTTCATCGACGTGTTCATCGGCATCTGGTCGTTCATCCTGGCCGTGGTGTGGTGCAAGTACGTGGACTGCAAGCCCGGCGAGCGCATGAAGTTCCGCGACGTGCTGGACCGCTTCCCCCGCTTCGTGCTGGGCTATGTCATCACCTTCCTGATCATGCTCGCCATCTGCGCCAGCGGCCCGGAACTTTTGAAGTTCGGCAAGGCCACCATCGCCGGCACCAACGTCTTCCGCGGGCTGTTCTTCCTGCTCACCTTCTTCACCATCGGCCTGGTGTCGAACTTCAAGAAGCTGTGGGCCGAGGGCATCGGCAGGCTGGCCGCCGTGTACGTGGTCTGCCTGTTCGGCTTCATCATCTGGATCGGCCTGTTCATCTCCTGGCTGTTCTTCCACGGCATGAAGCCCCCCGTGGTCTAAGCCCACGGCACACACGCACAAGAAACAAGGAGCAGCACCATGCAGCTTGATGAAACCAAGATCGCCGAAGAAATGGCCAAGATGGAATACGAGCCCCTTCTGCCCGTGGAAAAGAAGCTCATCGCCTGGAGTCTGGGCATCGGGGTATTCTCCCTGGTGGCCCTGTACTGGGTGAGCGCCGCCTTCTTCCCGGCCGCGCACGGCTAACTCGTCGCCCCACCCCGGGCCGGACCCCCACCCGGCCCGGGTAAATACGCCCGCCGCGCTGCGGCCCCAGCGCGGCGGGCACTTCCCCAAAGGACCGGCCATGTCCCAGCACCTCCACGGCAAGATCCAGCACAAGTTCCTTCTGGGCCTTGCGTGCATCTACCTGCACCTGCGCGAGATGCTGCACATCGAGGCCGAGGCCAAGGCCGAGCTCGTGTTCTCGCACCTGTCCTCGGTGCAGGCATATGTGCGCACCATCCTGCGGCCCACGGTGCGCCACATGCTGCCGCAGGAGGAATTTCTGCTCGAGGCCATGAGCACCTCCTTCGTCACGCGCAAGGTGCTGGTGGACCTGAACACCCAGCGCGACCAGTACATCTACCGCCGCGTGTCGCTCTACCCGCGCAACCCCGCCTCCGAGGCCAACGAGATGGAGCGCGGGCTCATCCATCATTTCCAGGAAAATCCGCAGGAGAGCGCCTACCGGGGCTACCGCGTCATGGACGGCGTGGAGCACTACGTCATGGCCCGGCCCGTGCTGTTCGAGCAGGAATGCCTGGCCTGCCACGGCGACCCGGCAAACGCTCCGCGCGTGCTCATCGAGCGCTACGGCGCCAAGCGCGGCTTCGGCCGCAAGAACGGCGAGCTGGCCGGGCTGGACTTCGTGGGCATGCCCGTGGACAAGAGCGTGAAGCACATCCAGGAGTCCATCTCGCTTTTCGGCATCTCGTTCATCGCCGTGGCCGCCGGCGTGTTCACCCTCATCCTCATCTTCTTCAACAGGCTGGTGGTGACCAACCTGCGCAGGCTCTCGGCCATCTTCCGCGAGCACTTCACAAGCCCCAAGGACCAGTCCATCTTGGACCGCCTGGACGAGGGCGACGAGATCCATTCGCTTCTGGAAGCCTTTGAGGCCTTTGCCACACACCTGCGCGAGGCGCGCATGCAGCTGGAGGACTACGCCGCCAACCTGGAGGACAAGGTGCGCAGCCGCACCGCGGACTTGAGCCAGGAGGCGGCGGAGCACCGCACCGACGTGCGGCTCTTTGTGGAGCTTCTGGACGACCTGAACCGCAGCCAGGGGCACGAGGAACTCATCGCCAGCGTGCTGCCGCGCGTGGCCGGGCGCTTCGGCGCCAGCCGGGCCATGTACCTGTGCGCCACCTCCGGTCGGAACCACTACGCCTGGCCCGGCCCGGCCTGCGAATCGCAGATGCCCAGCGACTGGCAGAGCATGGTGGGCGAAGGCCTGGTGCGCCTGGAGGCCGACCGCGTGTTCGTGCCCGTCACCACCTCGGACCTCAACCGGGGCCTCATGGGCCTTTTCTGGGACGAGGGCGCGCGGCCGGAGCTGAACGCCGAGGTGCTCCTCGCCCTGGGCCAGCAGCTGGGCATCGCCATCGAGAACCTGGAGGCCGTGGACGCGCTGTTGCGCCAGAACAAGCTCCTGGAGCGCATCTTCGAGGGCATTTCCGACCCGCTGCTGCTGGTGGACGAGGGCGGGGCCGTGGTGCTGGCCAATTCCTCGGCCCGGGCCCTGGCCGAGGGCATCCGTCCCGGCTCCCGCATCCAGACCTGGTTCGCCAGCATTTCCGCCCCGGCCGTGGCCGACGGCACCCTGGCCGCGGCCATCTCCGGCCAGGCCCCGTCCAGCCTGGAATTCGAGCTGCCGGGCCCGCGCTCCCTGGCCGTCAGCGTGTACCCGCTGCACGCCGGGGGCGAGGTGGGCCGCGCCGTGGTCTACATCCGCGAAACCACGGCCGAAAAGCGCATGCTGGCGCAGATGCAGCAGAGCGAGAAGCTGGCGGCCCTGGGCAAGCTGGCCGCGGGCCTGGCGCACGAGATCAACAACCCGCTCGGCGTCATCAGCTGCTATGCCCAGCTGCTGCAGAAGAGCCAGCAGGGGCAGCAGGCCCAGGAGGACCTCGAGGTCATCGTGCGGCACACGAAAAAGGCCCAGAAGGTGCTGCAGGATCTCCTCGGCCTGGCGCGGGCCAACAAGCCCGCCACCGGCCCCTGCGACCTGAACGCCGTGGTGGAGGACCTGGCGCAGATCTTCCGCGTGCAGGTGGACAAGACCGGCGTGGCGCTGAACCTGGAGCTGGCCGAGGGCCTGCCCAGGGTCCAGGCCGACTGCTCCGCCCTGGAGCAGATTTTGACCAACCTGCTGGTGAACGCCTTTGACGCCGTGCCCGAGGGCGCGGGCTGCATCACCGTGCGTTCCGAGGCGGAAGGCCGCGGCGTGCGCCTCACCGTTTCGGACAACGGCCCCGGCATAGCGCCGGAAAACCTGGGCCAGATCTTCGATCCCTTCTTCACCACCAAGGAGATAGGCAAGGGCACGGGCCTGGGCCTCACCGTGGTGCACGAGCTGATGCGCGAACTGGGCGGCCGCGTGGAGGTGCGGGGAACGCCCGGAGCCACATTCCTCTTGACCTTTCCGGCCCAGACCGGGAATGCTGTAAAGCAATCCTCTTCCCCCCAGGAGGCACCACGATGACAGGAGCACGCCCATGAACCGCCAGGCCGACGTGTGCGGCGGCGCGGTGCTGTTGGTGGACGACCAGCGCGACTTCGCGGTGGGGCTCTCCCGCCTGCTGGCCGGGCAGTTCCCGGACTGGACCTTCGAGGTGCGCGAGAGCGGGGCCGAGGCCCTGCAAGAGCTGGAGCGCGGCGAATACTCCGTGCTCATCACCGACCTGCGCATGCCGGGCATCTCCGGCCAGAACCTGCTCACCGCCGCCCTGGCCCGCAACCCCTCGCTCACGGTCATCATGCTCACGGCCTTTGGTTCCGTGGAGACGGCCGTGGCCGCCCTGAAGGAAGGCGCCTACGACTTCCTCACCAAGCCCATCGACCAGGAGCACCTGTTCCGCATCGTAGGCAAGGCCATGGAACGCAGCCAGCTCCTGCTGGAAAACATGCGCCTGCGCGAAAAGGCGGCCGATACGGAGCTCGGGCCCATGCTCATCGGCGAAAGCCCGGCCATGCGCCGCCTGCGCAAGTCCATCATCGCCGTGGCCGCATCCGACTACACCGTGCTCATCCGGGGCGAATCGGGCACGGGCAAGGAACTGGTGGCCCGGTCCATCCAGGCCCTTGGACACAGGGCCAACGCGCCCTTCATCACGGTCAACTGCCCGGCCATTCCCGATTCGCTGCTGGAGAGCGAGCTCTTCGGCCACGTGAAGGGGGCCTTCACCGGGGCGGACAAGAACCGCAAGGGCCTGTTCATGGCCGCCAACCGCGGCACCATCCTGCTGGACGAGATCGGCGACATTCCCGGCGGCGTGCAGACCAAGCTCCTGCGCGTCATCCAGGAGGGCGAGGTGCGGCCCGTGGGCACCAACGAGGCCGCCAAGGTCAACGTGCGCATCCTGGCCTCCACCAACCAGAACCTGGAAGCCAAGATAAGCGACCAGAGCTTCCGCGAGGACCTCTACTTCCGGCTCAACGTGCTGGCCATCCACGTGCCGCCCCTGCGCGAGCGCACGGAAGACATCCCGCGCATCGCCAGCCACTTCCTGGTCACCGTGTGCCGGGAGCTGGGCGTGCCGCCCAAGGATCTCTCCGACGAGGCCGTGAGCTACCTTTCCTGCCGCAACTGGCCGGGCAACGTGCGCGAGCTTCTGAACCTGGTGCGCCGCCTGGCCGTGTTCTGCCAGGGCGACCGCATCGAGGCCGCCCATGTGCGCCAGGCCGAGACCGGCGCGCCCCTGCCCTCGGCCTGCGAACCCTTCTCGCCTTACAAGGAGACCAAGCAGCTGGTGGTGGAGGAATTCACCAAGAGCTACGTGCACCGGCTGCTGGAACACACCCAGGGCAACATCTCCGAGGCCGCGCGCGTCAGCGGCGTGGAGCGCTTTTCGCTGCAGAAGATCCTGAAGCGCATGAACATCAACACCGGCGACTACCGCAAGGGCTAGAAGCAAGGGAGGCAAGCATGGAAGCGACTGTTGCAACCACGGACAAGGCGGGCATGGAACGCGACGCCCTGCTGAACGCAATCGTGGACTCCCTGCGCGCGCAGGAGCGCCCGGCCCTGCGGGAACGCATCGAGGCGGCCCTGGCCGAGCAGGACAGCGGCGCGGGTGAGTTGCGCTTCTTGAAGGACCTGGACATCTTCATAAGCCTGCCCGGACCGGCCTTCATGTACTCGCGCGGCATCGCCGAAACCCTGCGCGTGGGCGAGGACATCTTCGAACTGGCCTACGTGCTGCGGCGGGCCAAGGAATAGCCGGGCCTGTTTTCCCTCAAAAGGGAGGGGAGGGGGGCGTGCGGTCCCCCTCCCCTTTTTTGCGTCCAGGAGCAAGGACGCCTGAAGAATCACCTGGAGAGAAGCGGGCCCGGCCACCTGCGGCGCGAAGGGGAAAAATGCGGGGAGGGCGCCCCCCCAGCACACGAAAGGAACGCCCTCCCCTTTTCTTCACCCCAAGGAGGCAGGGGCCCATGAAGAAAAGCGGCCTGCGCCAGCCCGAAAGTGCGGAACGAAGTCGCGGGGAGGGCGGGACATCAACCCGGAACGCCCGCCCTCCCCGTCTTCATGTCCGCGAGGTGGCGCATGAAGAAAACCCGTGCGACGCGAAACCCCTGCAATGCCCAGCGCAATCCGAGGTGTGGGCCAAGGTGTGGGCCAAGGCGCGGGGAGGACGCCCTCCAGACGTCCCCCCCGGCAGTTGGCAGAGGTTCGTGTCAGCGAACATTGGCACCCGTCAGGGATGATTGTGGAACTTGTCCTGCACGTGGACGCTGCCGCCGTGGCAGGGGGCGCAGTCCATGCGGCCCTTCACCACGGGCGAGGCCTTGCCCTTGCCGTGGCAGGTCATGCAGGCCGCCTCATTCTTGGACGAGAGCAGGGGCGCGAAGCCGCTGTCCACCTTGGCGTTCAGGATCTCGATGGCCTTGGTGGCCACGTCGGCGGTGATGCGCGAGCAGCGCTCCTGGCGCTTGGCGCTTGCGGCGTCGATGCCGTTGGCGTGGCACCAGGTGGACACCGAGATGTGGCACAGCACCGAGCCGCAGGCGTTGGTCGGCAGCGGGCCCGCAACGCCCAGGGCCGCCGGGCCGGGATCGTAGATGGGGAAGGCCGTCTTCTCGTACCAGCGGAACAGCTCGGTCACCATGGGATCGCGCTCCTTGCGGCCCCAGAACAGGGCAAAGGCGCTGGCCGCGCCAAGCAAAGCGCCGCAGACGGTGCCCCACTCGGAAATGCCGCTCTTGCCCACCTCCATCATGGTGAAGGGGAACTGGTTGTAGGGCGCGCCGTACTTGCGGCCCATGCTGCCGATGATGGACTCGAACACGCCGTAGCAGCAGCCCAGGCCGTCCTTCCAGTAGCCCGCGTAGGCCAGGGGCGCGCACTCAACGGCGTCCATCTTGTGTGGAATCCAGGCCGGAGCGGGCGGCGTCTTGCCCTTCAGCCGCTTCTTCGCCGCCTGGGCTTCGTCCGGCGTGGCCGCAATGGTCCCTATTCCCGCAAGCAGGCCGCCCAGCGCTGCACCGCCAAGCCAACCCAAGGCATCACGTCTGCTCACCATGGTCATATGTTCTCCCCCTCTTTGGCCGGTTGCACGCCCGGCACGCGGACATGTCCCCAGGAGAAAGCAAGGGCCATGCCGCCCGCACCTGCAATGCAACACACTGAAAATACACACAACATTACGGTGCGCCGCCTCGCAAAACGCCACCAGGAAGAGGCGGTGCGTCTGCCTGGGGAGGCAGGCGAAGTGCTAAACAAGCACACAGGACGCAAAAAAAGCGGCCGAGCCGGTGGAATTCCGGTCCGGCCGCAGGGCGGCGCAGTAATGCGAGGCCAAGGCGCGGGCGGGACCTACTCCTCGCCGTCCAGCCCGGCGCCAGGTTTGCGCATGGCCTCCAGCCGGGCCAGGAGCTCCAGGATGAGTTCGTCCTGGTGCGCCAGATGCTCCATAATGACCTTGATCTCCTCCTCGGCCTTCACGTTCACCTCGTAGTCGTGCTCGGCCATGAGCCGGTCCTTCTCGGCCTGGCGGTTCTGGCTCATCATGACGATGGGCCCGGTGTAGGCCGCCTGGAAGCTCAGGACCAGGTTGAGCAGAATGAACGGATAGGGGTCCCAGGCCGTGAAGTAGGCCGGGTTGGCCGCGGCCTGGTAGAACAGGAAGCTGTTCACCGCCACCCAGGCCAGGATGACGACGCTTTGGCAGATGATGAACGGCCAGCCGCCCACGACACGCGTCACGGCATCGGCCACACGCTGCCCGGTGGTCAGCCCCACGTCGAGCTTCGTGGTGATGTTGGTGATGACGTGCTTGCGGTGGTCGTAGCTCGCGGCCGGGCCGGGGGTCCATTTCTTGCGCATGGTCAGATGCTCCTCTGCGGCGAATCCGCCGCGGCGTTCTTGACCGGAGCTGGCGGCCCGGCTTTAGGCCAGGGCCACCAGATCGTAGCTTTGCGCCTGCTCGATGTCGGCCATGATGAGCTTGCCGGGCTTGACCTTGGGGCCGCTCACATAGGTCACGCCGTCCACCTCGGGGGCCTGGAACCACACGCGGCCCATGTGCAGACCCGGCCACTCGGGGCTCGGCTCCTCCACCAGCACCTCCTGCCGGGTGCCGATGAGCGCGTCGAGGCGCTCGCGGCTGATGCCCTCCTGCAGCTTCATGAGGGCGTTGCGGCGCTTGGTCTTGGTGGCCTGGGCCACCTGGCCGGGCAGCTCCGCGGCCTTGGTGCCCTCCTCCTGGTGATAGGGGAACACGCCCAGGTTGGTGAAGCGCGTTTTGGCCACAAAGTCCTTCAGGGCCTTGTAGTGCTTGTCCGTCTCGCCGGGGAAGCCCACGATGAGGCTGGTGCGCAGGGCGGCCTCTGGGAAGTGCTTGCGCACGCGGTCGATGACCAGGGAAGGGTCCTGGGCGAAGGGCCGGCCCATGGCCGAGAGGATCTCCGGGTGGGCATGCTGCAGGGGGATGTCGAAATAGGGCAGAAGCGGCCGCCCAAGCCCGGCCAGATGCTTCAGGAGGCCGTCTGTGAGGCCCGCGGGGTACAGGTACATCAGGCGCAGCCACTTGAGGCCCTTGATGGGCATGAGCCGGTCCAGCAGGTGCTTCAGGCCGTCCTTCAGGCCCAGGTCGCGGCCGTAGGAGGTCACGTCCTGGCCCACCAGCACCAGCTCCGGCACGCCGCCCTGCTCCACCAGCAGGCGAGCCTCGCGCTCCAGCTCGTCCAGCGTGCGGCTCACATGCTTGCCGCGAATGCTGGGGATGGTGCAGAAGGCGCATTTGTGGGAGCAGCCCTCGCTGATTTTGAGGTAGGCGTAGCCCGGCGCGGTGCTCAGGCGGCGGGGGCCAAGCGCGTCGAACTTCTTCTTGCCCAGGGCCGCGCCGATGAGCTGCGGCCAGTTGCCCAGCTCCCGCGTGGAAAGCCAGAGGTCCACCTCGGGCAGGTCCGCAGCCAGGTCGTCCTGGCCGTAGCGGCTCACCATGCAGCCGGTGACGGCCACCAGGGGCTTGGGGCGCACGTCCTCCACCTCGCGGATGACGGAGAGGACGGTGTCCACGCTCTCCTCCACCGCCGGGCGGATGAAGCCGCAGGTGTTCACCAGCACGAGGTCGCTCTCGGCCGCGCTTTCTGCGGGCACCAGCCCCTCGCCCAGGGCGCCCAGCATGCGCTCGGTATCCACGCGGTTCTTGGGGCAGCCAAGGCTGATGGTATGGACGCGGATCTTGGACATGTGGCTCTCCTTGGTGGCAGGGGCTAATTCAGACCTGGGTGGTTGCGCTTTGGCCCAACTCGTGTAGGATGCCCCGCCAGAGCATCCTCCGGGCGTTTCCGGAGAGCGCGCCTCCCCCCCCGGCGCGAAAGGAGGCCCGCGCATGGTGGAATCCCTGCGGGCGGAGAAGCAATACCGCATCGGACTCATAGGCGACAAGTCGTCGCTGGTGCCTTTCTGGGAACTTTTCGCCTCCCTCGGAAACGAGCGCGTCATGGGCCAGTTGGGCATCCGCGCCCTGGCCCTGCACAGCGAGGCGACCGGGAGCGACTTCGGCAGCACCCTTGAGCTGCCCGTGCACCCGGACTGGCGCGCCATGCTCGCCGCCCACCCGGACCTGAACCTGATCATCGAAACCACCGGTCGCGAGGCCCTGCTGGGCGAACTGCGCCGTGAGCTGCCTACGAGCATCACCCTGGTGGAGCGCGGCGCGGCCAGCTTTTTCCTGCGCCTTTTGTCCTCCGACCAGATGTGGGTGGCCTGCAAGATGGACCTGTTGCACACCCAGACCCTGCTCAAGGGCATCATCGACCAGCTGAAGGAAGAGATCGTCCTCGTGGACGCGCAGGGTCTGGTGCTCGACTGCAACAAGGCCGTGCAGGAAGCCAGCGGCAAGGCCAAGGCCGACATAACCGGCCGCCCCCTGCGCGACTTTTTCCCCCTGCCCGAGGGCCAGCCCGCGGACGACGCCCCGGCCCCGCTGGAGCGCGCCCTGGCCACGGGCCAGGCGGCCGAGGCCACCCTGGCCCACCTGGACGCCGAGGGCCGCCTGCACTACACGCGCGAGTACGTCTACCCCATCCAGGACGAGGGGGGACGGCCGGCCAGCTACCTGTGCATCCGGCGCGACATAACCAGCCGCACCCAGATGGAGCAGCGCCTGCAGCAGTCCGAACGCCTGGCCAGCATCGGTGAGCTCTCCACCTACATCGCGCACGAAATCCGAAACCCGCTCTTCGCCATCGGCGGCTTTGCCAACCAGCTGCTGCGCAACGTGAGCGAACCCAGCGCGCGGGAGAAGATCGAGATCATCATCGAGGAGTCCAAGCGCCTCGACAGCATCCTCAAAAGCATCCTCACCTTCGCCCGGCCCGTGGAAACCAGCTCGGGGCTGGCGGACCTGAACCGCATCGTGCGCGACACCATGGAGCTCATGGGCCTGGCCTGCGAGGGCCAGAGCATCGAGCCCGTGCTGGGCCTCACCGAGGACCTGCCCCTGGTCAAGGCCGACCCGGAACTCGTCAAGCAATGCCTCATCAACCTGGTGAAGAACGCCGTGGAGGCCATGCCCAAGGGCGGCCTGCTGGCCGTGCGCACGGGCCTGAACGGTTCGCGCGTCATCCTGGAGGTGGAGGACACCGGCCAGGGCATCAGCCCGGAAATACGCGACAAGGTCTTCAGCCCGTTCTTCAGCACCAAGGGCCGCGGCTCCGGCCTGGGGCTCGCCATGGTCAAGAAGACCATGGACGACCTGGGCGGCACCGTGGAGCTAGCCAGCGTGCCCGGCGAAGGCACCCGGGTGGACCTCTTTCTGCCCCCCCAACTGGCGGTTGCGAAACCGGAGTCGGACGGGTAGAGTCGGCCCATGACCCCTGCCAAAGAAGCTCCCAAGAAAACCCTCGTCCTGGCCACCCGCAACGCGGGCAAGATAAAGGAACTGGAAGCCCTGCTGTCCGGTTACGGCCTCCACGTGCTGGGCCTGGGCGATTTCCCCGAAATCGGCGAGATCGAGGAGACCGGCGCGACCTTTGCCGAGAACTCCCTGCTCAAGGCGCGCACCGTGGCGCAGGCCACGGGCCTGGTCGCCCTGGCCGACGACTCCGGCCTTGAAGTGGATGCGCTGGACGGCGCGCCCGGCGTCTACTCCGCCCGCTACTCGGGCGAGGGCGCCACGGACGAGAAAAACAACCTGAAGCTGCTGGGCGTCTTGAAGGACGTGCCCGACGCGGCGCGCGGCTGCCGCTTCGTCAGCGTGGTGGCCGCCGTGGCCCCGAACGGCGCGGAGCTTCTGGCCGAGGGCCGCTGGGAAGGCCGGGTGCTCCATGCCCCGCGCGGCAGCGGCGGCTTCGGCTACGATCCCCTTTTCCTGGACCTGGAGCTTGGCAAAAGCGCGGCCGAGCTGGCCCCGGCGGAGAAGAACGCGCGCTCGCACCGGGGACGCGCCCTGCGCGCCCTGCTGGCGGACTGGCCGGACTTCTGGGCCCG
>CAYUOW010000022.1:12237-34028 GCA_964446455.1 uncultured Desulfocurvus sp.
ACCGGGGACGCGCCCTGCGCGCCCTGCTGGCGGACTGGCCGGACTTCTGGGCCCGCGCCTCGCGCTAAAAACACGCAATTCCCACGGAGTATCCCCATGTGCGGAATCATCGGCTACTGCGGACACAGGCCCGCCGTCCCCCTGGTGGTGGAAGGCCTGCGCCGCCTTGAATACCGCGGCTACGACTCGGCGGGCGTGAGCTTCGTCCAGGGCGGCCGCCTCTCGGTCATTCGGGCCGAGGGCAAGCTCTCCGGCCTGGAGAAAAAGCTGGAGAGCCAGCACGTGTTCTCCGCCACCTCGGGCATGGGCCACACCCGCTGGGCCACCCACGGCCCCCCGGTGGAGAAGAACGCCCACCCGCACCTGGACCACTCGGGCAAGCTGGCCATCATCCACAACGGCATCATCGAGAACTACCAGGAGATCAAGGCCGAGCTGGCCGCCAAGGGCGTGGTCTTCCGCTCCGACACCGATTCCGAGGTGCTGGTGAACCTCATCGCCGACTGCCTCCCGGCCACCGGCGGCGACGTGACCCGCGCCATCTCCAAGGCCCTGGCCCGCGTGGAAGGGGCCTACGCCATCGTGGTCATGAGCGCGGAGCACCCCGGCACCCTGTGGGCCACCCGCGTGGCCAGCCCGCTGGTCATGGGCGTGGGCACCGGCGAAAACTTCTTCGGGTCCGACATTCCGGCTTTTCTGCCCTACACCCGCGACGTGGTGTTCCTTGAGGACGGCGAACTGGTGAAGATCACCGCCAGCTCCTGGGAGGTCATGGAAACCGCCACCCTGGCGCCCGTGCAGAAGACCGTCAGCCACATCAACTGGGACGTGCAGGCCGCCGAAAAGGGCGGATACAAGCACTTCATGCTCAAGGAAATCTTCGAGCAGCCCAAGGTCATCCGCGACTGCCTCCTCGGCCGCGTCGACCAGCAGAGCGGCCAGGTGCGCCTGCCCGAGCTGGACGCGCTGCCCGTGCCGGAGCGCCTGCACATCGTGGCCTGCGGCACATCCTACCACGCCGGGCTGTGGGGCATGTACCTGCTGGAGAAGTACGCGGGCATTCCGGTGCAGGTGGAAATCGCCTCCGAATTCCGCTACCGCGACCCCATTTTGCCGAAGAACGGCGTGGTGCTGGCCATCAGCCAAAGCGGCGAGACCATGGACACCATGGCCGGCATCAAGCTGGCCAAGAGCCGGGGCCTGCCGGTTATCGGCCTGTGCAACGTGGTGGGCTCCAGCATCTCGCGCGAGGCCGACTACGTGGTCTACAGCCAGGCCGGGCCGGAAATCAGCGTGGCCTCCACCAAGGCCATGTGCAGCCAGCTGGCCGCCCTGCTGCTTCTGACCCTGTACTGGGGCCGCCGCGCAGGCAGCATGACCGAAGACGCCTGCGCCCAGATGCTGCGCGAGCTGCAGGCCATGCCGCAGGTGCTGGAAACCGCCCTGCCGGGTCTTCGCACCACTGCCCAGCGCCTTTCGCGCCACTACGCGGAGGCCACGAGCTTCCTGTACCTGGGCCGGGGCCCCAGCTTCCCCCTGGCCTTGGAAGGCGCGCTCAAACTGAAGGAAATCAGCTACATCCACGCAGAGGGCTATGCCGCCGGCGAGATGAAGCACGGCCCCATCGCCCTCATCGACCCGCACTTCCCCACCTTCGCCATGGCGCTGGACGACGAGTTCTTCCCCAAGGTGAAGTCCAATCTGGTGGAAGTGCAGGCGCGCGCGGGCGAAATCGTTGCCCTGACCAACGAGGGCCTGGACCTGGACGTGGAGCAGCCCTGGGTGCTGCCCAGGGCCACCGGGCCGCTCGCGGCCTTCGTCATCCTGCCCGCGCTGCAGCTGTTCGCCTATGAGATGGCCGACTACCTGGGCAAGGACGTGGACCAGCCGCGCAACCTGGCCAAGAGCGTCACCGTGGAATAACAACGCCGCCGGAGGGGGCCGCCGCCAAACGCGGCTCCTTCCGGGACAGGCGGATGAGCGCAGCCCCATGTCGCGAATCGCCCTGCCCCGCAAACGCCCCGTCCTGCTCCTGGTGACGCTGTTTCTGGCGCTCGGCTTCCTGGGCACCACCATCGTCAGCTACCAGGTCTCGCGCAAGGCCATCCGCGACTCCATCCTGACCCAGGAGCTGCCGCTCACCTCGGACAACGTGTACTCCGAGATCCTGAAGGATCTGGTGCGCCCGGTGTTCGTGGCCTCCATGATGGCCAACGACACCTTCCTGCGCGACTGGACCCTGAACGGCGAGCGCGACCAGACCCAGCTGACGCGCTACCTGCGCGAGGTCATGGGCAAGTACGGCGCGTTCACCAGCTTCTTCATCTCCGAGAAGTCCCGCAACTACTACCACCCCACCGGCGTGCTCAAGCAGGTGAGCGAGCTGGAGAACCGCGACGCCTGGTACTACCGCGTGCGCGCCATGCACGAGCCCTACGAGATCAACGTGGACCCGGACATGGCCAACCGCGACCTCCTCACCATCTTCATCAACTACAAGGTGCAGGACTTCCACGGCAACTTCATCGGCGCGGCGGGCGTGGGCCTGACCGTCGAGGCCGTGCGCTCGGCCATCAGCCAGTACCAGGAGCGCTTCGACCGGCGCATCTCCTTCGTGGACCCGCAGGGGCGCATTCTGCTCGCCGGCGACCGCGCCCGCTACAAGGACACCAACATCCACTTCATCGACGGCCTGCGCGACCTCGCCCCGGCCATCCTGGACGCCAAGTCCGGCTCCTACGAATACCAGCTGGACGGCCGGACCTACCTGCTGAACGTGCGCTACATTCCGGAGCTCAAGTGGTTCCTGTTCGTGGAAAAGCCGGAGGACGGCGCACTGGCGGGCATCCGCCGCACCCTGTACGTGAACCTGGCCGTGTGTCTGGCCGTCACCATCCTGGTGGTGTTCATCACCGGCATGTCGCTCTCGCGCTATCAGGACCGCATGGAGGAGATGGCCACCACGGACAAGCTGACCGGGCTTTTGAACCGGCAGACCCTGGACGTGCTGTTCCAGCAGGCCATCAGCCTGGCCCGACGGGCGAATGAGCCCCTCACCGTCGTCCTGGCGGACCTGGACCATTTCAAAATCGTCAACGACCGCCATGGGCACCTGGCTGGCGATGCGGTGCTGCGCTGTATGGCCGCCAACCTGCGCCGGCACCTGCGGGGCTCGGACACGGTGTGCCGCTGGGGCGGCGAGGAATTCCTGATGATCCTGAAGGACTGCGACGCCGCGGCGGGCGAGGCCCTGGCCGAGAAACTGCGCGAGGCCGTGGCGGACGACCTGGAGCTTGCGGCCCTGGTGCCCGGCGGTGTCACGGCCAGCTTCGGCGTGTCGCAATACGTGGAGGGAGAATCCGTGGAGAGCCTTGTGGGCCGCGCGGACAAGGCCCTCTACGCGGCCAAGCTGGCAGGCCGCAATCAGGTGTACACGGCCTAGGCCGGTTCCGCGCCCGGCACCTCGCAGGGCATCCACCAGCGCACGGCGTTCACCAGCCACACGCGCCTGGCCCGCAACACATCGGCGGGCAGAATCACCCGCTCGCGCACGATGCCCCGCTCCAAGAGCCCCTGCCGGAACACGCCGGGCAAGAGCCCGCAGGCGAGCGGCGGCGTCACCAGCTCCCCACCCAGATCAAGCACCAGCGAAGCCCGCGTGGACTCCGTCACCTCGCCGCGTTCGTTGCGCAGCAGCGCGTCGTCGCAGCCGGGGCAGGCGGCCAGGGCGGCCTCGTACACGGCGCGGCGCGTGGTTTTGTGGGCCAGCAATTCGTTTGCCGCGTTTACGGGCGCGTCCACCGACGCGTCCACCGGCGCGGGCGCAAAGCCCAGGCGCAACCGCATGCGTCCCCCAGCAATGGGCGCGGCCTCGGCCCGGAGTTCCCCGCCGCGCGAGAGCAGCAGCCGGACCTTGTGCCGGCCTTCGGGGTTGGCCCGGGCCAGCCCTTCCAGGGCCAGCAGCACGGCCACCCCGTCCACGGGGAAGCCGAAATGGTCCGCCGAGCGCCCCAGCCGATCCAGGTGCCCATCCAGCAGCGGAAAGCGCCCGTTCAGCAGCAGCAGGGACTCCAGCAGCTCGAAGTCCTCGTCCGGCGGGATGAGGAAGCGCATCTTGGCCTGCAGCTCCGCGTATTCCGAGGCCACGGTGGAATCATGCGTCACCCCGCCGCCCACGCCGAAGCGCGCCAGGGCCGTGTCCGTGTCCAGGCCCACGGTGCGGATGGGCACGCTGAAGGCCGCGCGCAATGCGCCGTCCGGCGAGGGCTCCAGCAGGCCCAGGGCCCCGCAGTAGAGCCCGCGCGGGTGCGGCTCCAGCTCTTGGATGAGCTGCATGGTGCGCACCTTGGGCGCGCCGGTGACGGAACCGCAGGGGAACAGCGCGGCCAGCAGATCCATGAGCGAAACGCCGGGACACAGATCGGCGCGCACGTCCGAGGTCATCTGGAACACCGTGGGATAGGCCTCCACATGGAAGAGCCTGGGCACGCGCACGCTGCCCGCCTTGGCCACGCGGCCCAGGTCGCTGCGCAAGAGGTCCACGATCATGACGTTCTCGGCCCGGTTCTTGGGGCAGGCGGCCAGTTCCTCGCGCCGGGCGCGGTCGTCCTGCGGCGCGGCCCCGCGCGGCGCGGTGCCCTTCATGGGCCGGGCCAGCACGCCGCCCTGTCCGTCCAGGCGGAAGAACAGCTCTGGCGAGAAGGACAAGGCCCTGTGCCGCCCCAGGTCGAGAAAGGCGCAGAACCCGGCGCGCTGCTCGCGGGCCAGGTGCATGAACCATGAGCGGGCATCGCCGTTGAAGTCACAGGCAAAGGGCACGGTGTAGTTGGCCTGGTAGGTCTCGCCCTCGGCCAGCCACTCATGCAGGCGGGCGAAGCCCTGGCCGTAGTCCGCCGGGGGCACCAGGGCCCGCCAGGGACCGGGGCAGGCGCCGGAAAAGGGCGCAGGCGCCGGCAATTCAGACAAGGGCAATTCAGACAAGGGCAGGCCAGACGAGGGCAGGTCGGGCAAGGGCCCGGCATGGCTGGCGGCAAAGGCCAGGGGCAGCCCGGCCAGCGGCGGGTGCGCGGTCAGGGCGCTGTCAAAGGCGGGCGCGGCCTCAAAGGCCAGGGCCAGCACTACCCAGCGGCCTGCGCGGGTCTGGGCCTCGGCCCAGTCCACAACGGAGGCGACCTCGGGCAGATTCCAGGCCTGGCGGGTCTCCGAGGGCTCGCCGAAAGCCAGACCACGGCCCCAGCCGCTCCGGTCCGGGGTGCCGTCGAGAAAATGGGCGCTGACATGCATGGGCCCGGCTCTACCCCGGCGCGCGCTCCCGGGCAAGCCCCGGCGCTACCTGTCCTGCAAAATGCGCAGGACCTGCGCCGCCGCCTGCTCCACGACATTCATACAGCGTGCCTTGCCCCCGCCGGGTCCGAAGTTCTTGCGACCCTCGTCCGTGCCCAGATGGAAGCCGCAGATGCGCGTGCACGAAAGCTCGCCGAAGCGGGCCAGGAAGAACTCCTGATATTCCTGCACGGGCACGTAGGTGTCGTCCAGGTCGTCTGCCCCAGTCTCGCGTCCCAGGGCCAGGCCCAAGGCCATGACGCCTCCGCTCCAGGCCCCGCAGGCGCCGTCCGTGCGGGAAAGGCCGCTGCAAAAGCCCGTGGCCACGCGGGGAATGAGCGGCGAAGCGACGCCCAGGCCCTCGGCCACGGCCTGCAGCACGGATTCCGCGCAGAGCAGGATGGGCGCCTCGCTGAAGAGCGCGCGGGCCCTGCGCCCCACGGCCAGGGGGTCCGCGTCCGCCGGGCGGATGGCCGCCACCGGCCGCCGGCCGCTGGCGGCGAAGATGGAGATGTCCGCCCTGTCGCCGCCGTCGCAGGAATCGGCGCAGCAACGCTCGCCGCAGCAATCCACGGCAACGCGCTCAAGCCCCGCCGCAGTTAGCCAGGCGGAGACGTCCGCGCGCCGGAAGCCGGGCCAGCGGTCGTGGTGCTCCTCCAAAAGAAAGCGGTGCGTGTGCAGGTCCAGGTCGGTGACGACCAGCCGCCCGCCGGGCCGCAGGACGCGCGCCATCTCGGCCATGGCCTTGGCCGGGTCGTCCACGTGATGCAGGAACATGTTGGCAAAGACGTAGTCCACGGAGGCATCGGGCAGGGGCAGGGCCTCGGCCTGGCCTTCCAGGGCGATAAGGCGCCCGGTGCCCGCAAACTTGGCGCGCAGTTCGGCCAGCATGGCGGGAGACTGGTCCACGGCGAAGACCGTAAGCCCGGCTTCCAGCAGGGCCTGGGTGACGAAACCCGTGCCCGCGCCCAGGTCGGCAGCGGTCTTGCCTTGGCTGGCCGCGCCGATCCCGGCGATCTCCAGGGCCTTCCTGCGCACGGCCTCGGGGAAGAAGCCGGAACGCAGCTCGTCCCACTGCCCGGCCACCGTGGCGAAATATTCCTTGCTCGACATGCGCCCTCCCGGCGTATAGGCGGCCAGGATCACCCGGGCCGTGTGGAACGAATGTGCCAAAAGCCCGCCCGGCAGTCCAATGGGAATGCCTGAAGCGGGCGTTCAGCTTTGCTTATGGGGAGGGTGGGCGGGCGGAGGATGGACCGCTGGCGCGGCCGGACGCAGTCCTTGACGGACCGGCCGGAAAAAGGGCACGAAAAAAGCCCCGGCAAGCCGGGGCTCTCTCGTCATGCTAAGAGCGATGCGGTTTTAGGCCGCGATCACGGGGCGGACGGCGGGCTTCACCACCGAGCCGCTGCGGATGCAACGGGTGCAAGCGCGGACGTAACGCACTTCGCCGGAGGGAAGGACGGTCTTGACGCGCTGCAGATTGGGCAGAAAACGGCGCCGGGTGCGGTTGTTGGCGTGGCTCACGTTGTTGCCGGAGCTGGGGTGCTTGCCGCAAATATCGCACGTCTTGGACATATTGGAATCCTCCTGAAACATTCTCTGTACTCGGATGCGGCCAGCGCCGCTGGAAGCTGAAACCGGGCTCCCGGCCTCAAGGAAGAGGACTTTTAGCCCCGGACCGGGAAAAACGCAAGTGCTTTTTTCTTGACAAACAAAAAGCCGCCCGTATAGGTATGCGGCCTGCGAGGCAGCATGACCGAACTCTGGATTTCCCTGCAAGACATCCCGGCAGAAGGCCGGGAGTTTCATTTCACGGACCAGTCCCTGTGGACCGGCCCCATTGAGGAGTTCCGCGTGCCCGCCAAGGTGGGCCAGGAGTTCGAGGCCAGGATGCTCATCGTGCCCCAGGACGACGGCTTCCTGATCAGCGGCGAATTCTCCGGCTCCGTGCTTATGCCCTGCGGCCGTTGCATCGAGGATTTCGAGCTGCCCGTGGAGGGCGACTTCGACAGCTTCGAGGAGCCGGCCCGCGAGGGCGATGAGCCGGAGGACGAGAGCCGCCTGCGCATGAACGCGGGCCAGCCCGAGTTCGACGCCGCAGGCTTTTTGTGGGAGCAGTTCCTGCTGGCCCTGCCGGAAGCCCCCTTGTGTTCCGAGGACTGCAAGGGCCTGTGCCCCAAGTGCGGCATCAACAGGAATCAGGGCTCCTGCGCCTGCGCCCGCGATGAGGGCGATCCAAGGCTTGCGGTCCTGCGCAACTTGAAGCTATCATAACCAGAACGCAGCCCGAGCCCTCTTTGGCCGCGTCCTAATAAGAAGAAGGAGTGCCATCATGGCCTTACCCAAGAAGAAGACCTCCAAGTCCCGCAAGAACATGCGCCGTTCCCACGACCACGTGGACACCCCCAATGTCGTGCTGTGCAAGTGCGGCGAGCCCGTGCTTTCCCACCGCGCCTGTTCCGCGTGCGGCAACTACAAAGACCGCCAGGCCGTTACGCCCGCGAATGCTTGAGAAAGCGCCCCGCATAGCCGTTGACGCCATGGGGGGCGACATTGGCCCCCGTGTCAACGTCCCTGCAGCCGTGCAGGCCGCCCGCGAAGGCATCCACATCACCCTGGTGGGCGATGAGGAAGCGCTTCGCGGCGAGCTTGCGCGCATTGAAGGCGCCGACCAGCTGCCCATAAAGATCCGCCACGCCTCCCAGGTTGTGGGCATGGACGAGAAGCCCTCCGACGCGCTCCGGCGCAAGAAGGACTCCTCCATCCAGGTGGCCTGCCAGCTGGTGAAGGAAGGCGAAGCCGACGGCGTGGTCAGCGCGGGCAATTCCGGGGCCTCCGTGGCCTGCGGCATGTTCGTGCTCGGCCGCATCAAGGGCGTGGAGCGTCCGGCGCTGGCCAGCATCATGCCCACGGAGAAAGAGCCCGTGGTGCTCATCGACGTGGGCGCCAACGTTGATTCCAAGCCCTCCCACCTGGCCCAGTTCGGCATCATGGGCGACGTGCTCGCCCGCGACGTGCTGGGCGTGGACCATCCGCGCGTGGGCCTTCTGTCCATCGGCGAGGAAGAGGGCAAGGGCAACGTGGTGGTGAAGGAGGCCTTCGACCTCCTGAAGCAGACCTCGCTCAATTTCGTGGGCAACGTGGAAGGCCGCGACATCTTCACCGGCGACCTCGACGTGGCCGTGTGCGACGGCTTTGTGGGCAACATCTGCCTCAAGCTCTCCGAGGGCCTGGCCAGAAGCTTCGGCCGCGTGCTCAAGCGTGAGCTCAAGCGCCACATGCTCTCGCGCATGGGCGCGGCGCTCTCCATGCGCTCCCTCAAGAACTTCGCCCAGATGCTCGACTACGCCGAATACGGCGGCGCCCCGCTTCTGGGCCTCAAGAGCATCCTCATCGTCTGCCACGGGGCCAGCAACATAAAGGCCGTGACCAACGCCACGCGCATGGCCGCCACCTTTGTGGAGAAGAAGTCCCACGAGCATCTGGCCGCAGAGCTCACCGCCCACGCGGAGCTGGGCCAGTTCAGCAGGCACAAGGCCTGACCCGCGGCCGGCTGGCCCTCCTGGCCGGGTCCCTACGCAAACCACGCTGGCTTCCGCCGGCACTAGCCCCCTACAGAGCATGCCTATGAACACCTCCTGCATCATCCGCGGCATGGGTCATTGTGTGCCGGACAGCGTGCTTACCAACGCCGATTTCGAGCGCATGGTGGAGACCAACGACGAGTGGATCGTCTCCCGCACCGGCATCCGCGAACGCCACGTGGCCCTCAAGGGCGAAACCTGCGTGGACCTCTGCTTCGGGGCCTCCAAGCTGGCCCTGGAAAAGGCGGGCATGCAGGCCGAGGAGCTGACCCACGTCCTGGTGGCCACCTTCTCGCCCGATGCCGTCATTCCTTCTTCCGCCTGCATGCTTTCCCACCGGCTGGGCATTTCCGGCCGCATGTCCATGGACGTCTCCGCCGCGTGCTCGGGCTTCCTGTACGCCCTGGAGACCGCGCGGGCGCTCATCGCCCTGCACCCGGAAGCCAAGGTGCTGGTCGCCGCCTGCGACATCGTGTCGTCGCGCGTGGACTACACCGACCGCGGCACCTGCATTCTCTTTGGCGACGGCGCGGGCGCGGTGGTGCTCACGGCCGACGCGCCGGGCCTTTCCGGCGGCCGCGTGCTCGATGTGCTCGTGTCCTCCGACGGGGCCGTGGGCGACCTCTTGACCATCAAGGGCGGCGGTTCCGCCACGCCCTACAAGCTGGGCGAGACCGTGCGGCGCGATTTCTTCGTGGAGATGAACGGGCGCGAGGTGTACAAGCACGCCGTGCGCGCCATGAGCTCCATCTGCGAGGAGATGCTCGCCAAGCACGGCCTGACCACGAACGACGTGGACGTGTTCATCCCCCACCAGGCCAACCTGCGCATCGTGGAGGCCGTGGGCAAACGGCTCGACATGCCGGAGTCCAAGGTCTTCACCAACCTGCAGATGTACGGCAACACCTCTGCCGCCTCCGTCCCGCTGGCCCTTTCCGAGGCCGTGGCCCAGGGCTTTGTGAAGCCCGGACACCTGGTGCTCTTGGGCACCTTCGGCGGCGGCTTCACCTGGGGCTCCGGCCTGGTGAAGTTCTAGGACGGCAAGAGCGGGTTTGCAGTCCGGTTGAAATTCGGGTAAAGAAAGGGAAGCACACCGGCTGAAAACGCGGCCGGTAGAGGGGAACCACATGAGCGACATGCCCAGGGTTGCACTGGTGACCGGCGGATCGCGCGGCATTGGCCGTGCCTGCGCCGAGCGCCTCGCCAAAGACGGCTTCGAGGTCTACCTGACCTACGTGAGCAGGCCGGAAGAAGCCGAGAAGACCGTGGCCGCCATCACCGAGGCCGGGGGCGAGGCCAAGGCCTTCTGCCTCGACGCCAGCAACCGGCAGGCCGTGTGCGCCTTCTTCACCGACGAGATCAAGGACAAGGTGAGCCTGGAAGTGCTGGTGAACAACGCCGGCATCACCAAGGACGGCCTGCTTATCCGCATGAAGGACGAGGACTGGGACAAGGTCATCCAGGTGAACCTGACCGGCGCCTTCGCCTGCCTGCGCGAGGCCGCGAAGATCATGGTCAAGCAGCGCTCCGGGCGCATCGTCAACATCTCCTCCGTGGTGGGGCAGATGGGCAACGCCGGCCAGGCCAACTACGTGGCCGCCAAGGCGGGCCTCATCGGACTCACCAAAAGCGCCGCGCGCGAGCTTTCGGGCCGCGGCGTCACCGTCAACGCAGTCACCCCCGGCTTCATCCAGACCGACATGACCTCGGTGCTGCCTGAAGCCATCGTCGCAAAGATGCTTGAGAGCATTCCCCTTGGCCGCCTGGGCGCGCCCGAGGACATCGCCGCCGCCGTCTCGTTCCTCGCGGGACCTGGCGCGGGCTATGTCACCGGACAGGTCCTGGCCGTCAACGGTGGAATGTACATGTAACCGTAACGTCACGCAAAAAACACCTTTTGGAGGGAATATGTCCGTAGCCGAGAAAGTCAAAGGCATTGTGGTCGAGCAGCTGGGCGTGTCCGCCGACGAAGTGAAGCCCGAAGCCTCCTTCGTTGAAGACCTGGGCGCCGACTCCCTGGACCTGACCGAGCTGATCATGGCCATGGAAGAAGCCTTTGACATCGAGATCGACGACGAAGAGGCTCAGAAGATCCTCAAGGTCAAGGACGCCATCGACTACATCGAGAAGCACAAGTAAGACGAGCGATTACGCTCTTCCCGCCTCTATTTCCGGAGCGCCCTGCCTGCGTTGGGCTGCGGGGCGCTCCGGCCATTTTCCCTGCACGGGCTGCCCCCGCAAAACGGATATGTCTGCATGAACAGGGTTGTCGTCACGGCTTTGGCCGCCATCACCCCCCTTGGAAACGACCTCGAGTCCAGTTGGGAGAACCTGCTTGCCGGAAAGTCCGGCATCGCCAAGGTCACCACCTTCGACACGACCGGCCACGACACGCAAATCGCGGGCGAGGTCAAGGGCTTTGATCCGACCAAATACATCAATGCCAAGACCGCGCGCAGAATGGAGAAGTTCACCCAGTACGCGGTGAGCGCCTCCAAGATGCTCATGGAGCAGGCGGGCTGGTCCATTCCGCCCGAGGAAGCCCACCGCGCCGGCGTCATCATCGGCGTGGGCCTGGGCGGTCTGGAGGGCATCGAGACCCAGCACCAGAAGCTCATGGACGCAGGTCCCGGGCGCATCAACCCGTTCTTCATCCCCACCATCATCGCCAACATGGCGGCGGGCATGGTCTCCATCGAGCACGGCGCGCGCGGTGCGAACATCTGCACCACCACGGCCTGCGCCTCCGGCACCCACGCCATCGGCAACGCCTTCTCGGAAATCAAGCTGGGCAGAAACGACGTCATGATCTGCGGCGGTTCGGAATCCACCATCACGCCCCTGGCCTTCGCCGGCTTCAACGCCATGAAGGCGCTGTCCACCCGCAACGACGACCCCGAACACGCCTCCCGCCCCTTTGACAAGGACCGCGACGGCTTCGTCATCGGCGAGGGCTGCGGGCTCATGCTGCTGGAGAGCCTGGACCACGCGCGGGCGCGCGGCGCCAAGATCCTGGCCGAGGTTGTGGGCGCTGGCGCCAGCGGCGACGCCTACCACATGGCCGCCCCGCCCGAGGACGGCTCCGGCGCGGCCATCGCCATGAGCAAGGCCATCGAGGAGGCGGGCATCGAGCCCTCCCAGGTGGACCACATCAACGCGCACGCCACCTCCACCAACCTGGGCGACCTGGGCGAGACGCGAGCCATCAAGACGGTGTTCGGCGCGCATGCCAAGAACATCGCCATCTGCGGCAACAAGGGCCAGATCGGCCACCTGCTGGGCGCCGCCGGCGGCGTTGAGGGCGTGTTCAGCGTCATGGCGCTCGCCACCGGCATCATCCCCGGCACCGTGAACCAGATCACCCCGGACCCGGAGTGCGACCTGGACTACGGCGCGGCCGGCGCGAGGAAGAAGCAGGCCGAGTACGCCCTGTCCAACTCCTTCGGCTTCGGCGGCACCAACGGCTGCATGCTTTTCAAGCGTTTCACGGACTAACGGACGTTTAGCGCCGTATCCATTACGGCATAATTCAGCCACACGAGGACGCACCATGGAAGAACTCTTCATCCAGGATCCGGAAATCGCCGCCGCCATTGCGGGGGAAATCGACCGCCAGGTGGGCGGACTTGAGCTCATCGCCTCGGAGAACTTCGTCTCCACCGCCGTGCGCCAGGCCGCGGGCTGCGTGATGACCAACAAGTACGCCGAGGGCTATCCGGGCAAGCGTTACTACGGCGGCTGCGAATTCGTCGACCAGGCCGAGGAGCTGGCCATCGAGCGCGCCAAGCAGCTCTTCGGCGCGGGCTACGCCAACGTGCAGCCCCACTCCGGCTCCCAGGCCAACATGGCCGTGTACTTCGCCGCCTGCAAACCCGGCGATACCGTGCTCGGCATGAACCTGGCCCACGGCGGCCACCTGACCCACGGCAGCCCGGTGAACTTCTCCGGCAAGCTGTACAACATCGTCTCCTACGGCGTGAACCAGGACACCCAGACCATCGACTACGACGCCCTGGAGAAGACCGCCAAGGAGTGCAAGCCCAAGATGATCGTGGCCGGCGCCAGCGCCTACCCCCGCATCATCGACTTCGCCCGCTTCCGCAAGATCGCCGACGAAGTGGGCGCGGTGCTCATGGTCGACATGGCCCACATCGCGGGCCTCATCGCCGCCGAGCTGCACCCCTCCTGCATCGAGCACGCGCACTACACCACCACCACCACCCACAAGACCCTGCGCGGCCCCCGCGGCGGCATGATCCTGGCGGGCGAGGAAATGGGCAAGGCGCTTAATTCCAACATCTTCCCCGGCATCCAGGGCGGACCGCTGATGCACATCATCGCCGCCAAGGCCGTGGCCTTCGGCGAGGCGCTGCAGCCGGGCTTCAAGCAGTACCAGGAGCAGGTGGTGAAAAACGCCGGCGCCCTGGCGGGCTTCCTGAAGGACGCCGGGTTCGACCTGGTTTCCGGCGGCACGGACAACCACCTCATGCTGGTGGACCTGCGCAGCAAGAAAATCACCGGCAAGGACGCCCAGGCCACCCTGGAGAAGGCGGGCATCACCGTGAACAAGAACGGCATTCCGTTCGACACCACGCCGCCCACCATCACCTCGGGCATCCGCATCGGCACCCCGGCCCTCACCACCCGCGGCATGATCGAAGAGGACATGCTGGCCGTGGCCGAGGCCATCACCGCCGCGCTGGAGAACATGGACAACGACTCCGTGCTGGAAGAGATCCGCCTCGAGGTGGAGGACTTCGCCCGCGAGTTCCCGCTGTACGCCTGGTAAATCCGCAAGAATGCCGCCCGGACCGAAAGCGTGAAGCCCGGTCCGGGCGGTTTTTCCCCCAAGGCTTCGGGAGGCCCTGCACATGAGCGACCGCGTCCCCTGGCCCATCTACTTCATGCGCATCGCCCATCTGGTGGCGGAACGCTCCACCTGCCTGCGCAGGCGCGTGGGCGCCGTTGCCGTGCGCGACAAGCGCATGATCGCCACCGGCTACAACGGCACGCCCACGGGCGTGGCCCACTGCCGCGAGGTCGGCTGCATCCGCGAGCGCCTGGGCATCCCCTCGGGCCAGCGGCACGAGCTGTGCCGTGGCCTGCACGCGGAGCAGAACATCATCATCCAGTGCGCGCTGCACGGGCTGTCGCTCGCCGGGGCAGAGATCTACTGCACCACCGAGCCCTGCCTCATCTGCACCAAGATGCTCATCAACTGCCAGGTGAAGGCCATCTATTTCGCCGAGTCCTACCCGGACGAACTGGCCAACGCCATGCTGAAGGAAGCGGGAGTGGACCATGCCCACATGCCTGGAGACTACTGGGCCTCTTGAGGCCTTCATGCGCCGCGCGGCCGAGCTGGCCTTGCGCGGACGCGGGGCCACGGCCCCGAACCCCTGCGTGGGCGCGGTGCTGGTCAAGGACGGCCAGGTCGTGGCCGAGGGCTGGCACAAGGCCCATGGCGGCCCCCACGCCGAGGTGAACTGCCTGGCCGATGCCGCCGAAAAAGGCGTAAGCCCGGCGGACTGCACCCTTTTCGTCACCCTGGAGCCCTGCAACCACCAGGGCAAGACCCCGCCCTGCACCCAGGCGGTGTTGAAGGCCGGGGTGAAGCGTGTGGTCGTCGGCTGCGGCGACCCCAACCAGGACGTCACCGGCGGCGGCGTGGAAGCCCTGCGCGCGGCCGGCGTCGAGGTCACGGTCGGCGTTGAGGAAGCCCTCTGCCGCGACCTCATCGACGAGTTCGTGACCTGGAAGACCACCAGCCGCACCTACAACATCCTTAAGATGGCCAGCACCCTCGACGGCAAGATCGCCGCGCGCGGCGGCAGGCCCCAGGCCGTTTCCGGCCCGCAGTCCCAGGCCGACGTGCACCGCCTGCGCTCGCAGGTGCAGGCCGTCATCGTGGGCGGCAACACCTTCTACGGCGACAACCCGCAGCTCACCTGCCGCCTGGAGGAATCAGGCCTGTCCACCCTGCCCGAAGGCTTCTGCCAGCCCTTCGCGGTCATCGTGACCAGCAAGCTGCCCAAGGCCTACTCCAACTTTTCCATCCTGCGCCAACGGCCACAGCAGGCCGTTTTCTGGACCAGCGAGTACTCGGCCAAGACGCCCCTGGCCGACGAGCTGCGCGAGCGCGGCACGCACATCTGGGGCCTGCCGGAACTGCCGGGAAGCGAAGGGCGCGGGCTTGATTTCGCCCCGGCCTTTGCCCGGCTGCGCCAGGAGCTTTCCTGCCATCTTACCCTGTGCGAGGGCGGCGGGCATTTGGCCTTGAGCCTGTGCCGCCAGGACCTGGTGGACGAGTTCGTGCTTTACCTGGCCCCGCGCGTGCTGGGAGATGCCGAGGGCAAGAGCCTGTTCGCGGGCGAGGCCGTGCAGACCATGGAGCAGGCCCTGCCCTTCCGCCTGGCGCACTCGTCCTCCTGCGGGGAGGACCTGAAACTCACCTACAAGCCCCGTCGCGGCTAGTTCCGCAGCAACGAGGAGGAGAAAGCCGATGTTCACCGGACTGGTGCAGGGCATGGGCCGCGTGGAGGCCGTGGAGGCGCGCGGCGCGGAGACGCGGCTGCGCATCCGCGCCCTGTTCGACTTGAAGCATATCGTGCTGGGCGAATCCATCGCCGTCAACGGCGCCTGCCTGACCGTGGAAACTTCCGGCGAGAACTGGTTCACGGCCTACGCCAGCGCGGAGACCCTGCGCCACACCAGCCTGGGCGGCCTCAAAAGCGGCAGCGTGGCCAACCTGGAGCGGGCCCTGGCCCTGGGCGACCGCCTGGGCGGGCACCTGGTGAGCGGGCACGTGGACTGCGTGGCGGTGGTCACAGGCGTCGAGCCCGCGGGCGAAAGCCGCGTGTACACCCTGAGCTTCCCGGCGGAGCACGGCGCGTACGTCATCCAGAAGGGCTCGGTGACCCTCGACGGCATCAGCCTGACGGTGAACGCCTGCGGCCCGGACAGCCTCTCCGTGAACATCATCCCCAGCACCCAGCGCGAGACCACCATCGCAGGCTGGACGGCCGGCACGCGCGTGAACATGGAGACGGACCTCATCGGCAAATACGTGCGCAACATGCTTGGCGCGTGGATGGGTTCCGGCAATGCGGACGCCAAGCCCGCGTCCAAGCTCAGCATGGATTTCCTGCGCGAGAACGGCTTCTAGCCGCCCGCCATACGCAGCGAAAGGCGCGGAGGAGACATGCTCTCCCCCGCGCCTTTTTCGTTCCGCAGGCGTGGCCGCGACCTAGGCCGCGCTCTCCGCGCAGGGGCCCGCGGCCTCCCAGCCCTCCATGCAGGCGTCCATGCGCGCAAGGGCCGTGGCATCGGCCTCGAAGGCCAGCACCTCCAGCACGTCGTACAGCTTGCGCACCTGGCGGATCATCTGCTCCAGGCGGTCGTCGCGCTGCACCACCAGCCAGATGCGGCTCGTGGTGCCGTCCTCTTGCGGGGTGCACAAAATACCCTCCACGTTGAAGGCCCGCCGGGCGAAGAGGCCACACACGTGGGTCATCACGCCGGGATGGTTGTTCACGGTAAGGCGCAGGGCCATGAGGTTCTGTTCGGTCTTAGGCATGGGTCCGTCCTCCTTTGCTCTCGGGCCTGGGCGCACAAGTTGTCGGCGCATCCTCGCAGATCATGTCGGTGTTGGCCGCGCCCGGGGGCACCATGGGGTACACGTTCTCCTGCGCCTGCACGGGCACGCGCACCAGGCAGGGGCCCTCGCACTTCAGCGCGCGCTCCAGGGCGGCCAGGGGGTCGCGGGCCTCGGAGAGATCCACGGCGCGCACGCCGAAGCCCTCGGCGATCTTGATGAAATCGATGTGGTGCCGGTAGCTGGAAGCGAAGATGCGCCGGCCGTAGAACAGGTCCTGCTGCTGCTGCACCAGGCCCAGGCCGCCGTTGTCCGCCAGCACGATGGTCACGTTGGCTCCGGTCTCGGCGGCCGTGGCCAGCTCCTGGATGTTCATCTGAAGGCTGCCGTCGCCGCTGAAGCAGACCACGCGGCGGCCGGGGTTGGCCAGGGCCGCGCCGATGGCCGTGGGCAGGCCGAAGCCCATGGTGCCCAGCCCGCCGGAAGTCAGCCAGGCGCGGGGTTTCAAGTCCGGGTAGGCCTGGGCCGCGCGCATCTGGTGCTGGCCCACGTCCGTGGCCACGATGGCGCCCTCGCCCAATATATCGCCGGTGCAGCGCACCAGGCCGTAGGGCGTCAGCGGGCTGCCCGCGCCGGGCAGCTCCTGCGGGTTCTCGGCCTTGCAGGCGGCCACGCGCTCAAGCCAGTCCGCGCGGTCCTTGCGGGCCTCCTGCGCATCCACCAGGGGCAAAAGCGCGCCCAGGGCCGCGCCCACATCGGCCCGGATGCCCAGATGCGTGGCCTTGAGCTTGTCCAGCTCGCTCTGGTCGATGTCCAGGTGGATGAGCTTGGCCCCGGGGCAGAACTGCTCCAGGCGGCCCGTGGCGCGGTCGTCCAGGCGCGCGCCCGCCACCATGAGCAGGTCGCACTCGTGCATCAGGATGTTGGCCGCGCGGGTGCCGTGCATGCCCAGCATGCCCAGGTTCAGGCGGTGGGCGTCGGGCAGGATGCCAAGCCCCAGAAGCGACATGGTCACGGGCAGGCTGGCGGCCTCGGCAAAGGCGCGTGCGGCCGGGGAAGCGCCGGAGGCGGCCACGCCGCCGCCGAGCATCAGGATGGGCCTGCGGCTCTCCGCCAGCATGCGCGCGGCCCGGAGCAGCGCGTCCTGGTCCGGGGATTCCACGGGATCTGGGCCGCCCGGCTCCGGCCATTCATTCACTGTAATGCGCGCGGTCTGCACGTCCTTGGGAATGTCCACCAGCACCGGCCCGGGCCTGCCGGAAGACGCGATGCGGAAGGCCTCCGGGATCACCCGCAGCAGGTCCTCCACGCTGCGCACCAGGAAGTTGTGCTTGGTCACCGGAATGGACATGCCGTAGATGTCCACCTCCTGGAAGGCGTCGGTGCCGATCATGCTGCTTGGCACCTGGCCGGTGATGCAGATGATGGGCACGGAGTCGAGCTTGGCGTCGGCGATGGCGGTCAAAGTATTGGTGGCGCCGGGACCGGAGGTGGCGAAGAACACGGCCGGAGTGCCCGTGGTGCGGGCCATGCCCTGGGCCATGAAGCCCGCGCCCTGCTCGTGCCGGGCCAGCACGTGGCGGATGACCGTGCTTTTGGAGAGCGCGTCGTACAGCGGCAGGTTGGCCCCGCCGGGGATGCCGGGAATGATGTCCACGCCCTGCCGTTCCAGCAGGCGGATGGTGAGCTCCGCGCCATTCATGGTCATGGTCATGGGCTGCGGTGTTGGCTTGGCCTGCATGAGACACCTCCTCTCAAGGTGCCCTGCTGGCGCGGACGGCTGGTGTGGCTGGTTTCCCCCTGTGCTGGGCCTGCTGGCCCGGGAGAAAAAAGAACCCCCGCCGACTCGCGCCGGCGGGGGTTTTGGTTTGCCTAAGGAAAAACCTGCCCGCTACGACGCGCTGTCGCCTACGATGCCTACTACTACGACGGCGCGGGACACGATCCGCACGGCGGCGCAGGAGGCCAGGCCGGTTAGGGCCAGGGCGGAAGCGGCGGTGCGGTTCAGGTCGCGGTTCATGTCGCAGGTCTCGCAGGTTGCGGGTTTGTTGACTGTTTTGTTGCTTACGCCCAAAGCGCGCGGAAGGTCAACCCCCTCCGGAGCATGTGCCGCAGGGCGTCTACTTGGCCCGTCGCGCCAAAATCATCTCGCGCACCTGGCTGGTCAGGCCGCCGAACTCCGGCTTGGTGATCTGGGCGTCGGCCCCCACGCTTTCGCCCTTGTGCAGCAGGCCCTTGGAGATGAGCGAAGAAAAAAGGATCACCGGCAGCTTGGAGAGTTCCTTGTCGGCCTTGATGTTCTTGGTCAGGGTGTAGCCGTCCATGCGCGGCATCTCCACGTCGGAAACCACGGCGTCGAGCAGGCTGGTGATGGCCACGCCCTTCTGCGCCGCTTCGGCCTTCAGGGCCTGCAGGTGGTTCCAGGCGTCCTCGCCGTTGTTCTTCACATCCACGCTGAAGCCCGCGCCCTCGAAGTTGCGGCGCAAAAGAAAACGCACCGAGGTGGAGTCGTCCACCAAAAGCACGTGCAGGGGCGTGTCGGTCTCCGGCGGCGGGGCGTGCTCCGGCTCCTTGGTGTCCAGGGCGTTCAGCTCCACCAGGGCGCGCTCCAGGTCGAGCAGAAGCGCGAAGTGCTCGCCCAGGCGCACCGTTCCGGTGATGCAGTTGCCGGGAAGATCGGAAAGATATCTGCTGGGCGGCTCCACGTCGCTCCAGCTCACGCGGTGGATCATGGTCACGCCGGAGACGAGGAAGCCCGTGCGCACGCCGTTGAACTCCGTCACCAGGATGGGTTCATGGCGGTTGGGCACACGCTCCATGTTCAGCCAAATGGCCAGGTCCACCACGGGCAGCACCATGTCGCGCAGGGGAATGACCCCGAGATAGCTGGGGTGCTCCGCCGAGGTGGCGGGCTCAAGGGTCGGGGGCGACTCGATGATCTCCAGCACCTTGGCCACGTTGACGCCGAAGAAGGCGTTCTCCGCGCCGGAGCCGTCCACGCCCCCGGACCCGGCCTCGGTGATGTAGAGCTCGATGATCTCAAGCTCGTTGGTGCCCGTCTCAAGCAGGATGTTGGTCTGGTTCATGTGGACCGTCCCTGGCCGTGCCTGTGCCGGCGCCGCGGGGCCGCCGCCCGTTTCAAGGCCCGCATGGGGCCTTACTTGGAGAGGGAGGCCGCGCTGGCCTGCCGTCCCGGTAGGGCAAGATACTCCCACTGGAGCGGCTCTTCAAGCTTTACGCTGCGCAAAAGCGCCGCGCCGAGCACTTCGTCCCAATGCACCGGGGAAATGCCGTCCAGCGGGCTCCTGGTGGTCAAGTCCGCGGCGGTCAGCACATGCCCGGCGGGCAGATCACGCGAGAAGACCATGCACTTGCGCAGCTTCTTGGCCGCGGCCTGTTCTTCGGGGAAGACCTTCTTGCCCTTGAGGATCATGCAGGCTTCCACCTCGCGGATCATGCGCACCAGGGTGGCGAGCTCCGCAGGCTCCAGGGAGGCCTTGTGGTCCGTGCCCACCTGGGTCTTGTCCAGGGTGAAGTGGCGTTCCACCACGCAGGCGCCCAGGGCCACGGAGGCCACGCTGGGGGCCAGGCCGCGCTCGTGCCCGGAGTAGCCCACGGGAAGATTGTAGCGTTCCCGCAGGGAATCCATGACCGGCAGGCCGATCTGTTCCTCCTGGCAGGGGTAGGAGCTGTTGCAGTGCAAGAGCACCAGGTTGTCGTGCCGGGCGCGGATGATGTTCACCGCCGTGTCCACTTCCTCCAGGCTGCTCATGCCGGTGGAGAGGATGACGGGCAGGCCGCTTTCGGCCACCTTGCGCACCAGGGGCACGTTGACCACGTCGGCCGAGCAGATCTTGATGACCTGCATGCCGAGGCCAAGCATCTCCGTCAGGCTCACCTCGTCCCAGGCGGAGGCGAAGAACACGAGGCCCAGGGACTCGCTCAGCTCCTTCAGCTCGGCCATCTGCTCCACGGAAAGCTCAAGGGCGTTCCTGTGGGCGCCGTAGGTGGGTCCGAAGCTGTTGGCCCCGGTGTAGGGCGCCTCGCGTCCCGCGCGGGTCAAAAGCGATTCCATGTGCCGCTTCTGGAACTTCACGGCCTGAACACCGGCCTTGGCGGCCTCTTCGACCATGCGCCTTGCCTGGGCCATGTCGCCCTGGTGGTTGTTGCCCACCTCGGCCACGATGAAACAGGGCTGTCCCTGGCCGATTTTCAGGCCGGAGGCAAGCGTAATGGAGGTGACGTGCGCCATGCTCACAACCTCACGATCTCGAGCCCTCTCTTGGCGGAGACGGGCTGCAGTTGCTGGTGTATTTCGTCCTGGCGGCCAAAGGACGTGATGACCACGGCCTGGCAGTCCACATGCTCAAGCACCAGAGGCGAAGAAATGACGTAGCCGTGGAAGAGCGCGCCGTGCTTTTCCACATCGTTGTCCACCACGGCCACCACCTGGAAGGCTGTGTCGCGCAGGGCGGAAAGGACCACTTCACAGGTTTCCGAGGC
Source organism: uncultured Desulfocurvus sp. (assembly GCA_964446455.1). Lineage (GTDB taxonomy): Bacteria > Desulfobacterota > Desulfovibrionia > Desulfovibrionales > Desulfovibrionaceae > Humidesulfovibrio. Next base: position 33,244 of record CAYUOW010000022.1, read on the forward strand.
GCCGAACAGGGCGATCTTCTTGCGACCGCGCACCGCCAGGCTGCTCAGCTTGGAGATGATGAAATCCTTGATGTTGGTGTAGAGGCGGATGGTCTCGCTCGAGTAGTCGCTGAACATCTGCCGGCGGCTTCGCTCGCCCCCGCTGGTAAGAACGTAGCGGTAGCTTTTGCCGTTCACCGGGCGGTACTCGATGAGGTTCTGCTCCTGCAGGAGCTTCAGGTACTGGTTGACCATGGCCCCGCTGAGCTTGAGCCGCCGGCCCAGTTCGTACTGGGACAGGGCGGAATCCTGCGACAGGGAGTCCAGGATGGCCAGCACCCGGGTTTCCTTGCTGGGCTTGATGTATTTTCCGTCTGAAAGCAGCATGTTCATTCACTCTGTGGTTGATGCGTCCTGGAAAATCGCTGCCTGCCAGGGCCTTTGGCGGGCGGAAGGGTCTGCCGCGCCGTGGCCTGATCAAAGCTCATGCAACTTTCGGGCAAGAAACCAGCGAATCATTCACTTGTTCAATAATTTTTTCAAAAAACATGAGGCTTCATTCTTGCTCCACTAGCCCAATAACCAAACGCCTGTCAAGGTCAGAGCCCAATTTGCGAGCTCTGCGCCGCTGCAGCAAAATATACAGAAAAAGCGCAAATCGTTCATAGACACAATAAATCGACCGCGTCAAAACTCCGACCATCCAGGCCGGCCTCCCCCTCGCGTCGGTCCATTCATTTCCCCTTGCCACGTTCAGTACGCGCAACTATAGTCCACCGGCGCTTTTATGCTCCACGATTCTCCAC
>CAYUOW010000023.1:0-32974 GCA_964446455.1 uncultured Desulfocurvus sp.
ACACGCAGGGGAATGCCCGGCAGCCCCGCGCCCGCGCCCAGATCAAGGGTCAGCGGGACTTCCGGCAGCGGCAGTTCCTTCAAAAACTCCGCCAGGTGCAGGCTGTCCGCCGCCAGATCGCGGAACACGCCCGGCCAGTCCGCCCGGCCCACCAGGTTCATGGCCCTGTTCCACTTGAGCAGAAGCGTGAGGTAGCGCGAAAGGGCCTCGGCCTGCTCCGGAGCAAGCTTGAAGCCCGCGCGTTTGGCTTCGCCGGAAACCTCGCCCGGGGCCGGAGCGTAGGGGTTGTCGCTGCGTTTCTTGATCATGGGCGCTTTCTACTCGCCCAGCCCCATCTCGCGCAGGAAGGACGTGTCCTCGGTCCAGTCCTCGCGCACCTTGACCCACAGCTCCAGGTGCACGGGCCGCTCCAGCAACGCTTCCAGCTCGATGCGCGCGGCGCTGCCGATCTTCTTCAGCATCTGTCCGCCCTTGCCGATGACCATGCCCTTGTGGTTGCTGCGCGCCACGTGGATGCAGGCGTTGATGCGCGCCTGGCCTTCCTCGGGCTCCTCCCACTGCTCTATTTCCACGATGGTGTTGTAGGGCAGTTCTTCCTCCAGCTCGAGGAAGAGTTTCTCGCGGATGATCTCCGCGGCCAGGAAGCGGATGGACGCGGTGGAGAGCTGGTCCTCCGGGTACTGGGCCGCGCCTTCGGGCAGGATCTTGGTGAGGGCGGCCAGGAGGTCGTCCACGCCTTCGCCCGTGGCGGCGGAGATGGGGAACACCTCGGCCTGGGGGAAGGCCTGGCCGATGCGCAGCAGAAGCGGCAGCATCTTTTCCTTGGGCTTGATCTGGTCCACCTTGTTGGCGGCGATGAACACGGGCTTGCCCACGCGGCCGATGGGATCGGTGAGGGGCCGGATCTCGCGGTCGAAGAGCTGCGGCTTCTTGGCGTAGAGCTGCACGTCCAGGATGAGCACCACGGCGTCGGCCTGGTGCAGGGCTCCCCAGGCGGCCTCCAGCAGCAGGCGGTTCATGTGCCCGGCCATGCGGTGCACGCCGGGTGTGTCGAGAAACACGATCTGGGCGTCTGCCGTTGTGTGGATGCCGCTGATGGCGTTGCGCGTGGTTTGCGGCTTGGGCGAGACGATGGCCAGCTTCTGCCCCAGGAGATTGTTCAGAAGCGTGCTTTTGCCTGCGTTGGGCGGGCCCATGAGGGCCACATGGCCGAAGCGGTGCGTGGTCATAAATTCCTTTGCGTTAAAGTGCTGTGCAGCCGTCTGGGGTGACGACCACCATGTATTCCCAGCGGATGCCGCCCCAGGAGGCGTCGTAGAGGCCCGGCTCCACGGTGATGACCATGCCCGGTTCGAAGACGCCTTCGGTGCGTGGGGCGAGGCTCGGGCCCTCGTGGGTTTCCAGGCCGATGCCGTGGCCCAGGGAGTGCGTGAACTGCTGGGCGCAGCCGGCGTCCTCGAAGACCTTGCGGGCGGCGTGGTAGGCATCGGCGATCTTCACGCCCGGGCGGATGACCTGCATGGCGGCCTTTTGCGCGGCGATGACCAGGCGCTTGGTTTCCTGGAAGCGATCAGAGGGTTCGCGGCCCACCCAGAAGGTGCGGGTCTGGTCAGAGCAGTAGCCGTGCAGGCGGCAGCCCGCGTCCACCAGCACCAGGCAGTCGCGGTTGATCTTGGTCTCGCCGGGAATGGCGTGGGGCAGGGCGGCGTTCTTGTCCACGCCCACGATGGACGGGAAGGACAGGCCTTCGGCCCCGGCCTCGCGGAACATGCGCTCGATCTGCCAGGAGGCGTCGGCTTCGCTCAGGCCGGGCACCAGGATGTCGGGCAGGGCGCGCATGACGCGGTGGTTCAGGCCGCAGGCCGCGCGCAGCAGCTCGATCTCGGCGGGTTCCTTCACGCGGCGCAGGTCTTCCACCAACCCGGTGCTGGGGATGAGCTCGAAGTGCTCGCGCAGGGAGTCGTAGTCGAACACGTTTACGGCCTTGGGGTCGAAGCCCAGGGCGCCGATGCCGCGTCCCTTGAGCACCTCGGCCATGGCGGCGTGCTTGCCCGGCCCGTAGATGAGGGTGTCCTCCACGGGCCACAGACGCTTTGCCGCGTCGGTGAAGCGGGCGTCGGTCATGAGCAGGTCGCGGCCGTTCGGGAGAACCACGAGCCAGCCCACGCTCTCGTTGCACTGGGAGTCGTGCAGCTCGAAGCCGGAGAGGTAGTAGCGGTTGGCGGCGGAAGTCACCAGGAGGGCGGGCAGCTTGTCCTCGGCCATGCGGGCGCGCAGGCGCTCGCGCCTGGCTGCGAAGATCGCGGGATCGGTCAGTTCCACGAGTAGGTCTTCTCCGGTGTGTTTTGGATCATGCGTTCGGCCCATTCCACGCCCTGCATGACGCTGTGGTCCATGTTGGCCACCTCGTACTTCCAGCCGCCGAAGCGCCCGCGCGAGAAGATGCCGCGCGCCTCCAGCCAGGGCTGCAGGGTGCGCAGGGCCAGGTCGCGCTCCAGGCAGGGCACGGGGTAGCCGTAGTCCACGTTCAGCTCGAAGCGGCTTTCCACTTGGGCGTCCTTGGCCAGGAGGCCCACGGTCTCAAGCCCGGCCACGGTGCGGTCCATGAGCTTCCCGAGGTCCTCGGGCTTGTGCTCGGAGTAGCTGGTCTCGCACATCAGCGCCGCGCGGTTCGGGTCGCTTCCCGGCACGTTGGCCGGGGCGTAGTTGTGGAAATTCGTCGCCCGGTAGAAGGGACAGTCGTCGTCCGGGAAGTACATCCAGCAGCGGTCGTCCTCCGCGCCCTGGAACTTCGCGCGGCCGCGCGCGCCCACGCCGGACACGTGCACGCCGTTGTGCTTCAGAAGCTTGGCCGCCTGCACCAGGGAATCCGGGGGCGCGGCCAGCTGATTCGTAATCAGCAGGTCAAGCGGCCCGGTGTTCAGGAGCGCGCCGTAGCTGATGACCTCGCCCGCGTCCGTGGTGACGGTCTTGGCCTCGGCGTCCACCTTGGCCGCGCCGCAGCCGTAACGGATGTGCCCGGCCAGGGTGGCGGCCAGGCGGCGGTAAATTTCCCCGGTGCCGCCCTTGGACGGGAAGGCGAAGGTGCGGTTGGGCCCCCAGCCGTGCTCGTCCAGCTCCAATATGATGTTCTTGAGCACGGATTCGAGTCCCACGATGCTCACCCGCTCGCCCACCCAGGTAGTGTTCATGTGCGCGGGGTCGATGGCCCAGACCTTGAAGTTGTAGGGCCAGAGGAACACGTTGCCGATGCCCTCGCCAAAGACCGCGTGGATCCACTGGCGGAAATTCTCGGGCGCGCTTTCCGGGCGGTTGCCGGGCAGCAGGCCCTTCACGCACTCCCAGCGCGCCTCTTTGGGCAGGTGGCGGATGTTGTTCTGGAAGGGATAGGGCACCCAGGTCTTGCAGGCGCGCACCCAGGCCTTGCGCTGGTGGTGCAGCTGCTCCGCGCCCAGCATCTCGTCCAGCAGGCGGTCGAAGTACTCGTAGTGCGAGAAGGCCACGTGCCCGCCGATGTCCCAGGTGTAGCCCTGCGCGTCCTGGAAGCTGGCGGAGAGCCCGCCGGCGTAGTCGTTCTTCTCCAGCACCACGAAGGACCGGCAGCCGAGTTCGGTGAGCCTGCGCGCCGCGCCCAGGCCCGTGGGGCCCGCGCCGATGATGACGTAATCCACCTGCATGAAGCTTCCTCCCGGAAGAGCCCGGCTCTGGACCTGCGCCGCGGATGTGCTATGACTGTAACAAAGTCCCGGCGGAGTCCGCCCCGGCTTCCGCCCCTGTCCGGCGCGTCACCCACCTTTCTCCCGGCCGTCACACAACCGTCACATGGCGCGCCTATATGATGCCCGTACCGGACATGAACATCAACCCTATTCGGAGGTATCCATGAAACGCTTAAGCTTCGCCCTGGCCGCCATGCTGGTTCTGGGCCTCGCCGCCACCTCGTTCGCGGGCGACATCGCCGTCAAGGGCTCCACCACCGTGCAGCCCATCATGCAGAAGGCCGTGGAAGCCTTCATGGCCCAGAACAAGGGCGTCAGCATTTCCATTTCCGCCTCCGGCTCCGGCGACGGCGCCAAGGCGCTCATCGACGGCAGCACCCCCCTGGCCATGATGAGCCGCGAGATGAAGGAATCCGAGATCAAGCAGGCCAAGGACAAGGGCGTCAACGCCAAGCAGATCCTCATCGCCTATGACTGCCTGACCCCGGTGGTGCATCCCTCCAACCCGGTCAAGAACCTCACCCTGGCCCAGCTGAAGGACATCTACACCGGCAAGATCACCGACTGGAAGGAAGTGGGCGGCGCGGCCGGCCCCATCTCCGTCGTCTCCCGCGATTCCTCCTCGGGCACCTTCGAGTACTGGAACGAGCATGTGCTGAAGAAGGAGCGCGTGTACGCCCGCGCCCAGATGCAGGCCTCCAACGGCGCCGTGGCCCAGGTCGTGGCCAAGCAGAAGAGCGCCATCGGCTACGTGGGCCTGGCCTACACCAAGAACCCCGGCCTCAAGGCCCTGGACGTGGAAGGCGTGAAGGGCAGCGTCGAGAACACCCTGAACGGCACCTACCCCGTTTCGCGCGGGCTGTACCTGTACACCAACGGCGAGCCCACCGGCGACGTGGCCAAGCTCGTGAACTTCATCCTTTCCGACGCCGGGCAGAAGATCGTGGCCCAGGTGGAGTATGTGCCCGTGAAGGCCGCCAAGGACGCCAAGGGCGCCAAGAAGGCCAAGAAGTAGAAGCCAAGAAAGAGAAGGCCTGGAAGCAGTACCCCCCCCAGAAGCGCCAAGAAGACCTTCCTTTGCGCCCCGCCTCCCCGCCGCGCCTGCGGCGGGGGGAGCGGGTAAAGGCAAAGAAGGCACAAGGGACGCCATGCACAGACGCACCAAAGAAAACCTCATCAAGCAGGCCTTCCTGGCCACCGCCATCACCTCGCTGGCGGTGCTGGCGCTCATCATGGTCTTTCTGTTCATGGAGGGGCTGCCGACCTTCTCCTTCGTGAGCGTGAAGGGCTTTTTGGGCGGCCTGGACTGGTATCCCACGGACGAGGCCCGGCCCGACTACGGCGTGCTGCCGCTCATCGCCGCCAGCGGCGCGGTGACGCTGCTTTCCTCGGTGCTGGCCATACCCCTGGGCGTCATGAGCGCGGTGTACCTGGCCGAGATCGCCAGCCCGCGCGTGCGCGCCGTGGCCAAGCCGGTCATCGAGATGCTGGCGAGCCTGCCCTCGGTGGTCATCGGCTTCTTCGGCATGGTGGTCATGGCTCCGTTCCTTCAGGATTTTCTCGACATCCCCGTCGGACTCAACCTGTTCAACGCCTCCCTCATGCTGGCCTTCATGAGCGTGCCCACCATCGCCAGCGTGAGCGAAGACGCCATCTACGCCGTCCCGCGCGAGCTGAAGGAAGCCAGCCTGGCCCTTGGGGCCACGCACCTGGAGACGCTTTTGCGCGTCACCATCCCGGCCGCGCTCTCCGGCATCGGCACGGCGGTGATCCTGGGCATGAGCCGGGCCATCGGCGAGACCATGGTGGTGCTCATGGTGGCGGGCGGCGCCGCGGTGCTGCCGGATTCGCTCTTCGGCCCGGTGAGGCCCATGCCCGCGAGCATCGCGGCGGAGATGGCCGAGGCGCCCTTCCGCAGCAACCACTACCACGCGCTCTTCGCCATCGCCATGGTGCTTTTCCTGGTGACGCTCTTCTTCAACGTCCTGGCCGACTACATCTCCCACAAGCACCGCCAGGCCGGCAGCGCCTCGCTGTAGGCCGCATGAGGAAAAATACAATGAGCCAGCCCGCCACTACCGCACTGCAAAGCGTCCCTGCCGCACCGGTGTCGCTCAGCATCGCCCAGGGACGCGACATTCGCCGCAAGGGCATGCAATGGTTCGTGTTCATGCTGTTGCGCGGGGCCATCCTGCTGGTGGCGGCCGCACTGGTCGTCATCGTGGGCTTTCTGGTGAAGAACGGCATCTCGGCCATCAGCTGGGAGTTTTTGACCGAGGCCCCCAAGAACTACATGACCGAGGGCGGCGTGCTGCCCTGCATCGTGGGCACGCTGCTCCTGTCGCTGGGGGCCATGGCCGTGGCCCTGCCGCTGGGCGTGGCCAGCGCCATCTATCTGCACGAATACGCCCGGCCCGGAACCCTCATGCGCATCATCCGCCTGGGGGTGAACAACCTGGCGGGCGTGCCCTCGGTGGTCTTCGGCCTGTTCGGCCTGGGCCTCTTCGTCACGGCCATGAAGCTTGGCGTTTCTCTGGCCGCCGGCTGGCTGACCCTTGGCGTGCTCTGCCTGCCCGTGGTCATCGGCACGGCGGAGGAAGCCCTGCGCAACGTGCCCAGCACCTACCGCGAGGCCAGCCTGGCCCTGGGCGGCACCAAGTGGCAGACCATCTGGCGGGTGGTGCTGCCAAGCGCCCTGCCGGGCATCCTGACGGGCAGCATTCTTGGCGTGGGCCGCGCCGCGGGCGAAACCGCGGCCATCATGTTCACCGCCGCTGTGTTCTACACGCCCAAGATGCCGAACAGCATCTTCTCCGACGTCATGGCCCTGCCGTACCACATTTACGTGCTGGCCACGGCGGGCACGGAGATCGAGAAGACGCGGCCCATCCAGTACGGCACGTCCCTTGTGCTCATCGCCCTGGTGCTGGGCATGAACCTGGCGGCCATACTGTTGCGCGCCTGGCTGCAAAAGCGCCACGCGCACTAGCCGCGCGGTGCAGCACGCAAAAAAAAGGGGGCCTTCCGGCCCCCTTTCGCATTGGTGATTCGTGCGCGTTACTTCTTGACGCGCTTCTCCCAGAGTCTCATGTCCTTCATCTTCTTGCGGCGCTGGCGCTGCAGCTCTTTGCACACCAGGGGCATCTTCTTGGGGTAGCCCCACTTCTCGCGGTATTCGTCCGGGGTGAGCCCGAATTTGGCCAGGTGGCGTTTGGTAAGCACTTTGAAGGTCTTGCCCGATTCCAGGCAGATGATGCTCTTTTCGCGGACCGCCTTTTTGGGGTCCGTGGTGGGAACGGCCACTGCATCCTCTTCTTCAGCCGTCGCCTCGCCGATGGAGCGGATGCCGTTGCACAGACTGCGCACCATGGACAGGATTTCGTCCTCCGTCATGGTCCGCACAGTGGCCTGGGCCTTAACGATGTCCAGTGCTTCCTTCAGAAAATCGTCCATCGTATTCTCCTCAAAGGGGGTTTTCGTTCGTCGCGGCACGTGCTGCAGCGATTTGGCGACCACAAAACAGCACTGCGCAATCAAAGTACTGAAGTAGGGAAAGGAAGTAAAGAACGATCGGAAAAAAATATACATAAAAATATACGTAGAAACACCTCTCCCCCGTAGGGGAGCGGGCGGAGCAGCGTTTTCAGTTCCACTGGGGCAGGGCTTGCGCTTTGCGCGGGGAAGCTTATCTTGGAACAAGGGACACAGGCCCCGCCGCCAGACAGGGCGGCGGAGAACAGCAGCAAGGAGAAGCCGGTATGTACAGCAACAGATTCGACCCGGAACTCTTGTATGTGGAATGCGCGAAATGCGGGCAGCCTGTGCTCTGGAGCCCGGGAGACACCACGAGGATCCTGGCCTGGGCGGGCATAGACGCAAGCAGCCTGGACGAGAAGTGCATGATCGTTTCGGAAGGGTGCCCAACCTGCCAGCCGGGGGTGCAGAGCTTCAGCACGCAGGTGGTGCGCCTGCGCAAGTCGCAGGAGGCGCGTACCCAGAAGCAGGGGGCTCCTCCCGTGAACTAGGCGAGACGGAAATAGCCTGGGCGAAGGCCTAGACGCGGGCCGAGGCCGGGACGGAGGGATACGCCTCCACCCGGTTCCGGCCCGCTGCCTTTGCGGCGTAAAGGGCCTCGTCGGCCTGGGCCAGCAGGGCCTCCAGCGGATCGACGCAGTCGGCGGTGTCGGCGGTGCCCTGGCCGGGAGGGCCCGGCGGCGGTCCCTCAAGGGTGCTGGCGCCGATGCTGACGGTGAAACGCACGACGTCCTCGCCCGAGGCCACCTCCAGCCGCTCCACCGCCGCGCGGATGCGCTCCGCCAGTTCCAGGGTCTGGCCATTGCCCGCGTTGGGCGCCAGAACCACGAATTCCTCCCCGCCATAGCGGGCGAACAGGTCGCTCTTGCGCAGCGTGCTGCGCAGCAGGGCGGAAAAGCCAGCGAGTACGGCGTCGCCCGCGGCGTGGCCGTAAGTGTCGTTCACGCGCTTGAAGTGGTCCAGGTCGAGCATCAGGAGGCTCACTGGCTGCCCGGCCCGGCGTGCCGCGTCCAGAAGGCGCGGGCCCAGCTGGTACAGTTGCTTGCGGTTGGCCGCGCCGGTCAGGTAGTCGGTGAAGGAGGCCTCGCGCAGGGCGTCCAGGGCGCCGCGCACCCGGTCCACCATGAGGCAGTACGCCTGGTTCAGTCGCAGCACCTCCACGGGCGCGCCCGAGGCGGTGAGCGGGGTGCAGTCCACCTCGAAATTCCCGGCCTCAATCTGCCGCGCGTGTTCTTCCAGGCGCTTCAGGGGCTCATCAAGGGAGCCTGCCAGGCGCAGGGCCATGGGCCCGAAGATGAGGAACACCAGCGCCGCCCCGGCCAGGGGCACTCCCAGCACCCAGGCGTGGGTGGCCAGGATATCGCTTTCCGGCCGCTCTCCGGCCAGCAGCCATTTGCCGTCCAGCACCCAGTGGTAGGTGCCGACCACGCGCTTGCCATCCGGAGTGCGGTAGATGCCCCGGGAGGGCTGCTCGGCCTTGGCCCGCTCGAAGAGCGTGTCGCCGGGTTTGAAGCCCGCGCCTTCACCAGGGGCGATGAGTTCGCCGTTGGCGCGGGTGAGGAAGGTGCGGCCGGCGGACTCGTCCTGCACGGTCTGCATCAGGGTGGACAGGGCCTTCAGGCTCACCGCGCCCAGCACCAGGCCCCGGAATGCGCCGTGGGCGTCCGCCACCGGGCTGCTGACCACGACGATCTTCTCGCCCGTCAGGCGGCTGTCCAGCACGTCGGAGATATAGCTTTCGCCTCTCTTGGCGGCCAGGAAGTACTCCCGGTCGGACAGGTTGATGCCGGCCGGGCGCTTGGGGTCGGCCTTGGTGAGGCCGGTCTCGTCCACGTAGACGATGTCGCTGAAGGCCGAGGCGTGTTCCACGGTGCGCAGAAACAGGACGGTCAGGGCCTGGGGCGGCAGGGAGAGCACGCGCGGGTCGGCCGCGAGGTAGCCGATGTCGCCCGCGCGTTCGCGCATCCATTGCTCGATGAACTGCTGCTGCAGGCTCAAGGCGGCGTTGAGGTCGCGCACGGCCTGGTCCTGCAGGGTACGGCTGGAATGTGCGAGGAAGAAGCCAACCCCTGCCAGGATGGGCAGGAGCAGCATGGCCCAGAGTATGGACCTGAGCCGCGCTGCGAGGCTGAAGGAAGGTGCAAGGGACTTCATCTTACGAAGCGTAGCGCCCGCCGCCCAGTTTGGCAAGGGGCCGCAAACCCTTGCCTGGTGGGCGTATCCGCCGTTTTACCCCCCGGCCCTACCCTCCGATGGAGGACATGGACGTGGCCGAAACGCCTTCCCCGGCGCGGCGCGCGGCCAAGAGATCCGCGCCCACGGGCTTCTTGCGCAGGGCCAGGCGCAGGATGCGCTCCACCGCGGGCAGGCCCAGCTTGGGATGGCGCAGGGCCGGACGCAGGCGGTACACGCGGTCGCTGAACAGGCAGGTGCGCAGCACGCCGCCGCTTGTGATGCGCAGGCGGTTGCAGGTGCCGCAGAAATGGTTGGACAGGGGCGTGATGAGCCCGAGCCGGCCCTTGCCGCCCTCGATGGCATACATCTGGGCCGGGCCCGCGTCCTCGGCGTCCCGGACAAGCGGGGTGAGCTTCGCCAGCACCTGGGCTTCCTCCAGGATCTCCGAGGCGCGCCAGACCTGCTCCGCGTGCCATTCGGCCCCGCCCATGGGCATGTATTCGATGAAGCGGATGTCCACGGGCAGTTCGCGCGCCAGGGCCAGGAAGCCCGGCAGCTCACCGTCGTTCACGCCGCGCATGGCCACGGCGTTGATCTTCACGCGGATGCCCGCCGCGATGCAGGCGTCGATGGCGCTGCGCACCTGGGGGTACAGGTCCTGTCCGGTGATGCGGGCGAAGGTGGCGGCGTTCAGGGTGTCGAGGGAGATGTTCACCCGGTCCACCCCGGCAGCGGCCAAGCGCGGGGCATAGGGCGCAACCAGGGTGCCGTTGGTGGTGAGCCGCAGGCTCACGTCCGGAAAGCGTTCCCGCGCGCGCTCCAGGAACTCCATGAAGTCCCTGCGGGCAAAGGGCTCGCCCCCGGTGAGGCGCACCTTGCCGATGCCCAGGCCCCGGGCCAGGCCCATGAGGTCCAGGAGCTCCTCGTAGCGCAGCACGTCGTGGTGCGTCAGGCGCTGGCTCATCTGGCCGTCGCAGTACAGGCAGCGCAGGTTGCAGCGGTCCGTCACCGAGAGGCGCAGATAGCTGACGCAGCGGCCCTTGTCGTCCGCCAGCCGGGCGGTGGGCGTGTCGGTCACTTACTTCTTGTCCTTCTTGTTCGCACGGCGCTGGGCATCGGCCTCCTCCACGGCGGCGGCGGCCTTTTCCACTGCGGCCTCGAACCCGGCGCGCTCGTCCTTCAGGCGCATGCCGAGCTCCGGGTCGGAAAGGGCCAGGATCTGCGCGGCCAGCCAGGCGGCGTTCTTGGCACCGGCCTTGTCGAGCGCCAGGGTGCCCACGGGGAAGCCCGGCGGCATCTGCACCGTGGCCAAGAGCGCGTCCATGCCGCCCAGGGGCGAGGCGGCCAGGGGCACGCCCAGCACGGGCTTGGTGGTGCGCGCGGCCACGGCTCCGGCCAGGTGGGCGGCCATGCCCGCGGCGCAGATGAACACCTGGCAGCCCTGGGCCTCCAGCTCGGAGACCAGGCGCTCCGTGCGCTGCGGCGTGCGGTGGGCGCTGGTGACGGTGAATTCGTAGGGGATGCCGAGCTTGGCGAGCAGTTCGGCGCAGGGCTTCATCAGGTCTTCGTCAGACGCGCTGCCCATGAAAACGGCTACCTTGACCATGCGGTGTTCTCCTTGCGCCTAGCTGCGCGCAATACCTTTGTCGCCGATGTCGCGGCGGAAGTAACAGCCCTCGAAACCGACCTTGGCCACGGCCTCGTAGGCCAGTTTCTTGGCCTGGGCCAGCGTGGGCCCCAGGGCGGTGACGCCGAGCACGCGGCCGCCGCTGGTGACGGTCTTGCCGTCCTTCACGGCGGTGCCCGCCTGGAAGACCTTCACGCCGGGCAGGGCGTCGGCCTTGGCCAGGCCGGTGATCTCCATGCCCTTGGGATAGCTGCCGGGGTAGCCCGGCGCGGCGATGACCACGCAGAGCGCCGTTTCCGGGCGCACGCGCAGCATGTCCGGGGTCAGCGTTCCCCCGGCGCAGGCCAGCATGATGCGCACCAGGTCCGCGTCCAGGCGCATCAGAAGCGGCTGGCACTCGGGGTCGCCGAAGCGCACATTGTACTCCAGCACCATGGGGCCGGACTTGGTGAACATGAGCCCGGCGTACAGCACGCCCTTGAAGGGGTGGCCAAGCTCGGCCAGGCGCTTCAGGATGGGGCGGATGCACAGCTCGGCGGTCTCGGCGTATTTTTCCTGGGGCAGCACCGGGGCCGGGCTGTACGCGCCCATGCCGCCGGTGTTCGGGCCGGTGTCGCCCTCGCCCACGGCCTTGTGGTCCTGGGCCGAAGGCAGGAGCGCGAAGTTTTCGCCGTCGCAGAAGGCCAGGAAGCTGGCTTCCTCGCCCTGCAGCGCGTCCTCCACCACCACTGTGGCCCCGGCCGCGCCGAAGCTCTTTTTCACCATCATGTCGTCGAGGGCCTCCAGGGCTTCCTCGACCGTCTTGGCCACCACCACGCCCTTGCCCGCGGCCAGGCCGTCGGCCTTGACCACAAGCGGCGCGCCGTGGCTCTTCACGTAGGCCGTGGCGGCCTCGATATCCGTAAAAACGCCGAAGGCGGCCGTGGGCACGCCCGCGTCACGCATCACGTTCTTGGCAAAGGCCTTGCTGCCCTCAAGCTGCGCGGCGAAGGCATCGGGCCCGAAGCAGGGGATGCCCTCCTTGGCGCAGGCGTCGGCCATGCCGAGCACCAGCGGGGCCTCCGGCCCGACGACCACCAGGCCGACCTTCTCGGCCTTGGCCAGGGCGATGAGCCCCTGGATGTCGTCGTCCTTCACGGGCACGTTTTGGGCGACCTCTGCGGTGCCCCCGTTGCCGGGCGCGGCAATGACCTTGTCCACCCCGGGATTTTGCGAAAGCTTCCAGCACAGGGCGTGTTCCCTGCCGCCGGAGCCGATGACGAGCACTTTCATGCACACGCTCCACTCTGCGGTTTTCGTGTCCCTGGGATAGTGAAAACGGCCCGCTTTGGCAAGGCGGGCGGGCTGGTCCTCAATCTGGCCCGCACCTGTTCCCACCTTTCACATTGGCACAGGCTCTCGACATATGCCAGCGCCGGGGTGCATGTTTCAAACGTCTTCATGCAGAGAAAGGTCCTTGCATCCTTCGGCCGATCGGGTATTCAGATGTTGAAATCCTGTTCGCGCCAAGACAGCAAGGAGTAGAAGCCCATGAGCACCAGCGCCAGAAAGTCCGCTTCGCCCGCCCCCGCCGCGGGCAAGAAGGCTGCCGCACCGGCAAAGGCCGTCAGCAAGCCCGCTTCCAAGGCTGCGTCCAAGCCCGCTTCCAAGCCGGCTTCGAAGCCAGCGGCCAAGGCTCCGGCCAAGGCGGCCACCAAGGCCGTGGCCACCAAGCCCGCGGCCAAGGCCCCGGCGGTGAAGGTTGCGGCCAAGACCCCGGCCCTGCGTCCGAACGGCCGCGAGGCCATGCTGGCCCGCGTGGAGGCCGTACGCCTGCAGCAACGCAATGAAGGCAACTTCGACTGCTTCGGCCGCGCGGGAGAGGGCTACTGCGACCAGGGGAACTGCGCCTACCACGCGGAATGCCTGAGCGTTTCGCGCCTGCTGCACAGCCTGTAGCGCACGCCGGCCTGCCGCCAGAAGCACAGCCTTCCAGAAAGTCCCGGAGCGCGCGCGGACGTTGATGCGCACGCCAGCGCTCTTCTGCGCCCGTCCGGCAGGCGGGGGTGACGTCCCGGCTCTTTCCCTGCCCAGGGGAATCCTGTAGGATGCCCTCCCAGGTGAACCCATGACAGCAGCCAGTCCCGCCAATCCCACGAGCTTGGGCCGCAGCTTGCGGCGCTACGCCTTCACGGTTCCCTGGAACCTGTTCCTGCTCACCGCGGGCTCTCTGCTCGTGGCCTTCGCCATCAAGTGCGTGGCCGTGCCCCACGGGCTGCTGGCGGGCGGCGTCTCCGGCCTTGCGCTCCTCGGCTACTACGTCATCCCCGCGCTGGACACGGGCGCGTGGTACTTCCTGCTCAACGTGCCCATCATGATCCTCGGCTGGTACATGGTCAGCCGCCGCTTCGTGCTCTACAGCCTGTACGGCATGGCCGCCACCAGCGTGCTCATCGAGCGCCTGACCTACGTGCTGCCCGTGGCCGACCCCTGGCTCGCGGTCATCGCCTGCGGCGTGGCGCTGGGCGCGGGCATCGGCGTGGCGCTCCGGTCCATGGGCTCCACCGGCGGCGCGGACATTTTGGCCGTGGCCGTGCGCGAGCGCCTGGGCATTCCCATCGGCCGCTTCGAATTCCTGTTCAACGTGGGCGTGTTCGCCCTGGGCTTCGCCACCATGAAGATCGAGGCCGTGCTCTATTCCGTGGCCATGAACTTCCTGGTGGGCTGGGTGACGGACGTCTGCCTGTCCATGTTCAGCGAGCGGCGCATGGCCCTCGTCATCTCCAACTCGCCCGACGCCGTGGTGCAGGCCGTGCTGCACCGCCTGGGCCGCGGGGCCACGGTGCTTTCCGCGCGCGGCGGCTGGAGCGGCGAGGAAAAGCCCGTGGTGCTCATCATGCTGAACAACCTGGAGCTCAAGCGGCTGGAAGAGCTGGTGTACGAGATCGACCCCACGGCGTTTTTGATCATGGGCTCGGGCTTCAACGTGCTGGGCCAGGGATTTTCCGGACGGAAGGAGTATTGATGCGGCCCATCGCCCTGCTTTCGGACTTCGGCCTTTCCGACCCCTATGCGGGCCAGCTGCGGGCCTCGCTCGCGCGGCGCGCGCCGGGTTCGGCCATACTGGACATCACCCACCAGGTGGAGCCCTTCGCCGTGGACCAGGCGGCGTTTTTTCTTGCGGCCAGCGCGCCCCACTTCCCGCCCGACGCAGTGTTCGTGTGCGTGGTGGACCCGGGCGTGGGCTCGGTGCGGCGCATCCTGGGCGTCCACGTGGAGACCGAGGCGGGCGGCCAGGACTTTTTGGCGCCGGACAACGGCCTGCTCGGCCTTTTGCTCTTCACCCCCGGCCTGGCCCCGGCCAAGGTGTACGACCTTTCCCCGGCCGCCACGCACTACGAGGCCTCGGCCACCTTCCACGGCCGCGACGTGTTCGCACCCTTGGCCGCGCGCCTGGCCCACGGCGAAAGCCTGGTCTGCATGGGCCAGCCCATGGAACGCTCGGACATCGAGCGCCCGGCCTGGGCCGACCCCTCCTGCGGGCCGCTCGGCGTGGATGCCCGCGTGCTGCACGTGGACCGCTACGGCAACTGCCTGCTTTCGCTCCGGGCCAACTTCGAGCCCCCCAAGCCGCCCACCTGGCTGCGCATGCCCTGGGGCCAGCGCCGGGGCATCATTCCGGTGAACACCTATGCCGACCTGGGTCCGGGCGAGATAGGCCTGCTCGCAGGCAGCCAGGGCTTCCTGGAGCTTGCGGCCAACCAGGCCTCCTCGGCCGAGGCCCTGGGCCTGCGCCGGGGCGACGCCGTGCGCCTGCTTTGGGCCTAGAGACCGGGAGAGAATCCGTGCTGCGCGCCCCCGTCCGCTTTCTGGCCACTCTGGGCTTCCTGTCCCGCCTGGCGCCGGCCCGCGTCATGGATGAGGCCGACATGCGCCGCAGCATGTTCCACCTGCCCCTGTGCGGCCTGGTCATCGGCGCGGCCGCCTGCGCGCCCGCGGCGGTCCTCGGCTGGGCGGGCCTGTTCGCGGGCAGCTCCCTCGTCCCGGCCTGGCTGTGCGTGCTGCTTTCCGCCTGGCTCACGCGGGGGCTGCACCTGGACGGCCTGGCCGACGTCATGGACGGCGCGGGCCAGCACCTGAACCCGGAACGCTTCTGGACCATCATCAAGGACAGCCGCAGCGGCACCTTTGGCGTGGCCGCGCTCGTGCTGGCGCTGCTGGGCCAGACGCTGCTCTTTGCCGAGGCCTTGAAGAACGGCCCTGCCTGGGCCCTGCCCTGGGTCTTCGTCTTTGGCCGGTCCTGTGCCGTGGTCTTTGGCCGCGCAACCCGCGACCTCATCCGCCCCGGCCTGGGCGGGTTGTTCCTGTCCGGGGCGACCATTCCGGCCGTCGTCTGGGCCCTTGCCCTTGCCCTTGTCCCGGCCCTGGTCCTGCGCCCCCAGGCGGGGGGCGCGGCCGTGCTGCTGGCGGCGCTCGCGCTCATTCCGCTGTACCGGCTGGCGCGCGCCGTGGGCGGCGTCAACGGCGACTTCCTGGGCGCGTCCATCATCCTGGGCGAGACCGTGGCCGCCGCCGCCCTGGCCCTGCCGTCCGTCGTTTGAACACACCGCAACCTTCCACCCGGAGGTCCCCATGCGTTCCCGTCGCACCGCGCTGCTGCCCGTCCTGTCCCTGCTGTTTTTCGGTTTTGCCCTGTGCGCCTGCGCGCCCAGTTTCAGTCTCTTCGGCGGCGCGCCCCAGCCCTACAAGGAGCAGACCCTGTCCGGTTCCGGCGGGGGCAAGATCCTGCTCATCAGCGTGGACGGCCTCATCAGCGAGCGGGCGGGCGAGAGCTTCATGCGCACGCGGCCCAGCGTGGTGGAGGAAGTCTCCGCCCAGCTCAAGCTGGCGAGAAAGGACAAGGACATCAAGGCCGTGCTGCTTAAGGTGGACTCCCCCGGCGGCACCACCACGGCCAGCGACATCATCTACCACGAACTGGCGAGCTACCGCGAGCAGACCGGGGTGAAGCTGGTGACGGTGATGATGGGCCTGGCCGCCAGCGGCGGCTACTACGTGGCCCTGCCCAGCGACCACATCGCCGCGCACCCCACCACCGTGACGGGCAGCGTGGGCGTTATCTTTCTGCAGCCGCGCGTGGCGGGCCTTCTGGACAAGATCGGCGTAGGCGTCGAGGTGAGCAAGTCCGGCGCGCAGAAGGACATGGGCTCGCCCTTCCGCGCGGCCACCCCGGAGGAGAAGAAGCTCACCGAATCCATGGTCAAGGCCCAGGCGGCGCGCTTTGTGGAGCTGGTGCAGAAGCACCGCAAGCTGGAGCCCGCCGCGTTGACCATCGTGTCCACGGCGCGGGTGTTCACGGCCGATGAAGCCAAGACCCTGGGGCTCATCGATTCCGTGGGCTACATGGAGGACGCCGTGGCCAAGGCCGCCAGCCTGGCGGGGCTGCCGAAGGACGCCCGCGTGGTGACCTACCGCCGCCGCCCCGGCCCCAACGCCACCTGGTACCAGGCCGGCGCCGACGCCGAAGACCTGCGCCCCTCGCTCCTCCACATCGGGCTGGACAGCCTGCTGCCGCTTTCCGCCGGGTTCTACGCCGTGTGGAGCCCGGGCCTAGGGCAGTAGCGGCGGGCTTGTGCGCTAATACGTAGTTTGCTAATATGACGGTATTTTCGAGACCATAACAGTCCAGCGCAGGACGGCGGCCTTTGCCACGCCGCCGGGGACACCATGCAGACACGCAAGACGCCTCCCCCAGACGGTTTTGCCGCCACACGACAGCTGCCGTTGTGGACAAGCTGGCTGCCCCCGCTCCTGGTGCTCGGGGCCTTCGCGTTTCTGGCCGTGGTGTCCCAGCTCGGGTACGAGCGCGCCGCACACGAGGCCTTTGAGTATGAATCCCGCCTCGTCCAGGCCCGCATGCAGGAGCGCTTGCAGGACTTCGAACTCCTGCTGCGCAGCGGCGCAGGCCTGCTGGACAATTCCCAGCGCATCACCAGGGACGAGTGGAAGGGCTTCGTCGCTGATCTGAAATACGACGGCACCCACCCCGGCATCCGCGGCCTGGGCTACTCGCCCGTCCTTCCCGGAGGTTCCCTGGCCCGCCACGAACGCGCGCGCAGGGCGGAGCATCCCGGCTATGCCGTGTGGCCTTCCGGAGCGCGCGAGTCTTACTGTCCCATCATCTTCATGGAACCCATGGACGAGCGCAACCGCCGGGCCATCGGGTATGACCTGTATTCCGAGCCCGTGCGCCGCGCCGCCCTGGACCGCGCCAGGGATACGGGCGAGGTGGCCCTCACCGGCCGGGTGGCCCTGGTCCAGGACGGCCAGGCCGAGGCCCCGCCGAGCTGCCTGCTGTACCTGGCCGTGTATCGCGAGGGCATGCCGACAAGCACAGTGGCCGAACGCCGGGCCGCGCTGCGCGGCTTCGTCTCCAGTCCCTTCCGCGTCAGCTCCCTGATGGCGAGCGTGCTGGGCCCCAAAGGCAGCGCCTTGGGCATCAGCATCCGCGATGCCGCCGCCGCCGAACCGTTGTATGACAGCCCCGCTGCCGGCACTGGGTGGTTGCAGCGCACGGGCAGGCTCGACTTTTACGGCCGCCAGTGGACCGTGGCCTTCACCCGGCCGCAGGATTCCCTGCTGACGCCGGGGCGGCGCGAGCCCGTGGTGCTTCTGCTGCTTGGGGCCATGCTGGCCGGGGCCGTGTACCTCGTGGTGCGCAACATCGACCAGACCCGCGCCCGGGCCGAGGAACTGGCCCGCCAGATGACCGGCGAGTTGCGCACGAGCGAGGCATACAACCGCGCAGTGTTCCAGCATTCCAGCCTGCCCATCGGCGTGGCCGGGCCGGACGGCCGTTATCTGGACGCCAACCCGGCCCTGCTGGAACTCCTGGGCTACACGCGGGAGGAGTTGCTCACCCTCACCTGGCGTGACATCACCCATCCCGACGACCTGGGCGAGAACACCCAGCTCATCCGGCAGATCCGGGAGGGCGAGCTCGACAGCTACCAGATGGAAAAGCGCTTTCTGCACAAAAGCGGGCGTCCGCTCTGGGTCTTCGTGAACGTCGGCGTCTCGCGCGGGGAAGACGGCCGGGTCCGCTTCCTGATCGGGGCCATCAAGGATATTTCCGGGACCAAGGCGGCCGAGGCGGCCGAGGCCGAACGCCAGGCCCTGTATCGGGCCATGTTCGAGGACAACCGCGCCGTGTGCCTGCTGGTGGACCCGGCGGACGGAACCATCCGCGACGCCAATCACTCGGCCGCGGCCTTCTACGGCTACCCGCGCGAGGAGCTCAAGGCCGCCACCATCCACCTTCTGAACGTCCAGCCGGACGAGGAAGTGAACGCCGCCCTGGCCCAGGCCGGGGAAAGGGGCGGGGTGTTCCACTTCGTGCACCGGCTGAAGGACGGCTCCCTGCGCAACGTGGAGGTGCACACCGGCCCCTTCGGCTCCGGCGGGCAGAACCTGCTTTTGTCCACCGTGCAGGATGTGACCGACCGGGTGCGGGCCGAGGCCGCCCTGTCCGAGAGCCTGGGCCGCTTCCAGGACCTGGTGGAGTCCACGGACCAGGGCGTGGTGCTCTGCGACGTCAATGATGTCATCACCTACGTGAACCCGGCCTTTGCCCGGCTTGCCGGCCTCCCGGCCGAGTCACTGCTGGGCCGGTCCAGCTCCTCGTTCATCCTGCCGGAGGACGTTTCCGCCAGGGCGGAGCAGGTGGCCGCGCGGCGGCAGGGCTCGCGCGAGGTCTACGAGTCGCGCATGCTCCGGCCCGACGGCGCCGTGCGCAGAATCCGCGTCATGCCCTTCCCCCTCTATGGACCGGACGGCTCCTTCCGGGGCGGCTGCGGCCTGGTGGTGGACATCACCGAGCAGCACGCCGCGCGCGAGGCCGAACGCCAGCGCCAGGTGCGGCGCATGGCGCTTTTGCGCCTGCACGAGATGCATCAGGCCTCCCGCCAGGAACTCCTGGACTTCGCCCTGGAGCAGATGCTGGCCATGACCTCGAGCTCCGTCGGGTACATTTACGCCTACGAGGACACGACCCAGCAGTTCACCCTGCACTCCTGGTCGCAGGGGGTGCGGGAAAAGTGCTCCGTGCCCGGGGCGCAGACCGTGTACCACCTGGACGGCACGGGCCTGTGGGGCGACGCCGTGCGCCTGCGCCAGGCCGTGCTGGTGAACGACTACGCCGCGCCGCACCCGGGCAAGCGCGGCTGCCCGGAGGGCCACGTTGGGCTCTCGCGCTTCCTCTCGGTGCCGGTCGTCAGCCTGGGGCGCGTGCGCGCCGTGGTGGGCGTGGCCAACAAGGCGGAGCCCTACACCGAGGAGGACGCCACCCAGCTCAGGCTGTTCACCGACGGCCTGTGGAGCATTCTGGAGCGCCAGGAGGCGGAGCAGGAGCTGCGCGAGGTGACGCAGCGCTTCCAGCAGGCCGTACGCGCCGGGCGCATCGGCCTGTGGGAGTGGAACCTGGGCACCGGGGCCCTGCACCTGGATACGATGATGGAGGAGCTGTACGGCCTGGAGGATCTGAACCGCACCGGCACCCCGGAGGACTGGCTGTGCCGCGTGCACCCGGAGGACCGCGAGGCCGTGCGCGAAGCTCTGGTAACGGCCACGGGCGAGGGCGGACGCTTCGAGGCCTCCTTCCGGGTGCTGCACCCCGACGGCCAGCTGCGCTATGTGGAGGCCTCGGCCCTGGCCCAGCTGGACCGCCAGGGCAGGCCCATGCGCGTGGTGGGCGTGAACATAGACGCCACGCGCCTGCGCGAGGCCGAGGCCAAGCTGGCCCAGAGCCACCGCTTCCTGCAGACCCTCATCGACACCCTGCCGCACACCTTCTTCTGCAAGGACACCACGGGCCGCTACCTGCTGGTGAACAGCGCCTTTGCGCAGCTGCACGAGGCGCAGTCCCCGGAGGCCGTCCTTGGCCGCCGCATCACCGACATCTGCCCCGACGAGCTTGGCGCCCTGCACCACGAATGGGACCGGCGCGTGCTGGAGGCCGGGCCCGGCGCCACCCTGAGCTATGAATATTCGCACCCCGCGGCCGGGGGCGGCGTGGAGCAGCGCATCGTGTTCAAGAGCCTGGTGCGCTTCCCGGACGGCCAGCCGGGCATCGTGGGCTTCAACGTGGACAACACCCTGCGCAAGCAGGCCGAGGAAGCCCTGCGCGAGGAACGCCGCAGGCTTTCCGACGTCATCGAGGGCACCAACGCGGGCACCTGGGAGTGGAACATCGCCACCGGCGAGCTGATGCTGAACGACCGCTACGCCGAGATCGCCGGGTACACCCTGGAGGAGCTCGAACCGGTGAGCATCAAGACCTGGCTGTTCCTGGTGCACCCGGACGACCTGATGCGCTCGACCAAGGCCCTGGAGGCACATTTCACCGGGCTCACCAACTACTACGACTGCGAGTGCCGCCTGCGCCACAAGGACGGCCACTGGGTCTGGGCGCACGACCGCGGCCGGGTGTTCCGCTTCGCGCCGGACGGCAGCCCGCTGGTCATGTCCGGCACCTTGAGCGACATCAGCGAACGCAAGCTGGCCGAGGAGCGCCTGGCCCTGGTGGCCCGCTTCCCGGTGGAGAATCCGCACCCGGTCATGCGCGCGGACAAGTCCGGCGTGCTGCTCTATGCCAACCCGGCGGCGGAGCCCCTGCTGCAGAGCTGGGGCCAGCGGGTGGGCGGCAAGCTCCCGCGCGAGCTGCGGCGCGAGCTGCGCCTGGCGCTCGATTCCGGCCACGCGCGCGCCTCGGAGCGTTCCTACGTCAGCGGCATCTACAGCTTCACCTTCTCGCCCTTCGTGGACAAGGGCTACGTGAACATCTACGCCGTGGACGTGACCCAGCGCAAAAGCGCGGAGACCGCCCTGCGCTTGAGCGAATTGCGCTACCGCGAGCTGGCCGTCATGCTGCGGCTCATGTGCGACAACGTTCCGGACATGATCTGGGCCAAGGACATGGAGGGCCGCTACCTCTTCGCCAACAAGGCCACCTGCGAGCAGTACCTGGGCGTGGACGACCCCCAGGAGCCCCTGGGCAAAAGCGACAGACACTTCCTGGAACTGCGCCAGGCCGAATGCCCGGAAGATCCGGGCTGGCACACCATCCGCCTGGGCGGGGCGGACTCCGGCTGGGAGACCCTGGAGGGCCGCAGCCCCGGCCGCTATGAGGAATGCGGCCAGAACAGGGGCCGCTTCGAAATTTACGAGGTGCGCAAGGCTCCCTTCGTCAACGACCAGGGCGTGGTCATCGGCGCGGTGGGCGCGGCGCGCAACATAACCGAGCGCAAGTCCGCGGAGGACGCCCTGGCCAGGAGCGAGGAGCGCTTCCGCACCCTGGCCCAGGTTTCGCCCGTGGGCATCTTCCAGGCCACCCTCGACGGCCGCTGCACCTACGTCAACGAATCCTGGATCAGCATCAGCGGATTCCCGAGGACCCAGGCCCTGGGCCTGCGGTGGCTGCGGACCCTGGAGCCAGCGGACCGCAAGACCACCCTCAATGGCTTCCGCGAGATCATCCGCACTGGCGAGGACTTTGTGGCCGAATTCCGCCTGCGCTCGCCGGGAGAGCGGGGCATCTGGGTGCTGGTGCGCGCCGCCGCGACGCGCGACGCCCGCGGCGAGCTCACCGGCTTCGTGGGCGCGTTGACGGACATCACCGACCGCAAGCACGCCGAGGACGCCCTGCGCCGGGCCAAGGCCGCGGCCGAGGCCGCCACCCAGGCCAAGGCCCAGTTCCTGGCCAACATGAGCCACGAGATCCGCACGCCCCTGGCCGGTGTCATCGGCACCACCAGGCTCTTGGCCCAAACGCGGCTGAACGAGGAACAGCGCCGCCTGGCCGAAATGGCCGTGGAATCCGGCCGGGCCCTGCTTTCCGTGGTCAACGACGTGCTGGATTTCTCCAAGATAGAGGCGGGGCAAATGCCGCTGCGGCCCGCGCCCTTCGCCCTGCGGCGCTGCCTGGACAACGTCTCCGGCCCCAGCGCCCTGCTGGCCCGCGAGCGTGGCCTGAGCCTCGCCGTGCACGTGGCGCCGGAGGTGCCCGACACCCTGGTGGGCGATGAGGCGCGCCTGGGCCAGGTGCTGCGCAACCTCTTGAGCAACGCGCTCAAGTTCACGGAAAGCGGCGGCATCGTCGTGGAGGTGGACCTGGGCCAGGGAGCCGTGGCGGATGACCAGGCGCGCGTGCGCTTCAGCATCACGGATACCGGCAGCGGCATCGAGCCGGGCTACCTGCCGCACATCTTTGAAAGCTTCAGCCAAGGCGACAGCTCCTATGCCAAGCAGCACGGCGGCACCGGCCTGGGCTTGGCCATCTGCAAGAATTTTGTGGAGCAGATGGGCGGTCATATCGAGGTGGCCAGCACGCCGGGCGTGGGCAGCACCTTCGCCTTCAGCGCCGTGTTCGGCCTGGCGCAGGGCGCTGTCGCGCCCGCCGCGCCGCAGGTCCAGGAGCCGCTCATGCCCTTCGTCCCCGCGCCAGCCGCTGCTGCCGCAGTTGCCGCATCCCCCGCGCCGCGCCGCCCGGCGGAGAAGGCGCAGCCCGGCCTGCGCGTGCTCCTGGCCGAGGACAACGCCATCGGCCGCGTGCTCATGGAACACCTGCTGGAAACCGCCGGGCACCGGGTCTCCTGCGTGGGCGACGGGTACGAGGTGCTCGCCGCCGTGAAGGAAGGGGACTACGATCTGGTGCTCATGGACGTGCAGATGCCGCGCATGGACGGCATCGCCGCCACCCGGCAGATCCGCCGGGGCGCGAGCGGGGAGCGCAACGCCGGCATCGCCATCGTGGCCCTTACCGCCTACGCCTCGGGCGAGGACCGGCAGCATTTCCTCGATTCCGGCATGGACGATGCCGTGGCCAAGCCCGCCGAGGAAGAGGCGCTCTTCGCCGCCATGGAGCGCGCCCTGGCCGCCGCGCGCGACCGCTCGCGCCCGGCGCCGCAAGCCCCCGCCGCCGCGCCCGGAGAGACCGATCCCGAACGCGTGCCGCACCTGGATCAGGAGTATCTGCAGCGTTCCTTCGGCGACCACCAGGATCTCCTGCGCATCATGCTGCGGCAGTTCCTGGACTCCAGCCTGCCCGAGCTCGACCAATCCCTGGACCAGGCCCTGCGCAGCCTGGACCTGTCCGCAGGGCGCGCCGTGGCTCACCGCGCGCGCGGCACCCTGGGGGCCATAGGCGCCGCCCGCGCCGCGCTTCTGGCCGCCCTGGCGGAAAAGCACGCCATAAACCGCGATCCCGCCGAGTTCCGCCGGCACGCCCAGGCCCTGCTGGACGAGCTGGCCCTCTTGAAAGACCGCCTGCGCCACCACGCCGCGCCGGCCAAAACGGAGCAGCAATGAGCACCAATCACCGCGGCGCACTGCCGGAGGACCCGGAAATAGCCGCCATCGTGAACGCCCTGGGCCTCGTGCCCCTGCCGCAGGAAGGCGGCCTCTACGCCGAAACCTACCGTTCCTCGCGCGTCCTGCCCGCAGGCGCGGCCGGACCCGGACAGACCGGCCCCCGCGCCTGCGCCACGGCCATCTACTACCTCGTCACCCCCACGCGCTTCTCCGCCCTGCACCGCGTGGCCAGCACCGAAATCTTCCACTTCTACCTGGGCGATCCCGTGCACATGCTGCAACTGCACCCCGACGGCACAGGCAGCACCCACGTCATCGGCACCGACATCGCAGCCGGGCAGCGGCCGCAGCTCGTGGTGGGGCGCGGCATCTGGCAGGGCACGCGCCTCGCGCCCGGGGGACGCTTCGCCCTGCTGGGCTGCACCGTGAGCCCGGGCTTCGATTTCGCCGACTATGAGCACGGCCGCCGCGCCGCGCTGACCGCCCAGTACCCGCTGTGGGCTGTGGAGATAGCCGCGCTGACGCCGGAAGAGTAAGGGAAAGAGGCAAGGCCAGGGGCGCCGCCCCTGGACCCCGCCAGAGGGCATGCGCCCTCTGGACTCCCTGTGCTCGCCGGGCGGGACGCCCGTCGAGGGGAGGCTGGCGGCCGGACGAGGGCTCCCCGTCAATTTCCGGCGCGGATTCGCGGCGCTGCGCACCGCAAAGCCCGCGGTGGGCCGATTGAGGGGATGGGCCCGTTTGGGAGCGTTGGAGAGGGCGCGAGAGACGCGGCCGGCTTGGCACCTCCGCAAACGAAGTGGCCGGATTCGAGCGTGCTCGAATCCGGCCACTTCGTTTGCCGTGCGGGTCCAGGGGGTGCATACCCCCTGGCGGGGTTCAGGGGCGGCGCCCCTGATTCTCTAGTAGTCTTCCTCTTCCCAGCCCTCGGCGGTGATGCAGCGCTTGGGGCACAGGGCTATGGCTTCGCGCACCTCGTCGTGGGTGGCCTTTTGGCGCGTCAGATAGGGCCGTTCCAGGTCGTCGTCCCAGCCGAACACTTCCGGGCAGATCTCGGAGCAGCCGGAGCAGGCGTTGCAGCGCGAGAGGTCGAGCAGCACATCGTGCAGTTCGTCGTTGTCAGAGCCGAGCGTATTGGGTCCGGGCATGGCGGGCCTCCCTTGTGGGCGGCATGTTTCCGGTTCGCGCTTACACGTTGAAGCGGAACTCGATGATGTCGCCGTCCTGTACGATATAATCCTTGCCTTCCAGGCGGGCAAGGCCGAGCTCCTTGGCTTTCTTGAAGTCGCCCGCGCGCAGGAAGTCCTGGTAGCCGATGACCTCGGCGCGGATGAAGCCTTTCTGGAAGTCGGTGTGGATGACGCCGGCGGATTCCGGGGCGGTGGCGCCCACGCGCACCGGCCAGGAGCGCACTTCCTTGTCGCCCGCGGTGAGGAAACTCATGAGGCCCAGAAGCTTGTAGGTACGGCTGATGACCTTGTCCAGGGCGGATTCGGTGAGGCCCAGGTCGGTCAGGAACATGGCGCGCTCCTCGGGGTCGGTGATGGCGGCGAGTTCGCGCTCCAGGCGGGCGGAGACGCTCATGTGCATCTGTCCCAGGCCGTCGGCGGGCACCTCGAAGGAGTCCATGGCGGTCTCGGCCACGTTCCACACGTAGAGGATGGGCTTGGCGCTCAGGAAGCGGTAGCCGCGCATGGAGGGCTCCTCGCACAGGGCGGGGTCCACGCGCAGGGGCTTTTCGTCCTCCAGCAGGGCGCGGGCCTTGGCCAGGCATTCTTCTTCCTTGTTGTCCACCAGGCTGGCGTTCTTGCGCTTGTCGCTGGCCATGCGTTCCTGGCGCTTCTCGATGACGGCGAGGTCGCTCACGAGGAGGTCGGCCTCCACCGCGCCGTACTGCTGCTTGGGGTCGGAGAGGCCGGTGAAGGCGTCGAGCATGCACAGCAGGCAGTCGTAGGGGCGGATGTCGTTCAGCACGCGCTCGCCCAGGCCGTGGCCCTTGCCGCCGCCGCCGGGCACGTCGAGGTATTCGATCTCGGAGAGGGTGATCTTCTTGGGGTTGAAGAGCTTGATGAGCGGGTCCAGGCGGGGTTCCGGCACCTTGACCATGGCGCGGTTTCCGGCCGTGGCGGCCTTTTCGCCCGCAAGGGCGGCGAACATGTCGGTCTTGCCGGAGCCGGAGAATCCAAAAATGGCGGTTTTCATTGATGTTCCTTGAGTGTTGACTGGGGCTTGAGGCGCCCGCGAATCGGCTATTCTAGGCGCAAGCGGCCCCGTATGCAAGCCGCGGTATGGACGGCCGGACCGCGGCGGCCGCCTGTGTGCCTGGAAGCGCGTGTGGCGTTTGTCTCCGGGCCGGATTTGCCGTAGGGTCGCGTAACGATATCGACAACAAGAGGCGGGAGGCGAACGGGGCATGTCGGGCGAGCGGAACATCTATCTCATCGGCGCGCGGGCAAGCGGCAAGACGACCCTGGGCAAGAAGCTGGCGGCCAGGCTGAAGCGGCCCTTTGTGGACACGGACCGCCGGGTGCGGCTGCTGACCGGCAAGAGCGTGGCCGAGCTGGTGGACGCGGGCGGCTGGGAGGCCTTTCGCGATGCCGAGAGCCACGTGCTGGAGGACATCGCCGTGTTTTCCGGGCAGGTGGTTTCCTGCGGCGGGGGCCTGGTGCTGCGGCAGGAAAACCGCGAGCATCTGGCGCGCGGCATCGTGCTGTACCTCAAGGCCTCTGTGGAGACCCTGGCC
Organism: uncultured Desulfocurvus sp.; assembly: GCA_964446455.1. Classification (GTDB taxonomy): domain Bacteria; phylum Desulfobacterota; class Desulfovibrionia; order Desulfovibrionales; family Desulfovibrionaceae; genus Humidesulfovibrio. The sequence goes on from CAYUOW010000023.1 coordinate 26,141, forward strand.
CGGCGGCTGACGCGCGACCCCCTGGAGGCCCAGCGGCCGTCCCTTACGGGCGGCGGCGTGGTGGACGAGGTGCGCCAGGTGCTGGCCGAGCGCGGGGCCATCTATCTTTCCTGCGCCCACGCGGTGCTCCCGGCCGAGACTCCCCTGGACGAGCTGGTGGAGCTGGCCTTGGCGGAGATCACCCGCCTGGGCGGCATCCGTTCTGCTGTTGCCGGGCGCGGCCGAATTTCGTAGCATGCCGGACGTATGATCAGGCGTGGCGCAAGCCGCGCGGGCATGAGCAGTTGCGCCACGGCGCGGAGGCAGGCATGGGCTCCTGGAAGCTTGAGAAGAACGTGGACGCGGGCGGCTTGCCGCGCTTCCTGCGCGAGCTGGCGGACACACTGGAGCAGAAGGCTGCCGGCGAGTTGGCCGGACTGCCCGTCGCTGAGCTGCGCAAGCTGGTGCTGGTGGCCGAGCAGAAGGACGGCGGACTCTCGCTCAAGCTCAAGGCCAAGCGCAGCCACGAGGTGCGCGTGCCCGTGCCCGTGAAGAAGGCCCAGGCCTCTGTGGCTCCCAAGGCGCCCCAGGCCGCCACGCCGGCGCCCAGCGCCAAGATTTCCGATGCCCAGGCACGAGCGCGGGAGAAGTACCGCCAGCTCAAGAAGACCATGCAGGCGGACTACAAGGCCCTGCAGAAGGCCGCCCAGGCCGGGGTCATGCCCAGCCAGGACGCGCTGGAGTCCTTCCTGGCCCTGGGCGAGAGCATGACTGAAATACCCCAGCCGCTGAAAAAGGCCGACGGACCGGAGTCAAAGGAGCTGGAGCGCGCCAACGCGGCCTACCTTGAGGACGCCAGGGGCCTGCGCCGGGCCTTTAGCGCGCGCGACGTGGCGGCCTTCGCCGAGGTGCTTTCGCGGCTGGAACGGCGCAAGAGCGCCTGCCACGCCCAGTTCAAGTAGTTTTCACGCCCGGCCCTCTGGGACCCACGGGCAAGGAGTCGAGGATGAAGAGCGAGAAACGCCGCGAGTGCGCGGCCCCAGCGCCCGAGGCGCTGACAGCGGACGTCACGGAGTTCGACGAGCGGCTCTTCGCCCTGCTCATCGACACCCGGCTGGACCCGGCGGCACAGAAACGCATCCTCACGCCCGGCGCGGTGCAGCCCGCCCAGGATTCCGTGCTGGCCGTGCACTGGCACCCGGAGCACGTGCCCATGGGGCTCATCAAGAGGCGCATTGAGGCCAGCTACCCGGCGGCGCGCAAAAGCCTCATCATCCCCACCCAGCACAACGAGCTCATGGAATACGGGCCGTACACCGGGGTGGAGGTGGACTGCTATTCGCGCGGGTTCAACCAGAAGGTGCAGCTGCTGCTGCACTTCCGCACCGAGAAGCTTGGCGAGGCCCACGTGCTGAAGAGCATGCTGGCACACACCCACGCCTATCGTTCCAGCCAGCTGTTCGACTACCTGACCACCGTGACCCGCCCCAACGAGGAGCGCCTGGCCCAGGCCGCACGCGAATCCGGCTCGGACGAGGCCGTGGTGGGCGCGGCGCGGGCCTGCTGCCTGAAGCTTGCGGCCCTGCTGGAGCGCCACGCGGGCGACATGCCCGTGGACGCCATCAAGAACAAGCTGGTGCGCAACTTCGTGGACGGCTTGCGGCCGCTTCTAGGCGATGGCCTGGCCAACCGCGTGCAGGTGTTTTTGAAGGAAGTGAAGGCCGTGGTGAAGGCCCAGTTCCCGCTCAGCTATTTCTACCGCACCACGGAGTTCATCGAGGAGGCGCGGTCCTTAAGCGGCGGGGTGGTCATTCCCCACCCGGAGCAGTTCTGGCCCATCCTTCTGGCGGGCTACGACGTGGACGGCTACGAGGTGTGGAATCCGCAGTCGCAGCGCTACACGGAGTTTCTCATCTCCGTTTTGTACGAGAACAACCGCAGGCGCGGCAACGGCGAGCGCCGCATGCTGGTGTTCATGGGCGACGACACCCACATGGGCGAGAAGACCCTGCCCGTAAGCGGCGGCGCAGACACGCACAAGGCCCGGCGCGAGATAGGCCTGCAGCCCGCCTGGGACGACCTGTCCATCGGCAAGAAGCTCATCGTGGCGGACATGGACCGCGTGCGGATCATCGAGGAATACAGCGCCCGGCTGGACGGCTAGGCGAGGGGACAAGGGGGGCTCATGGGCTACGACCAGAAGTTCGTGTTCGAATCCATGCAGGATGCCGAGAGCATCCGCAAGTACCTGGAGGCCGTCATGGAGGGCCTGCGCAAGGGCAAGCTCGTGGTGGCCGCCGGACAGGAGGAGTTCACCCTCCAGCCCGCGGAGCTTCTGACCTTTACGGTCAAGGCCAGGAAGCGCGGCGGCGCGGGCCGTTTGGCCCTGACCATCTCCTGGCGCTGCCCGGAGGACGACGCGCCCAAGGCCGGGGAAACCCTGAAGATCGAGGCCTAGCATGAACGGTCTGGAGGGCTTGGAGGAGAACTTCCGCTTCCTGGTGCTCGAAGTCACCAGCCAGATGAGCGAAACCCGCGCCTTCGTGGATTCGCCCACCCACGAGCTGTACGACAAGGTGGTCTCGCGCGACGACTACATCGACAACCTGAAGAACATCGTGGAGGACAAGTGCTATTCCCGCATCCACAGCGGGCGCGGCCTGTCCAAGCGCGACATCGACCGCATCCGCGGCCTGCAGATCATCTCCGCCAACCTGGAGCGCATCGCCGACTACTGCGTGAACATAGCCGGACAGATGCGCTACCTGAAGGACCTCTCCGTCCTGGTGCGCAACAACCCCGGCCCGCTGTTCGACATCATCGAGGAAGGGCTCTCGCGCATCCTTGAGGTGCGCTCCCGCGCGGAGGTGGCCGGGGCCCTCAGCATTTGCCGGGCGGAGTTCGACCTGGACCGCCTGTACAAGGAGGCCTTCGACGCCCTCATGGACGAGCTGCGCAACGGGCGCGACGTGCAGAACGGGGTCACGGCCATCTTCATCTTCCGCTACCTGGAGCGCATCGGCGATTCGCTCCTGAACATCGGCGAGGCGCTGCTCTTTTCCGTCATCGGCGAGAAGATCAAGATCGAGCAGTTCCAGGCCCTGCAGCAAACCCTTTCCAAGACCGGCTTCGAGGGCGACCTGGGCGACATCGACTTCCGCTCCATCTGGGGCACGCGCTCCGGCTGCCGCATCGGCCGGGTGAGCCCCAAGGACGCGCCCGCCGACGTGGCCCAAGGCGGCATCTTCAAGGAAGGCAACCTCAAGAAAATCCGCCGCGAACGCGAGAACCTGGAGCTTTGGGCGCAGATTTCACCCGGCACGGGCCCGCGCATCTTCAGCTACCACGAGGAGGGCGACAGCGCCTCCATGCTGGTGGAGTTCCTGCCCGGCTGCACCTGGACCGAGGTGGTGCTGACCGCGGCCGAGGACATCCTTGAGGACGCCATCTTCGTGTTCGAGCAGACCGTGGGCGACATCTGGCGCTCCACCCTGGAACTGGGCGAGGCCCCGCTGGACGCCATGGGCCAGCTGAAGGACCGCATGGCCGCGGTGCGCCACGTGCACCCGGACTTCTTCCGCCCGGCGCGCAGCCTGGGCCCGGTGGCCATCCCGAGCACCGAGGAGCTCATCACCCAGTGCCAGGCCATAGAGGCCAGTTTGCGCGCGCCCATGACCGTGCTGCTGCACGGCGACTTCAACGCCAACAACATCGTCTTCGACCAGGCCGCGCCGCGCGTGCACTACGTGGACCTGCACCGCACCAGGCGCGGCGACTTCGTGCAGGACGCCTCGGTATTTCTCGTGTCCTTCTTCCGCATGCCCATCTTCGAGCCCACGCTCCGGCGGCGCATCAACCACATGATCGCCTCGTTCTACGACTACTCGCGCGACTTCGCGGACGACATCGGCGACGGCACCTGGCAGGCGCGGCTGGCGCTTGGCCTTGCGCGCTCGCTCACCACCAGCACGCGCTTTGAGCTCAACTACGACTTCGCGCGGGAGATGTTCCTGCGCGCCCACTACCTGATGGAAGGCCTGGCGGCCCACCAGGGCAAGCCCTGGGAGGAGTACCGCCTGCCCAGGCCCATCCTGTTCTATTAGCCATGGGCAAGGAAACCTCCATGCGCATAGCTGTTGTGGGCATCCACGGGGGCTGGTCGTCCGAGGCCCTGGCCGACGCCGTTGGCCGGGCCACGGGACAGCGCGTCCTGGTGGACCTGGACCAGGCGCGGCTCGACCTTGGCGCCGGGACGCTCATCTGCCCGGACCAGGACGGCCGTCCTGTGGACCTGTGCGAGCTGGACGCCCTGTGCATCAAGAAGGCCGCCAAGGGCTATGCCCCGCAGATGATCGACCGGCTGGAGATGCTGCGGATTCCCGCTGCGCGCGGGGTGCGTTGCTTCTCCGAACCGGAACGCATCCTGCGCCTGGTGGATCGCCTGGCCTGCACCGTCACCCTGGCGAACGCGGGCATGCCCCTGCCGCCCACCACCATCACCGAAGACCCTGCCCAGGCCCTGGACGCCTTGCGCGCCTATGGCCGCGCGGTGCTGAAGCCCCTGTTCACCTCCAAGGCGCGGGGCATGGCGCTCCTGGACGCCGAGGCCCTGGATGCGGCCGAACTCTTGCGCGCCCTGCAAGGCTTCCAGGCCCAGAACCCGGTGATGTACATCCAGCAGGCCCTTGATTTGCGCGGCCAGGACCTGGGCGTGTGCTTCCTGGGGGGCGAGTACCTGGGCACCTACGCCCGCAGGAAGGAGCCCGGCACCACGTCTGCGGAGGGCGGCTGGAGCACCAGCACGGCCAGCGGCGGCCGCTACGCGCCCTTCGATCCGCCGCTTGAGGTCATCGACCTGGCGCGGCGCGCGGCCGAGCCCTTCGGCCTGGACTTCACCTGCGTGGACGTGGCCCTGACGGCAAACGGGCCATACATCTTCGAGGTCTCGGCCTTTGGCGGGTTCCGGGGCCTCATGGCCGCGCGCGGCATCGACGTGGCCGAGGCCTTCACGGCCCACGCGCTGCGGGAGCTGGCCCGGTGAGCCCGGCCGCGGCCTTGAGCTTCGAGGCCCTGGCCGGGGCCTACGCCGGGCGCACACCGGCACCCTTCGCCTTGGCCTTGCGTCTGGAGGAGTTGACCCTTCACGTGCGCAGCAACTCCCAGGCGGTCATCGACGACCTGCGCGGGTATTTCGCGCCCTTCGCGACGCAGGGGAACGCCCCGGCGGACCTGGACTTCCTGTTCCTGGACGGACCCGTGGAGGAGCCGCCCGTGCCCCTGGCCACGCGTCCGCACCTGCCGGGAAAGAAACCGGACAAGGAGCGCACGGCCGAGCTGCCCGGAGCCCACGGTGGAGGCAGGCTGGTGCGCAAGCAGGCCACGGGCATGCTCTTTCTCTTTGGCGGGGGGGTGGGCAGCGCTGCCCCAAATATCGCAGTCGGCCCGTGCGTGGCAAACCGCAACCAGCTGGTGAACTTCCTCTGCGCCCGGTACATGGAGCGCCGCGTGGCCCAGGGCTGGGTGCTGGGACATGCCAGCGGAGTCGTGAACGGGAACAAGGCCCTGGCCCTGTGCGGTTTCGCGGGCATGGGCAAAAGCACCCTGGCCCTGCACCTGGTGGCGCGCGGGCTCGAGTTTTTGAGCAACGACCGCGTGCTGGTGGAGCCTGCGCCGGGCGGGGCCGTGCTGCACGGCATTCCCAAGCACCCCCGGCTGAACCCGGGCACGGCCCTGGGCAACCCGGAGCTGGCCCCGCTTTTGTCCTGCGCCCTGCCGGCCGCCCTGCGCGCCGCCTATGCGGGCATGCCCGCCGAGGCCCTGTTCGGCGTGGAGGACAAGTACGACGCCATCATCGACACATGTTTCGGCGCTGCGGACGCGCTCTCGGCCGCCGCAACGCCCATGAAAAGCGCGAGGCGCTCCCGCTTCCGGCTGGCCGCGCCTCTTGCCGGGGTGGTGGTGCTCAACTGGCGGCACACGGCCGGGCCGGGCGAGCCCATGCGCGCAGAGCGCGTGGACCTGGCAGAGCGCCCGGACCTGCTGGAGGCCTTGCGCAAGCCGCCGGGCGCGTTTTATCTGCCCGGGGCGCTCGCCACTGCGCGCCTCACGGCCGAAGAATGCCTGCAGGCCCTTTCCGGCGTGCCCGCGCTGGAGCTGTGCGGCGGCTCGGACTTCGCGGCCGGGGCCTCGGCCTGCCTGGAATTTCTGGACCATTAGCACAAGGACGGGAACATGAGCGGCAACACCTTCGGCACCCTTTTCCGGCTCAGCACCTTTGGCGAGTCCCACGGCGCGGGCCTGGGCGGTACGGTGGACGGCTGCCCGCCGGGCCTGCCCCTCACCGAGGAGATCATCCAGCGGGAGCTGGACCGCCGCAAGCCCGGCCAGGGCGGCCTTGCCGCCACGGCCCGCAAGGAGTCCGACACGGTGCGCCTGCTCTCCGGCGTGTTCGAGGGCGCGACCACCGGCACGCCCATCGGCTTCATCATCATGAACGAGGACCAGCGCTCGCGCGACTACTCGGCCATCATGGACGTGTACCGGCCCGGCCATGCGGACCTGGGCTACGACGCCAAGTTCGGCCGGCGCGACTATCGCGGCGGCGGGCGCTCCTCCGGGCGCGAGACCGTGTCCCGCGTGGCGGGCGGGGCCATTGCCCAGGAATTTCTGCGCACCCAGGGCATTTCCGTCAGTGCTGCCACGGTGGAGCTGGGCGGCATCGAGGCCAAGGGGCGCGACTTCGCCGGAGCCATTGAGCGGCCGTTCTTCAGCGCCGATGCGGACATGGTGCCCATATGGGAGGAGCGCGTGCGCGCGGTGAAGGGCGCGGGCGACACCCTGGGCGGCGTGGTGGAG
>CAYUOW010000024.1:0-7859 GCA_964446455.1 uncultured Desulfocurvus sp.
GGGGGATGTCAAGGGGAAAGGACATCTTGATCGCCACGAGAAGAGTGCAAGAACCCTACACTTTAAGCACATTCCCCTGGGGGTGAAGGTGCTTCCGCATTACCTTCCCCTGGGTCACTTGGGGACGTAAAAGCCTCAGCATATGCTCGTAATGCTGCGATATCTCGAACGAGAGACACTCCCGGCAAAGACTCACCAGTCACACGATTAGGAATATAAGCAGAAACAACACCTATCAAAGACACTTGACCGCCTAAATTTGTAAAGGCGGGGCCACCACTGACACCGTTAATAGCAACGCCATCAACCAGATATGCGCTAATAGACTGAATATAACTACTAACCCGCCCGCCAAAAAAACACATAGCCCCATCTGGAGCCAAAGCTGGGAAGCCTAACCAACCGACTTCAGCGCCAGTTTTCAGAGATTTACCGACCGGTGCCAATTGCATCGCAGTTTCAGGAAATGGGATCTCAGACTTATGAAAAACAATACCAGCGATATCACAACGGTTCTCAATAAAGATGAAGCGCTCACGGAACTTCAACACAACGCTCTTACCCGAGGCATGATGCTCTATACGTATTGGCTCATCCCAGTCATGGGCATGCTGTACAACATGTGCTGCAGTGGCAATTAAGCACTCGTCTGGATTCGTCGTTTTCGTCAGATAAAATCCTGTCCCGTGCCCAGAAGGAGTCGTGATTCTGACAATATACTGAGAGACAAAGTCCGTTGCTTCATGCCACTCCATATTGCCCCCCCGCAGAACTCTCTAAGTCAACACCACCGCGAAAACAATTTAGTCGATAGCAACCAGCGAGTATCGCGTCAAGCCTCTTTGGCTGGAATTCAACCCTCTATTCTAGTTATTGCCCAATCTCCTCCCCCAACTCCCGCAAATACCTCCGCATCACCTCCACCCTCCGCTCCGCCTCCGCCTTCCCGGCGGCGGTCTGCATGCTGGCGGCGGTCTTGAAGAGCTTGCGGTAGAAGTGGTCGATGGTGAACAGGGCGTCGTCGGGTTCGCGGGTGGTGCAGAAGGGGTCCTGCGGGCTGTAGAAGGGCCGGTTCATGGTGCCCGCGCAGGCGAAGCAGCGGGCAATGCCGATGGCCCCGATGCCGTCCAGGCGGTCGGCGTCCTGCACCACCTTGGCTTCCAGCGTCTGCGGCGCAATGTTCGCGCTGAAGCTGTGCGCCTCGATGGCGTGGCCGATGGAATCGAGCATGGCCTCGCGCCGCGCGGCGTTGTCGCCCTGGGCAGGAGACGAGGGATAGCCGATGGAGGCGAGATAGGCGCAGGCTTCCACGGCGGCAAGGCGCGAGGCCTGGTTGCGGCGCGGGTCGTCCTTGGGCACGACCACGTAATCGTGCAGCCACGCGGCCGGAATGACCACGCCGAGATCCGCGCCCTCGGCAGCGGCAATGCGCTTGGCGGTTGCCACCACGCGCTCCAGGTGCAGCAGGTCGTGGGCCGGGTCGCTGGCTCCCTCTTTCGAGAGCCGTTCGTCCAGGTGCGCGCGCAGGCGCTGCTCCAACGCCTCCAGGCCTTGTTCGCACGCGGCTGGGGCCGCAGCCTGACACAAGGAACCCGGAACGCGGCCCGCGGCGATTCTGTCAGGCGCCATGCTATTTGCCCCCGTCAGCGGCCGCGCCCACCAGCACCATCTTGCCCTTCTTCTCACCCTTGTCGATCATGCGCTTGAGTTCGCGCTTCCACTTGGGTCCGCCCAGCTTCTCGGCCAGATGCTCGGTCGTGTGCAGCACGTCGTTCTTGCGGTGCATCTGCATCAGGCAGCGCTTCACGCCGATCTTGCACGAGGGGCAGCCCACGAGCACGGGCGTGTCGCGGTCCGGGCGCTTGGAATCGGGCCGGGCAAGGTCCGTGGCCAGCTGTTCCTTCTTGCGGTCGCGGATGCGGTTGTAAATGGCCGGGCTGGTGAGGGCCCCCAGGCCAGATTCGCCGCAGCAGCCGGGCGAGAGGCGCACCTGCGCGCCAAGGGCGTCGGCCAGCGCCTTGCGGTAAATCTCCGGCGCCTTGACCTTGGGCACGTCCACCCATTCCGCGTGGCAGGCCGCGTGGTACAAAAGCTTCTCGCCTTCTGTTTTGGGGATGTCCAGCCGCGAGAGCAGGAACTGCACGATGTCCTGGTGCTTCAGGGGCTCGGAGAGCTCCTGGCTGAAGTCGTAGGTCTCGATGCTCTCCCGGCAGGTGCCGCAGCTGGTCACCAGCGTGGTGGCCTTCATGCCCGCGCGCCCGGTGGCGATGAGCGTGTCCAGGATGTCCTGGATGGTGCGGTGGCGGTTGGCGTTGTAGGCCTCGGTGCAGCCGCTGGCCAGCAGCGGGTAGCCGCAGCACAGGTGCCTGTCGGGCAGGACGACGTTCACCCCGGCCTTCAAGAGCAGGTACACGCCCGCCAGCCCGATGTCGTGGCTGAAGAGCCCGGCCCCGCAGCCGGGGAAGTACAGCACGGTCTCGTCAAAGGCGGCCGTGGGCGTGCGGAACAGCGAGTGCTCGGCCAGGTTCAGCTCCTGCGAGAGGTTCCGCAGGTCGATGAGCGGGCCGGGACCCTGCAACGCCGGGCTGCCCAGGCGCTTGCGGAAGTGCCCGGGCACCAGGCCGATGACGCTGTTGGCCGCGGCCTGGCCGAGCGAAAGCAGCTTTGCCACCTTGGGCAGGCGGCCGGCCGGGTCGTCGGCCAAATGGGTCAAGAGCGCGGTCTTGATGGGATGCCCGCCCTTGCCCTTGTATTCCAGGAACGAGCGGATCTGCAGCGCATTGGCGGCGGAATCGATCTTCACAGGGCACACGGCCTTGCACTTCCCGCAGGCCGTGCAGTGGTCCATGATGCGCCGCAGTTCGTCCAAGAGCTCCGGCGAGGGCTCGCCGCCCTGCACCTGGGAGTAGTAGATGGCCTCGGTGAGGGCGCCCAGGCTCAGGTTCTTGTTGCGCGGGTGGTACAGCAGGCCGCGCGCGGGGCTGTACATGGGGCACACCTGCTTGCACTTGCCGCAGCGCGTGCAGGTCTGCACGTTGCGCAGCAGCTCGATCAGGTTCTCCTTGTCCTTCAGCGCGGTCTTCTGCAAGTCGCCGATGAGCCGGTTGAAGGAGAAGGTGTAGGGCTCGACCGGCAGCACGCGGCGCGTCAGCTTGCCGGGGTTCAGCACGTCGCCGGGGTCCACGACGCGCTTGTACGCCGCCAGGGCGTCGATCTTCTTCTGGTCCAGGAAGCCGATCTTGGTGATGCCGATGCCGTGCTCGCCGGAGATTTCGCCGCCGAGCTTCAGCACCTCGGCAAACACCTCGTCCACGGCCTCGAAGGCCTGGGCCATCATCTCGGGATCGTTGGAGTTCACCGGCACGTTGACGTGGCAGTTGCCGTCGCCCGCGTGCATGTGGTTGGCGATGACGATGCGCTTGGCCTGGATCTCCTGGTAGATGGCCTCCAGCTCACGGTCGTGCTTGGGATACTTGTCCTTCAGCTCGTGGAACAGCATGCGCACCTGGCTGGCCAGCTCCTCGTCCGAGAGATCCCCGGCGTTGGTGCGCTTCTTGAGGATGAACAGGCAGCGCTCGATGCCGAAGTCGATGTCCGGGTCGTCGAAAGGGATGCCCGGCAGCTCGCGCACCTTCAAAAGGGCCTTGCGCGCCACCTTGGCCATGTAGATGAGGTTCAGGTTCTCCAGAAACTCCGCGAAGCCGGGGATGGCCCGCATGGGGATGACCACGTCCTCGTTGATCTTGAAGCCGGAAGTGCGCTTGGAGATGGCCGAGAGCTTGTGCCGGTCCTCCCAGAACAGTTCGGCCTCGCGCTCGTCGCGCGCGGCGAAGATGTCGACCCCCGGATACGGCTGGGCGATGGCCAGCACCGCGTCCACGGAATCGGACAGGGCCTGCTCGTCGTCGGAATCGAGCTGCAGGATGAGCACGCTGATGGGGTCGCCCTCGTACTGGGCGGACTTCTTCTTGTACTCGATGGCCTGCACGTACTTGGTGCCGAATTCCTCAAGGGCGCTGATCTTGACCATGTCGCCCTGGGTGCGGATGGCGTCGCGCAGGCCCACCACGTCGCGGATGACGTACATGGCGTTCTTCATGCTGCGGCCGAAGAATTCCAGCACCAGCACGCGCGAGTATTTGGGCCGGTGGTACAGGGTGAAGGCGCAGGTGGTGATGATGCCGTCCACGCCCTCCTTCTGCACGCCGGGCAAGCCGCCCAGGTACTTGTTCGACACGTCCTTGCCCAGGCCGGCGCCGCGCACGTCGGTTCCCGCCAGGGTCACGGTGTCCTTCAGCTGGCCGCGCTCGTCCAGAATCTCGAACACAGCGGCCTCGCCCTCGAAGATCTTGTGGCCGGGGTGGTCCTTGCGGCGCACGGTGATGACCTCGCCGGACGGCGTGACCATCTCGAACCAGGCGATATTGTCGATGGTGGTGCCGTACTCGAAGGCGAAGGGGCCGCCGGAGTTCTCCGAAATGTTGCCGCCAAGGGTGGAGCCCGCCTTGGACGCCGGGTCGACCGTGAACAGCAGGTCCTGCTCGGCCGCGGCCTTGATGGCGTCCAGGGTGATGACGCCCGCCTGGGCGGTGAGCAGCATGGCGTCCGGATTCACGTCGATGATCTTCTTGAAGCGCGCAAGCGACAGCACCACCGAGCGCGAGAACATGGGAATGGCCCCGCCGGTGAGGCCAGTGCCGCCGCCGCGCGGGATGACGCCAAAGGCCATCTCGTTCGCCAGCCGCACAATCTTCTGCACCTGCTCCGTGGTTTCCGGAAACAGCACGAAAAGCGGCAGCTCCAGGCGCAGGTCGGTGGCGTCCGTGGCGCATTCTATGCGCGTGTTGGCCGCATCGCCGATGCCCTCATCGGGCATGAAGCTCAAGAGCCGGCCCTTGAGTTCCTTGGCAAAGGCCTGGTCGGCCTCGTAGCGCTCCCAGAAGGAGGCCACGGCCGTGGCCAAGAGGCGCGGGAACTCGCCGGAGAGCCCGGGCCGGGCGATGGAGAGCTTGCGGTCCACGCTCTCGCGCACCAGGGGCGCGTCCACAAAGGGATTGTAGCGCACCAGGAACAGTTCCGCGGCCAGGCTCATGGCCAGCTCGCGAACATTGTCGGGCCACTGGGCGAAGCCGCCCTCCTCCGGGCTGGCGGTAAGGCCGAGCACGCGGGTCAGGATGCGTTCATCGGAAATGGAAATATGCGGGCCTATCAAGGGCATGTGGCTTGCGTCTCCAAATGTGGGGAGGGAAGGTTCAGGGGGGTTTGGTCACGCCGTGACGCCCGGAATATAGGTCGGCCCGGAACGCTTGGCAAGTGCGGCTTGCCAGGGGCGGCCGACGAGCCTTCGGAAGCCTTCGAGTCAGGGCGCTGCGCCGTGCGCTGGACAGGCGGAAAGACTCCGGTTATGGGAATGGATTCTATCGAAGTATTGCCCTGCCCGAACATTCTTCTACCACGAGGTGACGCGTCCATGAGCACCCAGGATTTTGCCGACCTTCAGCTTTTCATCACCGGCCCGACGTTCATTCGCCCGGAGATCCGCGAAGCTGGCCTGCTGCCCGAATTCGGCCACCGCGATTCCGAGAACAACAAGCGCTTCGGCCCCGCCATGGCGGGCTTGAAGCAGCTGGCCGGCTGCGGCGAAGACTACCACGTCATCCTTTTCAACGGCTCCGGCTCCAACGCCATGGAGGCCACCGTGCGCTCCCTGGTGGCCGATGACGAGACCGTGCTGAACGTCTCCGTGGGCGCCTTCGGCGACCTGTACCACAAGATGGCCGTGGTCAACGGCAAGAAGGCCGTGCAGCTCAAGTTCGAGCCCGGCCAGGCCATCGACATGGCCAAGCTTGAGGCCGCGCTGACCGAGCACAAGCCCGCCGTGGTCACCTTCACCCACAACGAGACCTCCACCGGCGTGACCAACGACATGAAGGCCATCTGCGCGCTCATCCGCAAGCATGGCGCCATGCCCCTGGTGGACGGCGTGAGCATCTTCGGCGGCGCCAAGCTGGATCTTTCCACCTCTGGCGCGGCCACCTACGCCACCAGCACCCAGAAGTCCCTGGCCCTGCCCGCGGGCTTCGGCATCCTGTTCGTCACGCCCGAGGCCGTTGAGAAGGCCAAGACCGTGAAGAACAAGGGCTTCGCCACGGACATCGTGGCCCAGCTGGGCCGGGCCTCCAAGAGCCAGACCCTGACCACGCCCAACACCACCCTGGCCAACCAGATGGCCGTGCAGATCGACTACATCATCAACGTGGAGGGCATCGACAACCGCTTTGCCCGCCACCTGAAGATGCAGGCCATGGTGCACGAGTTCGTGGGCACCCTGCCCGGTTTCGAGCTGCTGGCCCCGGTCGGCCACCGCTCGCCCACGGTCACCGCCGTGCGCGTGCCCGCGGGCATGACCGTGGCGCAGCTCAAGAAGGTCAAGGAGGCCATGCGCGCCAAGGGCTACCTCTTCGACCCCGGCTACGGCAAGCTGAACACCGACCTGGAAGAGAAGGGCCAGCGCGTGCTGCTGCGCCTGGGGCACATGGGCGACGTGACGCCGGACATGCTGGCCGCCTACCTTGAGGCCCTGAAGCCCGAACTGCTGAAATAAGGGGGGACGACAATGCGTATTCTTGCCAATGACGGCCTGAACGAGGAAGCCGTCGCCCTGCTCAAGAAGGAAGGCTTCACGGTCGAGACCGAAAAGCGCAGCACGGAAGACCTGCTGGGCGAGATCGGCAGCTACGACGCCCTGCTGGTGCGCAGCGCCACCAAGGTCACCCGCGAGATCATCGAGGCCGGCACCAAGAACGGCGGCAAGCTCAAGATCGTGGGCCGCGGCGGCGTCGGCACGGACAACATCGACCTTGAGGCCGCCAAAGAGTGCGGCGTCATCGTCAAGTTCGCGCCCAACGGCAACACCAACGCCACGGCCGAGCACGCCCTGGGCCTCATGTTCGCCGTGGCCCGCAAGGTGCCCATGGCACACCACACCCTCATGGGCGGCGTGTGGCACAAGAAGCGCTTCCAGGGCAACGAGCTGCACGGCAAGACCCTGGGCGTCATCGGCTGCGGCCGCATCGGCCAGTGCCTGGCCGGCAAGGCCCTGGGCATCGGCATGAAGGTCGTGGGCTACGACCTCTACCGCGCGGAAGACTCCAACGTGGAATACCTGGACAGCATCGACGACGTGCTCAAGGCCTCCGACTTCATCAGCCTGCACACCGGCGGCAAGAACGCCATCATCACCGAGCGCGAGTTCGGCCTCATGAAGCCCACGGCGTACCTCATCAACGCGTCGCGCGGGAGCAACGTGAGCGAGGAAGCCCTGTACAACGCGCTCAAAAACGGCGTCATCGCCGGCGCGGCGCTGGACTGCTTCGAGAAGGAGCCCAAGCGCGAGGGCGAAGCCTTCAACTGCCGCCTGCACGAGCTGGACAACATCGTCATGAGCGCGCACCTGGGCGCCAGCACCAAGAACGCCGTGCGCAAGACCGGCCTTGAGATCGCCACCGTGGTCACCAAGTACCTGAAGCGCGGCGATTTCGGCAATTCCGTCAACGTGGGCGAGACCGTGGAGGAAGAGGGCAAGCGCATCTACTCGCTCTTCATCACCCACGAGGACAAGCCGGGCATGTTCGGCAAGTTCGGCACCACCCTGGGCGAGCTCGGCGTGAACATCCGCGAGAACAACTCCCGCTTCCTGTCCGACTGCGTGCAGACCGTGTACGTCGTCCACCAGGAGCCCACCGAGGAAGTGCGCAAGAAGCTCATGGCCATCCCCGGCGTGAAGCGCGTCACGTACTAGACCAGCCCTTCGCCAATACGAAGCCCCCGTCCGGTTCGCCGGGTGGGGGCTTTTTCTA
>CAYUOW010000024.1:7869-32629 GCA_964446455.1 uncultured Desulfocurvus sp.
TATGCGTGTATTGACCACGCGCGGGGATGTGCTATGCGTACCGCAAACCATAGAGCAGGAGGTACGGCATGGGCAAGGACACCCCTAACCCCTTCCTCGTCCAATTCCAGGCGCTGGATCACACGCTGGGCAAGCTGCTGGAAGAACCATCGGCCACCGGGCAGTGGACCGACCTTGAAAACGCGCAAAACCACGTCCGGGACATGATTCTGAAGCCCAGCCAAAACACACTGAAACAACTCGACATTTCCCTGACCATTCTCAAACAATCCTACCCCGATCTTTCAGAACACCACAACGCCATTTGCCGCATATCCAAAGAATTCCCAGAATATCCCACAGCGAATCTTCGCTTATCCAAAGAATAGCGTCGTGCGCCTCATGCGCAACGAAAACCAAAGGACAGAGGACCTCAAAGATTCGCTTGGGAGGAGGACGACATGGCTGCCGGAGCATTCGTCATCAGCTATATCAAGGACAGCGCGAACAGGACCGTGGGAATCGACTTCAAGATCAAACTTGGCGTGACGCAAGTCCCAGCGGACCAAACAGCCCTCGTCATGGACATCGAACGCGTCATCGCCACACTGAACGCGTTGTTTCCAAATGGTGGACAGCGGTTCGACCTCTACATGGAAGACGCGTTCTCGCTGTCCAACGTCGGACTGGTGGGCGAATGCGCGCATACGCAGACTGCGGCGCGCGCGTTGGTGAGCCTCAAGGAAACGGTCCTCACGAACGAAGCGGGCAGAGTCAAAAACAGTCATCTCATCAATCTCGGCAAATGGGGACTGACCTTTGCCGCAGTGGCCGTACTCCTGGGAGTCTTCACCCACTGGCTTGCCCTCCTTGGCCGGCAGCCGGAAGTCCGCTTCGCGCTCCTGGGGCAGTTCTGCTATGCCTGGGCCGGGGCCATGGCCGGCACCTGGGTCTCCTTCGGCTGGCGCAAGGCGGCCTTCACCTTCGAGGACCTCGGCAAGCCCGAGGCCGATTACCTCTGGTCCTCCATCCGGCTCATCTTCACCGGGCTGCAAACGGTCATCATCGGGCTGCTGCTGGTGCTTGGCATCGTCAATGTCAGTTTCGGGCAAATCACCACGGCGGCCTTTGCGCACAGCGTGGAGATGGCATTGCTCGTCGGTCTGCTCTGCGGATTCTCCGAACAGACCTTGCCTTCGATCATCGCCAAGCAGGCCACCAAGCTGCTGGGAACGCCGGTCCTCGCGCAGCCCCCGGCACCAGAGGCCAGTGCGCCAGCGGCAGAGGGACAGAGTAAGCCAGCGGCAGCAGAATCCAGTCCTCCAACGGCAACGCAGGCAAGCGCGGGCGGTTAGCGCCGAAAACAGGAAGCCCCGGCCCGGCGAACCGGACAGGGGCTTTTTCAGGAGCCATGCGGCTTCTTTGCCTAGCCTTGGATCTTGATCTTGTGAGCGGGCGCGGAGGGTTCGGCCTTGGGCAGGGTCACGTGCAGCACGCCCTTTTCAAACTTGGCCGCGATGCCCTTGGGATTCACCTTGCCCGGCAGGGGCACGGCGCGGGTGAAGGTGCCGTAGCTGCGTTCGATGCGGTGGAAGTTGTCCTTTTTCTCCTCGCCCTCGAACTTCTTTTCCCCCTTGATGATGAGCGCGGCGCCCTCCAGGCTCACGTCCACATCCTTGGCGTCCAGGCCGGGCAGCTCGGCCTCCACGCGGATCTCCTTCTCCGTCTCGGAGACGTTGACCGCAGGGAAGCCCTCCTGCCTGCCGAAGACGCTCTTGCGAAACTCCTCGGGGAACGGAAACTTCTCAAAGGGGCTGCGCCAGAATTCCTCCATCATGTCCGCGATGCTCACGGGACGGAGGGACTCTTCCGAGCGCTTGCGCAGTGCGGGTATCCATTGCTTCAACATGTTCATTCCTCCTGTTTCGGTAATGACTGCCAAATCAACCGATTGAGGCCGAAAGCACATGCCGGAACGAGTAGTGGGAGCGGAGGCGGAATTGTTCGGCAAGTGAAAATAATCACCGGACACAAAGACGCAAGACCCGACCAAAAAGCGAAGCCCCCATCCGGTTCGCCGGGTGGGGGCCTTGTTGTCGTGCGCCCGCTAGTAGCGCCTACTGTCTGCGGAGCTTAGGCCCCGCAGAGCGCCCTGCCCTTGGCCATGGCAAGCTCAAAGGCTTCCTCCTTGTTCGGACAGGTGCGGTCAAGGGAGAACACCTTGCCCGGGCTGCCGGGAGCGTGTTTTCGTGCGGAAAGGCACGGAGCGAAGCCGCCCTCGGGGGTCTTTATGGCAAAGGGCCGGATCTCCCAGCCGTTCAGAAGCTGCATGCTGCCGGTGAATACTCGCTTTCCTCTCAGGTCCATGGCTCTCCTCCTGGTCCTTGCTGCTTCCCCTTGTGCGCCAACCGCCTCATATCCCTCGCACGCTTTCAGGCCCTGCGGCGGCGTACCCGGAAGCCTTCGACTCGAATAGCATAACCACCTGTAATTGCGCAACTATGGAGACAGTTCCAGTTTCACCATACAAGGTCGGCGCGCGTATGCAAGAGGAAAAAAAAGGCGGACCGAACAAATTTTCGTATCCCGGCAATTCCGCGCAGAATATTTTTTCAAGCCTGTCTCCGGCCCAGCGTCTTGACCTTTGGCCAGCCGGGAGTATCGTCAAGGAGACTGGCAGAATTGCCGGAAAGGAGCCGTCATGTCCCCCACGCGCCACACCCGCAGAGAATTCCTGTCCCTGGCGGCCAAGGCCTCGGCCCTGGCGCTCGCCCCCCAGCCGCTTCTGGCGCTTCTGGCCTCTCCGGCCTTGGCGCAGCATGAGGGGCACGCGGCGGCTGGTCCCGGCCCCGCCGCTCCGGAAGGCCTGTATGGCCTGCTGCGGCCAAAGGGCACTCTCACCCTCACCGCCGCCGCCATGCCGGGCCTGCTGCCCGCCACTGGGGCGCAAATGCTCTCCTACGAGGCGGTCCAGGACGGCCGCGCCTTCCACAACCCCATCCTGGTGCTGCAAAAGGGGCAGGAGTTCCGCGCCCGGCTGGTGAACCGCCTGGCCGAGCCCACCATCATCCACTGGCATGGGGTGGACGGCGACTGGCGGCAGGCCGGGCACCCGTCCTATGCCGTGGGCCCCGGCGGGGCCTATGACTACGCCTTCCCCATCACCAACCGCGCGGGCACGTACTGGTACCACCCGCATCCGCACGGCCTCACCGCCAAGCAGGCCTACCTGGGCCTGGCCTCTTTCTTCATCGTGCGCGATGCCGAGGAGGAAGCCCTGGCGCGCGAGTTGGACCTGACGCTGGGCGTGACCGACCTGCCCATCGTGCTGGCCGACAAGCGCTTCGACGCCCAGGGCGGGCTGGTGTACGCGCCCAGCGCGGACGACCTCGCCATGGGCTACCTGGGCTCGGAGGTCCTGGCCAACGGGCAGCGGCGGCCCAGCGTAAGCGCCGCCACGCGCCTCTACCGCCTGCGGCTGCTGAACGGCTGCACCGCGCGCCTCTTCAACCTGCGCTTCCTGCGCGGCGAAAAGCCCCTGCCCTTTGCCCTCATCGGCAACGACGGCGGCCTGCTGGACGTTCCGCGGGAGCTGGACGCCGTGTTCCTGGCCCCGGGCGAACGCGTGGAAGTGCTGCTGGACCTGCGCGGCCTCAAGTCCGGCGAGGTGGTGCGCCTGGCCAATGCGGCCTTCGACCCCATGCACAACGAAGGCGGACACGGCGCCCATGGCGGCGGGCACGGGGCAGCGCCCAGCGCTCCGGCTCCCAGCGGGCACGAAGGCCATGGCGCGCCCGCCGGCCAGGCACCATCCGCGTCACCGTTGGATGAAGGCGCGGCCTACGACATCCTGCACCTGCGCGTGGACCGCGAGACCCCCTACGACCGCAAGGTGCCTGCCCGGCTGTCCTCGCTCTCCACCGCGCTTCCGGCCCTGCCGCAAACGCCGCCCCGGCGCTTCGAACTGACCCTGGACCGGCACAGGAACCTCTGGACCATCGCCGGGCTGACCTTTGACATGGACGCCGCGCCCGTGGTGGTGGAGCGCCGCGCGCCGGAGGCCTGGGAATTCGCTGGCGCCAAGGACGGCATGCCCCACCCCATGCACCTGCACGGCTACTTCTTCCGCGTGGCCGCGCGCCGGGGCAGCCCGCAGCAGGTGGGCAGCCGCGCCGTGGACGCCTCCGGCCGCCTGGCCACGGACCTGGGCCTCAAGGACACCGTGCTGGTGTGGCCGGGCGAGAGCGTGTCCGTGGTGACGGACTTCGGCCAGCCCGCATACAAGGGGGAGCAGACCTTCCTGCTGCATTGCCACAACCTGGAGCACGAAGATCAGGGCATGATGCTCAACGTCCGCGTGAAGTAGACCCGGAAAGCGCGCCAAGAACTGCACAAGTACGCGCCTTAATCAGAGCAAAACAGTCCGCTTTGTGCAATCTGATGCACATGCCGAACGGCACAAAACGAATCAACCAACTGTAATTCTGTAACTTATCATGCTGGCACAGCGTATGCTTTAGTATCGGCAAGCGCACGGCATCCATGCCGGGCAAACATTTTGGAGGATATCATGAAGCGTATTCCGAAGATCATCGCCGCAGCGTGCGCCGCAGCTGTTTTGAGCGCGTCCATGGTGCTGGTTGCCGTTGCCGCCGCTCCCACCATGGCCAAGGACGATGCCCCGGCCAACTGCCCGGCCACCGGTGCCGCCATGCCCATGCAGGGCTCCATGATGAACGGGTCCATGATGAAGGGCCAGATGATGAAGGGCGGCCAAATGGGCTCCATGCGCATGGGTTCCATGTTGAGCGAAGAGAACCCCGACGGCGGCCATAAGGGCGGCCACGGCGACGGGCACAACCGCGCGGCAGGCATGAACCGCATGGGCCAGGTGGCCATGCTGGACCGCGGCCTGTAGGCGCGGAGCAAGGCCCCGGAACAATCGAATGAGTTTTCCCCGCCTCCGCACGGTCCCCCCCTGCGCCCAGGCGAGTTCCCCAGTCCGCACGACGGGCGCAACCCTCAAACAAAGTGAGCACACCATGAAGCGTTTCCCCAAGATCCTCGCGGCCACCTGCGCCGCCATCGTTCTCTCCTCCTCCCTGGCCCTGGCGGCCGAGCCCGCCAAGAAGGACGCCCCTGCCCCGGCTCCGGCCATGCCCATGGCCGGTCCCCACGGCGCGCACGGCGGCGCGGGCATGGGTTCCATGATGGGCGCCCTGGCGCAGCTCTCCCCGGAGAAGCAGGCCGTGGCCCAGAAGCTCATGGACGAGCACCGCAAGGCCATGTTCCCCCTGCACCAGAGCATTTACGCCAAGTTCGCCGAGCTTGAGGCCCTGAACGCCGCGGGCGACGGCGAGTCCAGCAAGGCCAAGGCCGTCATCCGCGACATCGCCGACCTGGGCGCCAAGATGCTGCAGGAGAACGGCAAGCTGCGTACCCGCATGTTCAAGGAAACCGGCCTGCGCATCCCGGTCATGGGCCACGGCATGATGGGCGGCATGGGCATGATGGGTGGCGGCATGATGGGCGGCAAGGGCTGCGGCATGATGGGCGGCCAGGGCGCCATGGGCGGCATGATGAAGGGTGGCCAGATGGGCGGCATGGGCCAGATGGGTATGATGGGCGGCGCTCCCGCCGCGCCCGAGGCCTCTGCCCACGACGGCCACAGCAACTAGCCGAATCCGAACACCAGAACCTTCCACGCCAAAACGGGCGGCTCCGACATCGGGGCCGCCCGTCTTCGTTTTCGGGGAAGGGGAATGCGCAGCGCTATTGCGGCAAATGCCAGGCCGCGCGCAGGCGCTCGTAGTCCTGGCGCGGCAGCTGGGCCAGCACGGGCTGCTTGGCCGCGTCCAGCCAGCGCAAAAGCGTCAGCATGTCCGGGGCGTCCATGTTGGTGCAGCCGGAGGACGCCACCCCGCGCCCCAGCCAGATGTGCAGGAAAATGCACGAGCCCGCGCCAGGCGTCATGGGGTCCGTGTTGTGCTTGACGAAAACGCCCAGGCGATACTGGCCGTCGGGCCGCAGCATGTCCTCGGCGCTGGTCCACTCGCCCTTGCCGCCCGGCGCGCGCACAAAGCTGTTGTACAGGGGCGAGGCCGCGTCATCCACGCACACGAGGTCCTTGTCGGCCCGCAGCACGGGCAGGCCCTTGGCTCCCGCCTCCGCGGGCTCTTGGGCGAACCCGGCCCCAAGGGCGAAGAGCCCGGCCGGGGCCCGGCCGTCGCCCTCGCGCTTCACCGGTCCGGCCCCAAGGGCCAGGCCGTGCAGCCCGCGCCCCCAGCCCAGGCCGCTACGGCCCAGGTTCACCTGCACCGGCGCGCCCACTCGTTGCCATTCGCCCTCGGAACTCGAACGCTCGAAGCGCTGCAATTTGGCCTCGGTGTATTGCCAGTCCTCGGCCACCACCAGCAGCAGCTGGCGCGAGGCACGGGTGAGGTCCTCCCCGCCCATGGGCACGGGCTTGGGCGCGCAGGCGCACAGCCCGAAGGCGAGGAAACAGGCGGCAAGCAGGGAAACCCTGCGGGTGCTGTTCACTTGGGCGCGGGCAACACCAGCCCGCCCTGCGCGTTCAGTCCGAATCCCGGAGCGTGCACCACTTCCCAGAGGTGTCCGTCCAGATCCTCGAAATATCCGGAATAGCCGCCCCAGAAGACCTCCTGCGCAGGCTTGGCCAGGCGGGCCCCGGCGGCCACGGCCCGCGCCAGCAGCGCGTCCACGTCCTCGCGGTTCGCGCAGTTGCAGGCCAGGGTCACGCCGTCGAAGCGCCCTGCCGGGGCCAGGCGCTCGGGCGGGACGCAGGCGTCCTCCGCAAGGCCCTGCCGGGGGTACAGCTCCAGCACCATGGTCCCACAATCGTAGAAGCGCACTTGTTCGCAACTGGCCGCGGAGGGCCGCAGCCCCAGCCCCTGCTCATAAAAGGCGCTGGCGCGGGGCAAATCGTCCACGCCAAGGGCCACGCAGGTCAATCTCAGGCTCATGTCCGGATTCATCCTTGCCTCCATGAAGTTACGGGCGCCCAGGCCGCCGCGCCAGGGCGATGTCCGCCAGGGCGTTGATGGCGCTTGCGGCCAGGGCGGAGCCGCCCTTGCGGCCCTCGATGGCGATGAAGGGCACGCGGCTTTGCGCCAGCAGCAGGGCCTTGGATTCCGCGGCGTTGACGAAGCCCACGGGCATGCCCACGATGAGCGCGGGCTTGGCCCGGCCGGCCTCCACATGTTCGAGCAGGCGCAAGAGGGCCGTGGGCGCGTTGCCGATGACGTAGATCTCCGGCTCCAGGCGCTCCACGGCGAAATCCATGGCTGCGCGGGCGCGGGTGATGCCCTGGGACTGTGAAAGGGCCAGCACCTCGGGATCGCGCATGAGGCAGCGCACGGCGCAGCCCAGGGCGTCCATGCGCCGGTCCGGGATGCCAGCACGGGCCATTTCCGTGTCCGTGAACAGGATGCACCCGCGTGAGAGGGCGTCCACCCCGGCTTGCACCGCCTGGGGGTGGAAGCGCACCAGGTTCAGCATGTCGAAGTCCGCCGTGGTGTGGATCATGCGCCGCACCACCAGCCATTCGTCGCCCTTGTAGGGCCGTGGCTCCGGGGCCTCGGCCTCGATGAGGCGCATGGACTCGGCTTCGATGTCCTCGCCGCGCTTGAAATCCTGGATCGTTACGCTCATGTGCTGCCTCCAGCCTGGGAAAATTCCTGAACAATGGCCACGCCCGCCGAAGCGCCGATGCGGTCGGCCCCGGCGGCGAGCATGCGCAGCAGGTCCGCCGCAGTGCGGATGCCCCCGCTGGCCTTGACCCCGACATGCGGTCCCACCACACGGCGCAGGAGGGCCACGTCGGCCTCCGTGGCGCCGGAGCGGGAGAAGCCCGTGCTCGTCTTGACGAAGGCCGCGCCCGCCTCCACGCACAGGCGGCAGGCCAGCTCCTTCTCCGCGTCCGAAAGCAGGCAGGTCTCCAGGATGACCTTTACCGGGCGGCCAGCGCAGGCGCGCACCACCTCGGCCACGTCCTGGCGCACGGTTTGCGCGTCGCCCCCCTTCAATGCACCTATGTTCAGCACCATGTCCACCTCGGCCGCGCCCTGTTCCACGGCCAGGCCGGCCTCGCGCGCCTTGGCGGCGGTCTGGGAGGCCCCAAGGGGAAAGCCCGCCACGGTGATGGGCAGGGGCAGCTCTCCGGCCAGGCGGGCCGCCACGCGCGGCACGTGCCAGGGGTTCACGCACACGGCCTTGAAGCCGTAGGCCACGGCCTCGGCGCACAGGGCCTCCACGGCCTGGGCCGTGGCGTCCGGGGCCAGCAGGGTGTGGTCGAGGAAGGCGGCGGCTTGCTGCGGAGTCAAAAGCATATGCGGTGTCATCAGCACTCCCGTGCCTGGCAGCGGCTCAAGTGTTTCTCCATGCGGCGGCTCAGGGCCGTCAGTACCTGTGCCGCGGATCTTTCCCCCGCCTTTCTGACCCACCCGCCATGCGCGGTCAAGGCCGTTTGGGGAGCCGCACACCTTGCGGGCGCAGGCCACCTTCCTGCGGGAACCCGATATCCTGCGGCTTGCCAATCTTCAAACACGGTGTTAAACACTCGTTTTAATCCACTCGCAGGAGTTCCCCATGCGTCGCATCACGAAACTGCTCGTCATTTGTGCGCTGTGCGCCACCGTTTTCCCCGGCTGCTGGCGCAGCAAGGGCAACGAACGCCCGGCCCCGGTGGTAACGGCCCAGGCCCAGCTCAAGGACGCCCCTTACGTGCTCACCACCGTGGGCACCATCAAGGCCTCGGTGTCCGTGAACATCAAGAGCAAGTATGCGGCGCACATCAAGAAGGTGCACTTCACCGAGGGCAGCCTGGTCAAGGCCGGGCAGCTTCTGTTCACCATCGACCCCGCGGTGAACGCCTTCTCCGAGCAGCAGGCCGGGGCCACCCACCTGCGCGACAAGGCCGACTACGAGCAGCTGGAGCGCGACCGCCAGCGCTACAAGATCCTGGCCGACCAGGGCGTCATCAGCCGCGAATCGTACGAGGAGAAGTCCACCGCCGCCACCCGCGCCCACAACGCCATGAAGGCCAGCGGCGCCGGGGCCTCGCTGGCGCGGCAGAACCTTTCCTACAACACCATCACCTCGCCCATCGACGGCCGCATCGGCGCGGCGCTCATCGACGAAGGCAGCTTCGTGAAGGACAAGGACGACACCCTGGCCGTGGTGAACACCACCACGCCCCTTGAGGTGAGCTTCGCCTTTCCGGAGCGCTATCTGAACGAGATCCACAAGTACATGGCCCTGGGCCCGCTCACGGTGCAGGCCGCAGCCCCGGGCATGGAGAGCCACCCCGAGGTGGGCGTGCTGACCTTCGTGGACAACCAGGTGGAGAGCGGCACCGGCACCGTGCGCATGAAGGCCCGCTTCGAGAACCCGGACGGCCGCCTCTGGCCCGGCCAGTTCGTCACCGTGGGTCTGGTGCTCAAGACGGTCAAAAACTCGGTGGTCGTGCCCGACCGCGCCGTGCAGACCGGCCCCCAGGGCACCTACGTGTTCGTGGTCAAGGACGAGAAGGTGGAAATGCGCCCGGTGAGCGTGGGCTTCCGCCTGTACGACTCCCTGGTTCTGGACAAGGGCCTGGCCGCGGGCGAGACTGTGGTGGTGGAAGGACACCTGCGCCTTGTGCCCGGCGCAAAGGTGGCCGCCACGCCCATGCAGGTTCCGGCCGCCCCGGCCAGCCCGGCCGCTCCGGCCCCGGATGCCGTGGCCAACGCCACCGCCGCCAACGCCACCAAGCCCGAGTAAGGCTCCGCGCCCATGAACACAAAGCTCTTCATCACCCGGCCGGTCATGACCACCTTGGTCATGCTGGGCCTCTTGTTCTTCGGCATCGCGAGCTACGTGAACCTGCCGGTGAGCTACCTGCCCGCCGTGGACTTCCCGGTCATCCAGGTGACGGCCACCCTGCCCGGCGCCAGCCCCAAGACCATGGCCTCCAGCGTGGCCTCGCCCATGGAGCGCCAGTTCTCGGCCATCGCCGGCCTGGAGGCCATGAGTTCCACCTCCAGCCAGGGCCTCACCACCGTCACCCTGATGTTCGAACTGGGCAAGGACATCGACAAGGCGGCCATGGACGTGCAGTCCGCCATCACCAAGGCGCGCGGCAGCCTGCCCAACACCATGACCGACGAGCCCACCTTCGAGAAGGTGAACCCGGCCGACTCGCCCATCCTCTGGATGGCCATCAGCTCCAAGTCCCTGCCGCTGTACACGGTGAACGACTACGCCACCACCTTCGTCACCCAGACCATCTCCATGATTCCCGGCGTGGCCAAGGTGCAGATCTACGGCGAGCAGAAATACGCCGTGCGCATCCAGGTGGACCCGCGCAAGCTGGGCGCCATGGGCCTGGGCATGGACCAGGTGGCCGCGGCCGTATCTGCGGAGAACGTGAACCTGCCCATGGGCAGCCTGGACGGCCAGCACCTGCAGACCAACCTGGACGCCGACGGCCAGCTGAAGCGCGCGGACAAGTACAATCCGCTCATCGTGGCCTACGACAACAACATGCCCGTGCGCCTGGAGGACCTGGGCCGCGTGCAGGACAGCGCCCTGAGCGTCAAGAGCGGCTCCTGGCTGAACCACGACAAGACCATCTTCCTGGCCATCAAGCGCCAGCCCGGCAGCAACACCATCGACGTGGTGAACCGCATCAAGGCCCAGCTGCCGCTCATCCGCAGGCAGCTTCCGGCAGCCATCGAGCTGCGCGAAACCTACGACATGAGCAAGCCCATCATGGAATCGGTGGACGACGTGAAGTTCACCCTGGAACTTTCCGTGGCGCTGGTCGTGCTCGTGGTGTTCCTGTTCCTGCGCAACATTCCGGGCACGGTCATCTCGGCCATCGCCATCCCCTTCTCCATCGTGTCCACCTTTGCGGTGATGTACTTCATGCGCTTCACCCTGGACAACTTCTCGCTCATGGCCCTCACCCTGGCCGTGGGCTTCGTGGTCGACGACGCCATCGTCATGCTGGAGAACGTGGTGCGCCATATGGAAATGGGCAAAACGCCCATGGACGCCGCCCTGGACGGCGCCAAGGAGATCGGCCCCACCATCCTCTCCATGACCATCTCGCTTGCCGTGGTCTTTGTGCCCATCCTGTTCATGCCGGGCATCATCGGAAAAATCCTCAACGAATTCGCCGTTGTCATCACCGCAGCCATTCTCGTGTCCGGCGTGGTGTCCCTTACGCTCACGCCCATGCTCTGCTCGCGCTGGCTCAAGCCGGGCAGCCACCTGGAGCACAGGGACCCGCTGTTCGACAAGGCGCTGGCCTTCTACCGCCGCACCCTGCACTACGCCATCGACCACCGCAAAAAGACCATGATCGCCTCGGGCGGGCTCTTCGTGCTCACCATCGTGCTCTTTGTGCTGGTGCCCAAGGGCTTCCTGCCCTCCGACGACATGGGCTACCTCTTCGGCATCGTGGAGGGACCGCAGGGCGTGTCCTTCGACGACCAGGCCAAGGCCCAGAACGCGCTGACCCCGCTCATCCTGGCCGACCCCGACGTGCGCGACGCCATCCAGGTCGTCGGCGTGGGCACCACCAACCAGGGCTACACCGTGGTATTCCTGAAGGAACACCGCAAAGCCACGGCCGACGAAGTGCTGGCGCGCCTGCAGCCCAAGCTCCAGTCCCAGCCGGGCCTGCTGGCCTTCGTGCAGAACCCGCCCATGATCCGCATGAGCGGCAAGCCCAGCAAGGGCCTGTACCAGTTCACCCTGCTCTCGCCCGACACGGATGTGCTCTACAAGGCCTCAAACGACCTCGTGGTGGCACTGTCCAAGGTCAAGGGCCTCGTCCACGTGACCAGCGACCTGCAGAACAACGCGCCCCAGGTGGACCTGCACATCAACCGCGACCTGGCCACCACCCTGGGCGTCAGCGCGGAGTCCATCGAGACGGCCATGTACTCGGCCTACGCCGGGCGGCAGATCTCAACCATCTATGCGGAGAACGACTCCTACAAGGTCATCCTGGAGCTTCTGCCCGAGTACCGCCAGGACCCGCGCGCCCTTTCCATGCTCTACGTGCGGTCCAAGTCCGGCAAGCTGGTGCGTCTGGACGCCCTGGTGGACGCCAAGGAGGGCACCGGCCCCATCACCGTGAACCACTCCGGCCAGCTGCCCGCGGTGAGCATCTCCTTCGACCTGGACCAGGGCGTGTCCCTGGGCGACGCCATGGCCAAGGTGCAGGACACCGCGCACAAGACCCTGCCCGACACCGTGAACGCGGTCTTCGAGGGCACGGCCAGCTCCTTCAAGGGCTCCATGGGCACGGCGGGCTTCCTGCTGCTGGTGGCCATCGTGGTCATCTACATCATCCTGGGCTGCCTGTACGAAAGCTTCATCCACCCCATCACCATCCTCTCGGGCCTGCCATCGGCGGCAATGGGCGGGCTGCTCTCGCTCATCGTGTTCCGGTCGGAGCTCAACCTCTACGGCTTCGTGGGCATCATCATGCTCATCGGCATCGTGAAGAAGAACGCCATCATGGTGGTGGACTTCGCCATCGAGGCGGAGAAGAAGGGCATGAGCCCGGCCGAGGCGGCCTATGAGGGGTCGCTGGTGCGCTTCCGGCCCATCATGATGACCACCATGGCCGCCATCATGGGCGCGCTGCCCATCGCCATCGGCATGGGCGCGGGCGCCCAGGCGCGCAGGCCGCTGGGTCTGGTGGTCGTGGGCGGCCTGGTGCTCTCCCAGGTGGTCACGCTCTACCTTACCCCGGTGTTCTACACCTACATGGACGAGTTCAATAAGTTCATGGGTGCCAAGGGCTTCAAGGGCCTGGTGGAGCACATCAAGAACCATCCGCGCTGGGCCTGGGCCGGAGCGCTGCTTGAGCAGGGCCTGAACTGGCTGCACGCGCGGCTTTCCCGCCACGGCTGGTATGTGCGCCTGTCCGAGCGCATCCAGACCCGGCACGAGCGCTGCTGCGCGCGGCTTGCCCAGGCGCACGACTGGCTCTCCCGCGTGTGGAAGCTCATCCGCACCGGCGAGTACGAGTCCAAGGTGGACCTGCGCCAGGGCCTGCGCGACATCGTGCGGCCCAAGGACAAGGAAGAGTAGAGGCGGAACGGCCCGCCGCCACAACCCTCTGCGGCGAACGCGGCATAGCCAGGTTCGTGTTCACATTGCCGCGCCGGGCTCTAGCCGCCTTGTCCGACGCAGCAGCATCGCCCCGTCTCATTCCCGTAATTCCATACGCTGCAACCGATGGCAGACCAGGGCTGGGCACGGCATATACTGACAATATCAGAAATCGCTGCGTAAACGATTTGACAAACCCTCTTTTAAAATTTTATCAGAGTCTCGTGAAGAAGGCAACAGGAATTTCGGGCGGCATGGCTCGGCACTTGGTGCCCTTGCCTGCCCCCAGCACAGCATGAGGGTGACGCCCTTACTCATGATTCCGGGAGGAACAGCGCATGGCAGGTCACCCAGCGGGCTGCATGAAAAGCAGCCTCATCGACGTCTTGGCGAAAGATGACGGAACCCAGCCGATCCTGTCACAGTTCACGGAATACAGCTATTACAAGCGGCACATCCTGTTCATCCCCTACCACAAGGAAAACCTCATTTTCTTTGTGAAGCAAGGTCGGCTGCGCGTGTACCTGGCCCTCAAGGGAAAGGAAATCTCCCTCGCCATCCTTGGCCCGGGCGATGTCTACTGCACGCACACCAGGGCCCACGTGGAGGCGCTGGAGGACACGACGATCCTGGCCTGCCCCATCGACGCCTTTCTCAACCACGCCAATCAGCAACATCCGCTCATCGCCGCGCTCATGGGCTCGGTCGGCCGGCTCATGACCGGGGCCATCTCCACCATCGAAAACCTCTACTTCAACTGCGCCGACAAGCGCGTGGCCGTGTATTTCTATGAGCAGGCGGCCCGCTTCGGCCAGGAAGTCAAGGAAGGGATTTACGTGAAGATCGGTCTGACGGTGGACAACATCGCCAAGATCGTCGGATCCTCCCGGCAGACCGTCTCAACCCTGCTCTCGGCCATGGAGAAAGATGGGATAATCAAGAAAATCAACCGTGGCGAGTATATCATTCGCGACATGAGGGAGCTGTTTCTCCTGGCCAACTCCTGCTCCGAATAATCCCTTCCTGGCCTCCCGCGCGGGCAGACGCCCGAGCGGAACCAGCACTTCGTCGATGACGGCAATGTTTCGTCGCCTGCACGACGAATATTTTGCTGTTGCGCTGCAAAAATATCCGTACAACACAGTGCCGCACTGGAGCAGAGCATAAAGTGTCGCGATGGCGACACAATGCAGTCCTTGAAAAATAAAAACGAAAATTGTGCTTATAAAATTAAAAACTGTCGTGACCGCGACAGAACTTTAAATTCACCTGGGCTATGCTTCTGTCGTAAAGGAGACAGAAATGCAAATATATGCCCAGTACGCAATGTTTGCAGGTGCCATGCTTGCTCTGGTGAGCGAAATATTGGCTGTTCTTTCCTTCAAGGACCTCAAGCAGCTCACGGCCTACTCCGCATTTGCCCAGCTCGGGTATGCGCTTGTCGGCCTGGGCTCGGGGGAGCCGGGCGGAACCGCAGGGGCCGCCCTGCAACTGCTCTACCAGACGCCGGCCAGGCTCTTGTGGTACCTGTGCCTGCGCCGGCTTGCAGCGGAGCACGGCAGCTATTCGCTGTCGGTACTGTCTCCGGCGGGGGGCCGCCGTCCGGGGCTTGCGCTGCTGCTGGGCTTCTCCATGTTCACGGCCATCGGCCTGACTCCCTTCACCGCGCCTCCGGGCAAGGAGTTCCTGCTCCTTTCCGTGGTACAGAGCGGCAATCTGCTGATTGCCCTCGCCCTTGCCGCGTCTGGAATTCTCGCCGCGTACTACACGGTGCGTATTGTTCACGACGTGTGCCTGAAGCAAGGCGAGGAACCGGATGCCAAGCCTGCCTATTTCGCCGGTGTCGGCCGGGGCAGCCTTGTGCTGGCCGGGGCGCTGGCCCTGGCGTGCCTTTTCTCCGGTCCGCTCACGGGACTGGTGGCCGGACTGCTCCAACACGGGCTGGCGGGCCCCGCAGGAACCGCGGGGCACACGGCCTCGCTGGCAGGCTGGCCGGTCCCGGTGCTGATCGCCTACCTGGGCGCCTTCGCAATGTTCGCCATCGTCCGCTTCGCCCCGAAGCTCCGCGGCCTTGCCGCGCTGGGCCTTGCCGCCGCGACGCTCTGGGCGGTCCTGGCCGCGCCGGTGGCTGATCCGCTGCGCCAGCTCTTCACCCTGCTCTTCGCCCTGGGCGGCGTCCTGATCGTCATCTATTCCATCGGCTACATGAAGGGCCACGAGGGCGAGGGCCGCTACTTCTTCTTCCTGTTCCTCATGCTCGCCTCGCTCATCGGGCTGGCCTCGGCCACGGACGCCGCGGCATTTTACAGCTGCTTCGAGATCATGACCTTCTCCTCCTACATGCTTGTGGTGCACAAGCGCAGTGAGGAATCCCTCGCCGCCGGCGCCAAGTATCTGGTCATGTGCGTGGGTGGCGCGAACGTCATGCAGGTCGGCCTGCTGGCCCTGTCCGTCACCGGCGCCCATGGCGGCCTGGACCAGATGTCCGTGGCCCTGGCTGCCTACAGCCCCGCCGCGGCAGCGGGCGTGGTCCTCATGCTGTTGGCCGGCTTCACCGTGAAGGCGGGCTTCTTCCCGCTGCACTCCTGGCTTCCCGCCGCGCACCCCGTGGCCCCTTCGTCCATCTCCGCTCCGCTGTCCGGCCTGCTGACCAAGGTCGGCGTGTTCGGCGTGGCCCTGGTCGTATCGGCCCTGGCCAACGCCCCGCTCGCAGGCGGATACGGCCAGTGGGTGCTGTGGCTTTTGACCGGCATGGCCGCGGCCACCTTCATCATCGGCGAGGTGATGGCCCTGGTGCAGCAGGACATCAAGCGCATGCTCGCCTATTCCACCCTGGCGCAGATCGGCGAGATCGGGCTGGTTTTGAGCCTGGGCACCTTTGCCGCCACGGCGGGCGCCCTCACCCATGTGCTGAACCACGCGGTGATGAAGGACCTGCTGTTCCTCGCGGCGGGCGGCCTCATCCTGCGTGCGGGCAGCCAGCGTCTCGACGCTCTCGCGGGCATGGGCAAGGCCATGCCGTTCACCGGCGTCTGCATGGCCATCGGCCTGGTGTCCATCATGGGGCTGCCGCCCATGGGCGGCTTCTTCAGCAAGTTCCTCATGCTCCAGGCCGCCCTGGAAGCAGGCCAGCCCTGGATCGCCGCGCTGATCCTGGTGGGCGGCCTCATCGGCTGCATCTACTACGGCCGGATCATCAAGGTGCTCTTCTTCAGCCGCTACGAGGGCGCTCCTGTGGCCCCGCTGCCGGTGACCATGGGCCTCGCCATCGGAACCCTGGCCGTGCTGTCGCTGTGTTCCGGCCTGTTCTCCTCCCAGTGGGTGGCGCTCATCCTGCCTGCGGCGGGCGCGCTCTTCCCCGCCGGGGGCACCCTGCCCGACATCACGATCTCGTGGCCGCCCGCGGCAGTGCTGCCGCTCATGGGCGCGGCGCTGGCCATCATTCTGCGCCGGAACCTGAAGCTCTCCGGCGCGGCGGCCACGGCAAGCCTTGTGCTGGCCCTTGGTTGGGCCATCGCCGGAACCGGCTTCCCGACGGACCTGCAGCGCTCCTTCGCCCTGCTGGTGCTGGCCCTGGGCATCCTGAACGTGGCCTACTCCAGCGGCTACATGTCGCACAGCCACACGGCCTGGCGGTTCTTCGCGGTCTTCTTGACCATGATCAGCGGCCTGGTGGGCATGACCACGGTCAGTTCGCTCATCGCCTTCTTCTGCTTCTGGGAGATCATGAGCAGCTGGCCGCTGTTCTTCGCCATCATCCACGAGGAGACGCCCTCGGCCCTCAAGGAAGGCACCAAGTACTTCCTGTTCAACATCGCCGGGGCCTCGTTCCTGTTCCTGGGCGTGCTGCTTCTGGGCCACGCCTGCGGCGGCTACGACTTCGACACCGTGGCCAGGGCCGTCGGGTCCACTCCCGCCAGCGTGTGGCTGCCCGGCCTGTGCCTGATGGGCCTGGGCATGCTCATGAAGGCGGCCATGCTGCCGGTGCGCATCGACTGGCAGATGCACCCGGCCACCGCGCCCACGCCGGTGAGCGGCTACATCTCGGCCATGCTGCTGAAGAGCGGCCCCTTCGGCATCCTGCTGCTGCGCTTCGTCCTGGCCCAGGGCGCCACGGGCGACGCGGCCCAGGCCCTGGACACCGCCATGTACGTGGGCGCCTGGATCGGCGGCATCACCATCCTGTACGCGGGCGTACAGGCCCTGCTGCAGACCGGCATCAAGGAGATGCTCATCTACTCCACCGTCAGCCAGCTGGGCTACATGGTGCTCGGCATCTGCCTGGGCACGTCCCTCGGCGTCACCGGCGGCCTGCTGCACCTGTTCAACCACATGCTCTTCAAGGACCTGGCGTTCTTGTGCGCAGGCGCGCTCATGTTCGCCAGCCACGCCCACAACCTGGAGGAGCTGGGCGGCATGGGCCGCAAGATGCCGGTGACCTTCCTGTGCTTCAGCGCGGCCCTGTTCTCTGCCGCGGGCATGCCGCCCTTCAACGGCTTCAATTCCAAGCTGATCATCTACTACGCGCTCATCGAGCGCGGCGAACTCATCCTGGCCATCATCGCCATCCTGTCGAGCGTCATCACCCTGGCCTACTTCCTGAAGTTCATGCACGGCGCGTTCTTCGGCCAGCTGACGCCCGCGGCGGAGCGCGCAAGCGAAGTCGGCCCGGCCATGCGGCTGCCGATCATCATCCTGGCCGGGCTGTGCCTGCTCACCGGCGTGTTTCCGGGCCTGGCGCTCATTCCCATCGCAGGACTCGAACAAGGCCTGGGCCTTACGCCGCCGCAGGTGGGGCTTTCAGGCATCGTCTCCGGATACGGGGCCAGCAACATGGTGCTGCTGAGCTTCATGATCTTCGCCGTGGGCGGCGGCGTGTGGCTGGGCGTCTCGCGCCTCACCGCCAGGGGAGTGCGGCGCACGGCCATCCACACCTGCGGCGAAACCAGCGTTGACCAGCGCCACACGCGCATCGGCGCGGGCGACCTCTACGCCGCTCCGATCCGGCTGCTGGCCGGCATGTCCAAGGGGTACTTCTCGCTCAAGCGCCTGGGAGGACAGCATGACTGAGATCCTGACCGACAGTCTGGAAGCGGCCTTCGCCATCCTGATATTCCCGGGCGGGCTCTTTGCCCTGGCCCTGGGAATGTTCCTCAAGGGAGCCGACAGAAAGGTGCTGGCCAGGCTGCAGCGGCGCGTGGGTCCGCCCCTGTACCAGCCCGTGCTCGACATCATCAAGCTCATGACCAAGGAGACGCTCATCCCGACCACGGCCAATGAGCTGGCCTTCCGGCTGGCCCCGGTGCTGGGCTTGACCGGCGTGCTGGTGACCGCCGCGGTGATGCCCATCGGCGGCGTGTGGAACGGCGTAAGCGGCCTGGGCGACCTTCTGGTTCTGCTTTACCTGCTGCCCATCCCGGCCATGGGGCTGATGCTCGCGGGCGGCGCCTCCAGCTCGCCCTACGGCGCCCTGGGCTTCTCGCGCGAGATGTGCCTGATGTTCGCCTACGAGATGCCGCTCATCGCCACGTTCCTTGCGGTGGCGGTGCGCGTGGGCGGCGCCAGCGGCTCGCTGCTGTCCCTGCCCGCCATCATGGACTACCAGTTCCAGAACGGGCCGCTGCTCTTCGACCCGGTGATGCTGCCCGCGGCCCTGGCGCTCATCATCTTCATTCCCGGCACCATGGGGCACGGGCTGTTCGACATCCCCGAGGCCGAGCCCGAGGTCATCGAAGGGCCGCTGCTCGAATATTCCGGCCCGCTGCTTGCGGCGTTCCACCTCATGAGCGCGGTGAAGCTGGTGGTGGTGCTGGAGCTGGCGGTCGCGCTCCTGTTCCCGAATCCTCTTGTGGCCGGCGGCGGCGCCGGGGTGCTGGCCAACCTGGCCTGGCACATCTGCAAGTGCCTGGTGCTGCTCATGCTCTCGGTGACGTGCTTCCGGGCGGCCACCGGCCGGCTGCGCCTGGACCAGGGCTTCTCGTTCTTCGTGAAATACACCTCCCCGCTGGCGCTCGTAAGTTTGGGGCTGGCATTCATGCTGCGTTAAGGAAGGGTGCCCGATGCTGCAATTCCTCAAGAGACTCGCCCCGCGCTCCCCCTGGATCTACCGGATCAACGCGGGCTCCTGCAACGGCTGCGATGTGGAGATGGCCACCACCGCGCTCATTCCGCGCTACGACGTGGAGCGCCTGGGCTGCAAGTATTGCGGCAGCCCCCGGCATGCGGACGTGGTGCTCATCTCCGGTCCGCTCACCCTGCGCGTGCGCGACAAGGTGCTGCGGGTCTTTGATGAGATCCCGCATCCCAAGGTCACGGTGGCGGTGGGAGTGTGCCCGGTTTCCGGCGGCTGCTTCCGCGACGGCTATTCCGTGGGCTCGGACATCGACCATTACATCCCGCTGGACGTCATTGTGCCCGGCTGTCCGCCAAGGCCGCAGGCCATCATGGAAGGCGTGCTCAAGGCCGTCGAGGTTTGGCGCGCCAGGCTTGAGGAGGGCGTATGCTCCCATTCCTGAAGATCATGCTCCGCAACCTGCTCCTCGGGCCCTCCACGGACCCGTTTCCCTTCGCCCCGGCCAAGACCCACGAGAACTTTCGCGGCTGCGCGGTGTTCGACCCGGAAAAGTGCATCCTCTGCGGCATCTGCCGCCACGTGTGCGCTCCTGGCGCCATCCAGCTCCGCGCCAGCGAGGACGGCTCGGGCATGCAGTACCTGCTGTGGCACAACTCCTGCGTTTTCTGCGGGATGTGCGCCCACTACTGCCCCACCGGCGCGCTGACCATGTCCAGCAACTGGCACCTTGCCCATACGGGCGCGGAGATGTTCTCCAACTGCATTTCCGGCTTCATTCCCTTTGGCGAATGCGCCCAGTGCGGTGCCAAGATCCAGCCGCGTCCCAAGGCCATCGTCGACAAGCTCGGCGCGGGCAGTCCAGAGCGTTTTCTGCTGTGCCCCCAGTGCAAGCGGCAGAGCATCGTCCGCAACGTCGCGCACGCAGGTCCACCCCATTCCCACGTAGGATAACCCATGAACGAAATAGCGAAGCAGTCCGCAGAAAAGGCGGTGGCCCAGGTTCTTGGCAAGGGAGGTCTGAAGTGGACCTCGGACGTGAACGGCAATTTCTTCGGCTGGGCGCAGCTCTGCGAGCCGGAGACCCTGCTCTCGATTGCGCCCCTGCTCGCCGAGAGCGGCGCCCGCCTCATGACCGTCACCGCCTACCGCACCGACAAGTTCGCCCGCCTGGACGGGCACGAGATCGCCTACCATTTCGACCTGGACGGCGTGGTGCTGACCGTTTCGGTCTGCCTGCCCGATACCCCGCCCAGGGTGCCCTCGATCACCCCGTGGTTCAAGAACGCGGACTGGAACGAGCGGGAGTTCGCCGAACTCTACGGAATCACCCTGGATAATCATCCGAACCCGCGCCGCTTGTTCCTCGACCAGAACCTCGACGCGGCCATACTCGACCGCCTGGTTCCGCTCTCCACCATGATGAACGGCGCCTCGACCTCCACGCTGTGGGAGAAGGTGTTCGCAGGAAAGCAGCTGCCCGAATGGACCAAGGGGGAAAAGAACTGATGGCCTCCACCACCTACACACTGCCGGTGGGCCCGTTGCACGTGGCCCTTGAAGAGCCCATGTACTTCGACATCAAGGTGGAGGGCGAGACGGTGCGCGCCGTGGAGCTTGCCGCCGGCCATGTGCACCGCGGCATGGAAGCCCTGGCCATGCAGCGCAACTACTTCCAGAACGTCACCCTCACCGAACGGGTCTGCTCGCTGTGCTCCAACAGCCACCCGGCCACGTACTGCATGGCGGTGGAGAACCTGAGCGGCATCCGCGTTCCAGAGCGGGCCAAGTATCTGCGGGTCATCGCCGACGAGGTGAAGCGCATCGCCTCGCATCTCTTCAACGTCGGCATCATGGCCCACCTTACGGGCTTCGACTCCCTGTTCATGCACGCCATGGAAGTCCGGGAGATCATGCAGGATGCCAAGGAAGGCGTTTACGGCAACCGCATGAACCTGGGCCAGTGCATCATCGGCGGCTGCCGCTGCGACATCGACGATGCGACCGCCTCCTTCCTCCTCGGCCAGATCGAGCAGCTCAAGCCCCAGCTCGACGAGCTCTATGGGGTCTTTGAACGCGACCCGCTCATCCGCACCAGAACCCAGGGCATCGGCATCCTGTCCGCAGATGAAGCCAGGCGCCACGCCGTGGTCGGCCCCGTGGCCAGGGCTTCCGGCGTGGCCTACGACCTGCGCCGCAAGGTTCCGTACGCGGTGTACCCCGACCTGGACTTCGAGGTGCAGACCGACACCAAGGGCGACGTGCATTCCCGGGCGCTCCTGCGGCTGCGCGAGGCGGTCCAGTCGGTGCGCATCATCGAGCAGTGCCTGCGCCAGCTCCCCGGCGGACCGATCAGCATCGCGGACATTCCGGTGATTCCGCCGGGCGAGGCCGTGGCGCGGAGCGAAGCCCCCAGGGGCGAGGTCTTCTACTACTTGCGCTCTGACGGCACGGACACCCCCCAGCGCTTGAAGTGGCGCGTTCCGACCTACATGAACTGGGAAGCGCTACAAATCATGATGGCGAACTGCCAAGTGGCAGATATCGCCCTGATCGTAAACAGCATCGACCCGTGCATTTCATGCACTGAACGCTAGGCAGGAAGAAGTTGAAACTTCATGCGGCCGTCACAGAACAAACAAAGCTTGTGAAATTTTGTTCAATCGTCGTCCTGCTGACAGAAATTGCCGCCAGAAAATGGTATTGCAAGCTATATATGTCTGAAAAATATGCAGGACTCTCGTGATGCATGAGTCATCGATGGCGATGAGCATTCTGGGCATTGTGGCCGACGAAGCCCAAAAGGCGCAGGTAAACGCAGTGAATCAGGTCTGCCTCTGCATCGGGGATCTGGCCGGAGTGGAGGCGACAACTCTGACGGCCTGCTTTGAAATGCTGTCCGAGGGGACCGTGGCGGACAAGGCGAAACTGGTCATCAAGCGCATCCCGGCCACCGGGACGTGCATGGTTTGCGGAACCGAGGCGAGGGGGCCGGGCAGGATGCTGCGCTGCCCCTCGTGCAAGATGGGCTCTGTGAAGCTCGCCACCGGGCGCGAGTTGTACGTGGAAAGCATTGAAGTCGAAAAAACCACAGCAGGGTGACGAACATGTCGAATCCGACCCATAACTTCATCGTTCACGCCAACCCGGACAAGTGCATCGGCTGCAAGAAATGCGAAATGGCCTGCGTGAGCGCCCATATCAACATCCCGTACAAGGAAGCTAAGAAGCGCGGCCTGCCGGTCATGCCCCGCATCAAGGTCGTGAAGGTCGACAACCTCAAGTTCCCCACCCAATGCCACCACTGCCTCGACGCGCCATGCGCCAGCGCCTGCCAGTTCGGGTTGATCCACCACGTCGACGGCGTGGTCAGGGTCAACGAGCAGATGTGCGTGGGATGCAAGATGTGCGTCATGGCCTGCCCCTTCGGCGCCATCGAAGTCGGCGTTGAGGGAGAGCTGGCCTTCACAGGACGCAAGGACCAGGCTTCGGCCAAGAAGTGCGACCTCTGCCAGGCATGGCGCGCCGACAATGGCAAGGAGGTTTGCGCCTGCGTCGAGGCCTGCCCGAAGAACGCGCTGGAAATCATCGACATCTCTTCGCCATACGGCGAGATCGCCGCAAAAATGAGCGCCATCCAGCTCGCACGCCTTCGTCAGGCGCATCGGGTGCGGGTCGTTCCCCACACACCGAGGCTCAAGACTGTGGACATGAGCAAGTAGGCTCACCGGTCCGGGCACGCTGAACGGCAAGCCCTGGCCCATAAACGCTGACGAACCTGATGCCCGGACCTGAGATCGGGTGAAGCCACCAACCAAACCAGTCCCCAGGAGGACCTCATGGAATTGTGTTTGACCATCACCGGCCGCTGCTGTGACCTCGCCCTGCACCCAGTGTCCTCTACCACGGCGGAGAAGGTTCGGGAGGAAGGTCGCGGCATCTACAAGACCAAGTACCTGGAGTGGTGGCGCAAGGGCAACACCTGCACCTGCGGCATGAAGCTCGGCGACGACTCCGTGGTGGAGGTGACCCTGGACGGCAAGCAAGTGCCCCTCGACCCGAAGGTCATCAAGGAAGCTGCGGTGTTGCTGCGCCGGCGCATGTACCTGGACAGCAAGGCGCGCTTTCTCACCCTCATGGGCTATGTGGACGAGGTCTGCTCGCTCACCTGGCGCTGGGAGAACGTGGCCGGATACGATCCGCGGAAGTTCGATTTCTTCGTGCACCGCTGGGATCGCCTCATGCACGAGGATGGCTTCTTCATCGTTGACGATGCGCGCTACGACGGCCGCTTCGCCATGGAACATGTCTGGGGCGAGCGCGGCGGGCACAGCATGATCGATCCCGTGGTCATCGACCTGGAGGACGTTCGCCGGGAAATCGAGGGCGGCAAGGTGGCTGTCGCCTAGTTCTCGCCACAGCCAGCAAAAGCCGGAAGAACCACCAGCCTCGCGCGGCGCGCACGTTTCAGCGCCGCCGGGGCTTTTTTGCGCCTGGCGGTCTCAAGCTCCCAAACAGCAGGCCTTTCAAAGCGCCTCGCCCATCTTCTTCGCAGAATCCGTCCGCTTTAAGCACAGCCTATCTGGCACAGAGCTGAGTCGGACACTCTGGCCCTGGCCTCTGCTCCTCGTATTTCCATCCCAGCCACAAAAAAAGAGCCCGACCTTGCGGCCGGGCTCTTGTGTGCGAATCGACTGTCT
The DNA here is from genome assembly GCA_964446455.1 of uncultured Desulfocurvus sp. Classification (GTDB taxonomy): domain Bacteria; phylum Desulfobacterota; class Desulfovibrionia; order Desulfovibrionales; family Desulfovibrionaceae; genus Humidesulfovibrio. The sequence goes on from CAYUOW010000024.1 coordinate 31,750, forward strand.
TGCGGCTACTTGTTCAGGGCGCGTTCCTGGGGGAACACGGGCAGGTAGCGGTAGGACAGGCTCATGACCAGGAAGCCGTACGCGACGATCATGCCGCTGGTGGCCCACTCCGCCCAGTTGGGGGCGTAGGTCTGCCAGGAGTCGAAGGGCATGACCGGGATGGCGATGGCCTGGACCGTGAACAGGTAGCGGTTCAGGGTCACGCCGATGCAGTCCAGGATGCCCGCGGTGTACAGCATGGTCGGGTTGTTGCGGATGCTCGGGGTGATGAGCATGATGGCCGGAACCAGACCGCAGAGGATGATCTCGGAGAACATCAGCCACTTGCCGTAGATGACGCCGTAGAACATCTGGTCGAAGGTCATGCCGACGCTGGGCAGGTAGTTGTTGGCCCAGGCCCAGGTGTCCAGAATCTTGAAGAAGATGTAGACGGTGAGCATGGTGCCGGCGATCTTGCCCATGAGGGCCTTGGTCTTGAAGTCCACCAGCTTGCGGCCGGTGATCTTCTCCATGAAGGTGCAGCACAGCACGGTGAAGATGGGGCCGCAGCCCACCGCGGACAGGACGAACAGGAAGAACGTCCAGGGCCAGATGAAGAAGCCCTCGCGGAAGGCGTAGGGACGGCCGATCAGCACGCCGTACATGCCGCCCAGCGAACCCTGGTGGAACGTGGACAGGAACGCGCCGATGCCGGCGAAGAGCGCCATGTTCACGTGCATGTTGTGGGCGAGGTGGTGCAGGAAGGGAATCTTGTTCAGCTGCTTCTGCTCAAGAACCAGGGGAACGTACTCGATGACGAGCACCAGGCAGTAGCAGGTGATGCAGAAGATGACTTCCGTCAGCATGGAGTGGACGTTGGGGTGCCAGTAGCCGAACCACG
>CAYUOW010000025.1:0-32389 GCA_964446455.1 uncultured Desulfocurvus sp.
TCGTGAGCTTCCTCACCGGCTGGCTGGCCGGCATCCTGGGCATCGGCGGCGGCCTCATCCGCATGCCTTCGCTCATCTACATCGTCGGCTGCCCGACCCACGTGGCCGTCGGCACCGACCTCTTCGAGGTCATGATCTCCGGCCTGTACGGCGCCGGCACCTACACGTACAAGGGCCGCACCGAGCTCGTGGCCGCGGTCATCATGCTCATCGGCGCCTCCATGGGCGCTCAGGTTGGCGCTGTGGCCACCAAGTACATCAAGGGTTACGGCATCCGCTACGCCTTCGGCGTCGCGGTCATCGGCTGCATCACCTCCATCGTGCTCAAGCTCGCGGCCAAGCAGTTCAGCATCCCGCTGCTCGACGACGCCTCCACTGCCGTGGTGTTGACCGTGGTTTCTGGCCTGTCGCTCTACATCCTGGTGCGCTTCATCCAGGGTTGTCAGAAGGAACTGGCCATGAAGGCGGCCAAGGGCTAACCGGAACAACCAACCACGCTAGTGAACTTCTGAAGGAGACTGTTATGAGCATGAAAAGCATGTGGCGCACCCTGCTCGTGGCCCTGCCCTTGATGCTGCTTGTGGGTTGCTCCGAGCCCGGCAAGGTCGATCAGGGCCGCGTCATCAAGTACGACAAGGACACCAAGACCATGGTCATGATCCGGGACAAGGCCAACGACACCCAGAACCCGGACTACACCTATCTGCCGCCCGTCACCTACACGATGCCCACCGACCCCGCCGAGGTGGGACCGGAGCCCAAGGCCGGCGGCCGCATGAAGATCGACAACAAGAAGAACCAGATCACCATCTTCGACCCGGCCACGCAGAACTTCAAGACCATCGACTTCGTCATGGTCGACTACAAGGAGAACATCGACAAGAACCATCCGCTCGTCTATGATAAGGAAGCGGACAAGGCCAAGAAGTTCCCCGTGATCGACAAGGACAAGAAGACCGTGACCATCTACTCCGGCCGTCAGAAGACCCTGTCCGTCATCCAGCTGCCGGAAGAGTACTTCGCCATGCCCGACAACACCTGGGACGCCGGCGACGAAGCCCGCGTGTACTACAAGGAAGAGGGCAAGGCCCTGCGCTTCATGAACATCAGCAAGACCAACATCTTCAAGAAGTAATCGCCTGACGAGACACGGCGGGCCGGGGCGACCCGGCCCGCCACACACGGCACAGACGAAGGACCAAACAAGGAGCACGGCATGATCCTGAACGATGACAACGACGCCCCCCGCATCAGCATGAACGGCCGTCAGAAGCTCTTCATCGGCATGATCGACCTGGGCATCATCGCCGAGCTCTGCATCGCCATGTCCGCCGCCACCTCCGTGGCGCCCGAGGCCTTCACCGCCACCTTCATGAAGACCTTCTTCGCCATGTTCCTGCCCACCCTGGCCATTGGCATCGCCGGTTTCCGCAAGCTGCGCGACCGCACCGAAAACGCCTAGGGCCGCCATGACTTTCCGCTCCCTCGCTGCCAGGCGCAAGCTCGCCGGCCTTTGCGGCACGCTCGTCATCTGCCTCATCCTGGCCTTCACCGTGGACGGCATGGTGGCCGGGGGCCGCAAGGACCCGAACCTTTACGACCTCGTGCCCGGCCAGTCGCTGAACCTCACCGATCCCATGCCGCGCGGCGCGGAAAAGCTCACCGACCTTTCCCTGCGCGCCACCAGCCCCAATGTGGCGCTGCGCTTCATCGAGACCTTCTCCGGCTTCTGGCTGGGCGGCACCCTCTGGAGGGTCGAGGCCGTCATCCCGGCCGACGCCCCGGAAGAAGAGTATTCCGTGGTGATGTACTACCAGGCCAACGGCACCGAGGCCGCGCCGCGCCAGGCCTACCGCTTCCGCGTGCACAAGGACGCCAAGGGCGTGCAGGCCGCGGCCCTCTCCCTCACCGAGCGCAGCACCGGCCTTTCACCCTACCTTGTGGCCGCCTGCCTGCTGCCCCTGGCCCTGCTGCCCATGCTCGCCAGCCTCCTGCTCTCGCGCCGGATCGCCCAGGCCCTGCGCGCGGAAGGCATGACCGAGATCTTCCGGGCCATGGCCTCGCCCGAAGGCCAGCGCATCTACTTCAGCCTGGCCTCGGACAAGCCCCTGGCCGAGAACGCCGAGGTGGAGGTGCTGGACGAGCGCGCCGAGAAGATCCTGGGCAAGGCCCTGGTTTTCGCCGTCGCCAAGGGCAATGCGGAAGCCATCATGCAGGATGGTGTGAATATCCGTCCCGGCTCCCTGGCCAAGCCCCTCCCCGCCCCTTCGCGCACATAAGATTCATTCGTATTCCTGTTTCAAACAACCTCTTTTCAGGCCTGAACAATTCAGCCGGCATTCGTGTCGGCTAGCTGACATTTTTTTTCGTTTTTCCATCCGCCCTACAGCGTCCTTGCTCCCCGGTTAATTCATACCGCGGAATTTCCATTTTTTCCGACAGTGCCCCCTTTCCTTGGTGGACGTTTTGAGATAATTGCCTGCGTTCAGAAAAGTTCATCAAGTTTTTGAGGGGGTTTCAAAACATGCTTGATGCGTACATTGGGGTTCTTGTCTTATGGCCCCTGGTTGCCGGCCTTGCCTGCCTGGTGCTGAGAAGCCCAGGCGTGCGGTCGGCGCTGGTGCTGGCCACTGGCGCGGCGTTGGCCGTCGGAGCCCTGGGCGTTGCCTCCCAGGCCCCGTTGACGGCCAATCCTGGCTTTATGTCTTCTGAAACCGCACTGCACATCGCGGAAGGAGCGGCGTTCGCGCTGCCCATCTACTTCCTGGTGCGCGGCGTGCTGGCCAAACATCTGCTGGTCATCGTGTTCGCCATCGCCCAGTTGGCTTTGGCCGCTTACAGCGTCATGGGGCTGCCCGCCCCGGCCGCAGCCCAGTCCGCCGTGTTCTGCGACGGCCTCTCCCTGGCCCTGGTGCTGGTGGTGTCCCTCGCGGGCTCGCTCATCTGCATCTTCGCCCTGCCCTACATGAAGCACCACGAGGAGCACCTGCACCTCAAGGTCAGCAAGCAGCCCGGCTTCTTCCTGATCCTGCTCGCCTTCCTGGGCTTCATGAACGGCTTGGCCCTGTCCAACGACCTGCGCGTGTTCGCGGCCTTCTACGAAGCCACGACCTTGTGCTCCTTCCTGCTCATCGGTCACGATCAGACCGAGGAAGCCAAGAAGAGCGCCTTCCGCGCCTTGTGGATCAACAGCATGGGCGGCGTGTTCCTGCACGGCGGCATCATCCTGATCCAGAAGCAGTTCGGCCTGGCCGACATCCACGCCCTCGTGAACCCGGCCCTGTGGGCGGGCGCCTCCATGCTGCCCATCGCGCTCCTGGCCCTGGCCGGTTGCGTAAAGGCCGCGCAGATGCCCTTCCAGTCCTGGCTTCTGGGCGCCATGGTCGCACCCACTCCGGTTTCCGCGCTCCTGCACTCGAGCACCATGGTCAAGGTCGGCGTGTTCGTCTGCCTGCGCCTGGGCCCGGTGCTTGAAAGCACCACCACCGGCCGCGTACTGGCCCTGGTGGGCGCCTTCACCTTCTTCGCCACCAGCGCCCTGGCCCTGGGCCAGAGCAACGCCAAGAAGGTCCTCGCTTACTCCACCATGGCCAACCTTGGCCTGATCATCGCCTGCGCGGGCATCGGCACGCCGATCGCGCTGGCCGCGGGCGTCGTGCTGCTGGTCATCCACGCCGCCACCAAGGGACTCCTGTTCCTCTGCGTGGGCGACATGGAACAGACCGTGGGCAGCCGCGACCTGGAAGACCTGCGCGGCATCGTGGCCATCAGCCCGGTGACCGCCCTGGCCGCCGCCGCGGGCGCCATGGCCATGATCCTGCCGCCCCTGGGCATGCTGGTTGGCAAGTGGGCCGCCCTTGAGGCCGCCGCCGCCAGCCCCGTGGCCATGGTGCTCATCGCACTGGGCAGCGCGCTCGGCGTCGTGTGCTGGGTCCGCTTCGCGGGCACCATCATGAGCGGCAAGTCCATCGAGGCCAAGAACGCCCACAGCTCCGCCCTCACCAGCACGCCCATCCTGGCCATGCTGGCCGGGGCCATCGGCCTGGGCATGGCCGCTCCCTGGCTCAACGCCCTGCTCCTGCCCGACGCCGGCTTCGCCAGCGCCCTGGCCGGCGGCTGGGGCCTTTTGCCCACCCTGTTCGTGGTGGCAATGCTGGCCTGGATCATCGGCATGAAGGTGCTGGCCCGGCAGAGCTCCGTCACCCTGGCCACGCCGTACATCGGAGGCCTGCCCTCCGCCGAGAAGGGCACCTACATCGGTCCCCTGGGCCGCAACTGGACCCTGACTGAAGGTAACGAATACGCCATCGAGATCTTTGGCGAATCCAAGCTGACCAAGTTTGCGGGCGTCCTTGCCGCGGCGCTCCTGCTGGCCCTGGTGGGAGGTGCCATCATATGAATCTGACGACCTTCTATCTCGCTGTGGCCGGCCTCATCCTGGCGCCCCTTCTGGGCGGCCTGGTGGCCGGCGTGGACCGGGTGGTCACCGCGCGGCTCCAGTCGCGCATGGGCCCGCCCCTGCTGCAGCCCTTCTACGATGCCGGTAAACTCTGGTCCAAGGTCATTGCCCCGGCCAGCCACTGGCAGGGCCTGTTCGTTCGCTGGGCGCTCGTCGCATCGCTTGCGTCCGACGTGCTCCTGGCCGCCGGCGCGGACGTGCTGATGTGCTTCTTCGTCCAGGCCGCCAGCGCGAGCTTCGTGGCCCTGGGCGCCTTCTGCGGCAATTCCCCTTACAGCAAGCTCGGCGCCCAGCGCGAGCTGTTCCAGCTCTTGGCCTACGAGCCGGTGTTCCTGGTGGCCATTTTGTGCATGGCCAAGGTCTCCGGCGGCTTCGACGCTTACAGCTTCATGGCCTCCAGCCAGCCGCTGCTGTTCAAGATGCCGCTGCTCATCCCCGGCCTGCTCTTCGTGGTGCTGGTGAAGCTGCGCAAGTCCCCGTTCGACATCTCCGCCTCCCACCACATGCACCAGGAAGTCGTCCGCGGCGTGTACACCGACTACGCCGGCCGCGACTTCGCCCTGCTTGAGATCGCCCACTGGGCCGACGTGGTGGTGGTGCTCTGGATCTGCTCCTTCCTGTGGGCCACCAGCGTGCTGAGCATGGTCGTCACCGCGTCCGTGTTCCTCTTCGCGGCCCTGGTCATCGACAACATCAGCGCCCGCCTCACCTGGCGGCACATGCTGAAGGTTGTGGCGCCCATCTCCCTGGTCCTGGCGACCGCAAACCTCCTTTGGCTGTACATGGAGTAATGCAATGTCATTCCTCAAAACTTCGCAAATCAAGTCGCCGTGGCTGATGCACTTCGACTGCGGCTCGTGCAACGGCTGCGACATCGAGACCCTGGCCTGCCTCACCCCGGTGTACGACGTTGAGCGTTTCGGCATCATCAACGTGGGCAACCCGCGCCACGCCGACGTGCTCGTGGTCACCGGCACCGTGAATCCCAGGAACGCCCAGATCCTGAAGAACATCTACAGCCAGATGCCCGATCCCAAGCTGGTCATCGCCGTGGGCGCCTGCGGGTGTTCCGGCGGCGTGTTCCGCGACGCCCCGAACGTTCTGGGCGGCGTGGACAAGGTCATTCCCGTCGACGTCTACGTCCCCGGCTGCCCGGCCAAGCCCGAGGCCATCATGGACGCGGTCGTTACGGGCCTGGGCAAGCTGAAGGGCATTTTGGAGGCAAGCTGATGAGTATTGAAGCAACCCCCGTCACCCCCGCCCAGATCGTGGCCGAGGTGACCAAGCTCAAGGCGGACGGCTACCGCCTGATCACCCTGTCCAGCGTCGAGATCGACGCCGAGAACATGGAGATCCTGTACCACTTCGACAAGAACCTGGAGCTCAAGAACCTGCGCCTCACCGTCAAGAAAGGCGGCAGCGTGCCCAGCATCTCCGGCGTCCTGTTCACCGCCTTTTTGGTGGAGAACGAGATCCGCGACCAGTTCGGCATCACCTTCGATGGTCTGGTGCTGGACTACCAGGGCAAGCTCCTGAACGACTGCCTGCAGACGCCCGCCACTTCGCCGTTCTGCCGCATGCAGGTGAAGTCCAGCGGCACCGTCGCCAAGGAGGTGCTCTAATGGCCCGCACCGTCATCCCCTTCGGTCCGCAGCACCCGGTGCTGCCAGAGCCCATCCACCTCTCCCTGGTGGTTGAGGACGAGAAGGTCGTGGAGGCGCTGCCCACCCTGGGCTACGTGCACCGCGGCCTGGAGCTGCTTGCCACCAAGCGCGATTACAACCAGATGATCCAGATCGTCGAGCGCGTCTGCGGCATCTGCTCCATGATCCACTCGCTCTGCTACTGCCAGGGCATGGAAGAAATGATGGGCATCGAGGTGCCCCGCCGCGCCAAGATGCTTCGCGTGGTGTGGAGCGAACTGCACCGCCTGCACAGCCACCTGCTGTGGCTGGGCCTCTTCGCCGACAGCTTCGGCTTCGAGTCCCTCTTCATGCAGCTGTGGAAGATCCGCGAAAAGGTCATGGACCTGAACGAGGCCACCACCGGCAACCGCGTCATCGTCTCGGTGAACGTGGTGGGCGGCGTGCGCGCCAACCTCGACGAGGCCCAGATCCGCTGGATCAAGGACACCCTGGTCGAGGTCGAGGCCGGCATCAAGGATCTGCAGAGCACCATCATGCACGACGCCACGGTGTGCAAGCGCACCAAGGGCGTGGGTGTGCTGCCCAAGCAGGCCGCCTACGACCTGGGCGCCGCCGGCCCCATGCTGCGCGGCAGCGGCGTGGCCCAGGACATGCGCCAGCTGAAGTACGCGGGCTTCGACGAGATCGCGTTTGAGCCCATCGTGGAGACCGCCGGCGACTGCTGGGCCCGCTCCAACGTGCGCTTCCGCGAGTCCCTGCAGTCCATCGACCTGGTGCGCCAGGCCCTGGACAAGCTCGACGACTCCGAACTGGCCGCCAAGGTGAAGGGCAAGCCCGAGGGCGAGGTCATCACCCGCGTGGAGCAGCCCCGGGGCGAGTGCCTGTACTACCTCAAGGGCAACGGCGACAAGTTCCTGGAGCGCGTGCGCATCCGCACCCCAACATTCGCGAACATCCCCCCCCTGGCGGCCATCCTGCCCGGGCTGGACTTTGCGGACGTGCCGGTTGTGGTCCTGTCCATCGACCCCTGCATCAGCTGCACGGAGAGGTAGCCATCATGAAAATGCTCCCTACCGTTATCTCGAACCTGTTCAGCAAGCCCGTCACGCGGAACTACCCGTTCTTCGTGCGTGATCCCTTCACCACGGCGCGCGGCGAACTGGTGAACGACATCGACCGCTGCATCTTCTGCGGCTCCTGCTCGCGCAAGTGCCCGTCCCAGTGCCTCACCGTGTCCAAAGAGGGCACCATGGGCACCTGGACGCTGGAGTTCTTCGCCTGCGTGGGCTGCGGCGTGTGCGTGGACGCCTGCCCGGTCAACTGCCTGTCGCAGAAGCCCACCCACCGCCCGGTGGCCGTGGTGCGCGACACCATCGTCATGACCGGCAAGCTGCCCGAGAAGCCCGCCAAGAAGACGGCCCCCGCGCCCGAAGCGCAAGCCTAGTCCCTGCATTCAAACGATTCCTGCGCCCGTCCGGTCCTTGTGCCGGGCGGGCGCAGCCTTTTTCCGGGGCCAGATTCGCCCGCCGACGCCCTTGACGCCACAGCCCCCCCTCCCTACAAGAAACGGGTCCGGACACGCCTTGAACCAAGGAGGCTCCCATGCATCGTCCGCGCATCACCCGCCTGTTTTCCAGCCTGCTGCCCGCCCTGGCGGCCGTCATCGTCCTTGCCGCCCCGGCCCTGGCCAACGACTTCTACACGCCGTCCCCGGTGCCGTCCTCGCGCGACACAGTGAAGCCCAGCAAGACCACCACCAAGCAGGCCAAGACCCAGCTGAACAACAACGTGCTGAACAACAAGATCGTCAAAACCACCAAGCCGGTGGACGGCACGACCCCCACCCCGGCGGCCAAGACGCCCGGCGCGCTCTAACACGTCCGCCCCGCGGCACCCGGAGGCCCAAGATGATCTTCGACGCCCTGCCCAATTGGGCCGATTACAGCGCCCTGCCCGCCTGGAAGCTGGCCTTCGGGCGCCTGCTGGCCCTGGGACCGGACACCGAGCCTGGCGAATACGAGATCCAGGGCCGCGACATCTACGTCGTGGTCTTCGACACCACCACCAAGGCCCTGCTCGACACTACCCTTGAGGCGCACCAGCGCTACGCGGACATCCACCTGCCCCTCACCGGGCCGGAGGTGCACGCGCGCTTCGCCCTGGAGGGCCTGGCGGAAAAGACGCCCTACGACCCCGCGCGCGACGCGGCCACCTACGAACACCCGGACCGCTTCACGGCGCTGTTCACCCTGCACCCGGGCCACTTCGCCCTGTATCTGCCGGGCGAGGCCCACCTCTCCCAGGGCAAGGTCGATCCCAGGCCGCAGCCCCTGCGCAAGGCCGTGGCCAAGGTGCGCGCGGAGCTCCTGCGCCCGTGAGCGAAGCCCCGGTGACCGAGGTCCCGGCAGGCAACCCTGCCCGCGCCAGCCTGGGGGAAATCTTCCGCTGCTTCCTGCGCGTGGGGGCCACGGCCTACGGCGGCCCGGCCATGATGCCGCTCATGCGCGAGCACATCCTGAAACGCGGCTGGCTGACGGCGGAGGACTTCAAGCTGGGGCTGGCCGTGTGCCAGGCCATTCCCGGCGGCACGCTCATGCAGATCGCCGCGTACACGGGCCTGCGCCTGCGCGGCCTGCCCGGCGCCCTGGCCGGGTTCATCGGCTTCGGCCTGCCCGCCCTTGCGCTCATCACGGCGCTCTCGGCCCTTTACCACGCGGCGCAGGGCCTCACGGTCACGGCCTCGGCCATGCAGGGGCTGTCCGTGGTGGTTTTGGGCATCATCGCCCTGGCGGTGTACGATTTCTGGCTCAAGTATGCGCGCGGCCCCCGGCGCGTGGGGCTCACGCTCCTGGCCTGCGCGCTCTTCCTGTATGGCGTGGGCCCGGCCTGGATCATCCTGGGCGCGGCCCTCGTGGGCCCGGTGGTTTTCCGCGACGAAACCGCACCTCCGGTGACCCTGAGCGACACGCCGGTGCCCGTGCGCGGCGTGCTTCTGCTGGCCGGGCTGGCCCTGTGCTGGCTGGTGGGCACCTTCTTCCTCTCGCCACTGCTCTTCGACCTGTCCCTGTCCATGGCCAAGGCCGACCTCATCGCCTTTGGCGGCTACGGCGTGTTCCCGGCGCTGTACCACGAGACCGTGGACCTGCACCGCTGGATGAGCGCCGAGACCTTCATGGACGGCATGGCCCTGGCCCAGGTGACGCCGGGCCCGTTCATGCTCGGCTCCTGCTTCGTGGGCTACCACATCGCGGGCGTGCTGGGCGCGCTCACCGCCGGGGCCTGGATCTTCACCCCGTCCTTCTTCATCCTCATGCTCACCGTGCCCAGCGCAGGGAAACTGCTGGCCTGGCAGCCCTTCCGCCGGGCCCTGGCCGGAGTGCTCTCCACCCTGGGCGGGCTCATCCTGGCCGTGGGCATCCAGCTGGCGCGCGGCATGGACTGGAGCGCGCTCAAGGCCGTACTGTGCGCAGGCGCAACCCTCGCCCTGTGGCGGGGCGTGGACCCCATCTGGGTGGTGCTCTGCGGCGTGACCCTGGGCGTGTGGCTCTTTTGAGCCCCTTGCCAGTTTCCCCGCCCTGCCGTATCTTGTGAGCATGGAAAGGCCTCCCGGCCTTCCCCCCTGCGTTCACAGCCCCCCGGCATAGCCGAAGGAGGACGCCATGGCCGAACAGACCGCCAAGTGGACCTGCCCCAAGTGCAAGGCCGACAACGCCCCGGACTTCACCCACTGCCGCATGTGCGGCGAGCACAACCCTGCCGCGCCCGTGCAGGAACACACCTGCCCCAATTGCGGGTTCAAGAGCGAGAAGGACTGCTGCCCATCGTGCAACAGCCCGATGTTTTTGAATCTTTAGCTTGAGGCGAGGGCCTTGGCGTAGAACACCGTGTCCACGCTCATGACCGGGAAGGTCGCGGGCAGGGAGTCTTTCCCCACGCGCGTGAAGCCGTGCTTCTCGTAGAAGCGGTGCGCGGCCAGGAAACGGTCCGTGGTGCCCAGGAAGAGCCGCGTCACGCCGTGCTGCCCGCACCAAGTTTCGAGGGCCGCCAAGAGCTGTGCGGCAAGTCCTGAGCCACGGGCGTCCGCGCGCACGAACATCTTGCGCAAAGCGCCCTGGCCCGCTCCATGCGCGTCGGGCCCGATGTTCAGCAGCGCGATGCTGCCCGCAACAGCGCCAGCCTCGTCCACGGCCACGAGGAAGCAGCCGGGGCCCCACTGGCTGCCGTTGGCCGCGCCCTTCACGTAGAAGCCGGGAATGTCCATGAGGTCCGGCTGGTCCGCCGGGGTGATGGGAAGCTGAAATTCGCCGCGCTGGATGCCGGAGATGAGGCCGATGACGCCGTCCCGCTGGCCCGGCTGAAAGGGCTCGATGCGCCAGGGGCCGGCCATGCGCGCCTAGTCCTTGAGGCCCGCCATGAGGGAGCCGATGCGCTCCACCTGGGCCGCGTCGGCCACCGGGAACAGGCCCATGATGCGGCCCCGGAACATCACCGCCACGCGATCGGCCAGTTGCAGGGCCTCGGAGAGGTCGCCGGTGACGAGGAGCACGCCCGCGGTCCTGCGGGCCTCCAGCAGGCGCTGCCACACGGCCTCCGTTGCGGAGACGTCGAGGCCCTGGGTGGGCTGCTCGGCCACGATGAGCCGGGGCTCGCGGTAGAGCTCGCGCCCGAGCACGAACTTCTGCAGATTGCCGCCGGAAAGCTGCCAGGCCTGGGCCTCGATGTTGCCCGGCTGCACGTTGTGGTCGCGCACGATGCCGCGCGTGGTGTCGCTGGCGCGGCCGCGCTCCAGCCACTGGCCGTGGGCAAAGCCCTGGCGCGTGGTGAGCAGCAGGTTGTCCGTCAAATTCAGGCTGCGGCAGGTGGCCAACCCGGCGCGGTCCTCGGGAATCCAGGCCAGGGCGCCCTTCCAGCCTTGGCCGTTCTCGCGGCTCTGGAAAAATTTGGTCCAGTCCTGGCCCAGAATGTCCACCTGCCCGCCCCCGGGCCGGGTAACGCCGCAGACCACTTCCACCAGCTGCTGCTGGCCGTTGCCCGCCACGCCCACAATGGCCAGGATCTCGCCGCGCTTGAGGTCGAAGCTCACGTCGTCCAGCCCCTCGCCCGAGAGGTGCTGCACGTCGAGCACCAGACGGCCCGGAGCCACCGCGTCGCGGTCGATCTCCAGCACCACGTCGCGGCCGACCATGCGCCGCGCCAGCTCGGCCGGGGAATCCACCTCCGAGGCCAGGAACTCGCCCTCTATGCGGCCGCGGCGCAAAATGGCGATCTCGTCGGCCACGGAGAGCACTTCCTCCAGCTTGTGCGAGATGAACACGATGGCCTTGCCCTGGGCGCTCATGGCGCGCAGGGCCGTGAACAGCGACTCGGCCTCCACCGGGGTCAGCACCGCCGTGGGCTCGTCGAAGATCAGCACCTGGCTTTCGCGGTAGAGCAGCTTCAAGATCTCCACGCGCTGGCGCTCGCCCATGGACAGGTCGCCCACGCGCGCACCCGCGTCTATGCCCAGGCCGAAGCGCTCGGCCAGTTCGCCCACCCTCTTGCGCATGGCCGAGGGATTGAGGAAAAAGCCGCCCTCCTGGCCCAGCAGCACGTTCTCGGCCACGGTCATGTTCTCCACCAGCATGAAGTGCTGGTAGACCATGCCGATGCCCGCGGCGATGGCCTCGCGCGGGGAGGCGAAGTCCACGGGCTTGCCCGCCACCTGGATGCTGCCCTCGTCGGGCTTGAAGCGCCCGGCGAGCATGGCCATGAGGGTGCTCTTGCCCGCGCCGTTCTCGCCAAGCAGGGCCTTGATGCGCCCGGGCATGATGGACAGGGAGATGCCGTCGTTGGCCAGGATGTGCCCGAAGCGCTTGGTCACGCCCGTCAGGCGCACCTGGGGCAGCACGTCGGCAAAGGAAATGTCCGTGCCGTGGCGTTCGGTCTGCTGTGCGCTGTGGTCGCTCACGGCCTAGCCCTCCGGCTCGATGTTGACGCCCAGCGCCGCGGGTGCGGCGGAGGCCCCGCCCTTGGCGTTGCGGGCGCGCGCGGCGGAGAACACCAGCACGATGACCGTGAGCGCATAGGGCAGCATGAGCAGAAGCGACGACGGCACGTTGGTGCCCGTGGCCTGCAGGCGAAGCTGGAAGGCCATGACCCCGCCGAAGAGGAACGCGCCGATGACCGCGCGGCCCGGGCGCCAGAAGGCGAAGATCACCAGGGCCACGGCCACCCAGCCGCGCCCGCCGGAAAGGCTCGTGGTCCAGAGGTGCGTGTGCGCCAGGGAAAGGTACGCCCCGCCCAGGCCGGACAAAAAGCCCCCGGCCATGACGCCGAAGGCGCGCAGGCGCTGGGGGTTCAGGCCCGCTGCGGCGGCCGCGGCGGGCATTTCGCCCGTGGCGCGCAGGCCCAGGCCCAGGCTGGTGCGGTTCAGGAAGAACCACACGGCCACCGGGGAAAGGTAGCAGAGGTAGACCAGGGTGTCGTGGCGGAAGAAGATGGGCCCCAGCACCGGGATGTCGGAGAGCAGCGGCAGGGCGACCTTGCCGAAGCCGGCCGTGGCCTGGCCCACGTAGGGCGTGCCCAGGAAGTTCGACAAGCCCACGCCGAAGAGCGTGAGCGCCAGGCCGGAGACCACCTGATTGCCCAGGAACACCTGGCAGACCAGGGAGTGCAGGCCGCACAGAAGCGCTCCGGCCAGGCCGCCGGCCAAAAGCCCCAGCCAGGCCGAGCCCGTGAGGTGGCAGGTGATGAAGGCCGCAAAGGCCGACAGGGCGATGACGCCCTCCACGCCGAGGTTCAGCACCCCGGACTTCTCGGACACTATCTCGCCCAGGGTGGCGAAAAGGATGGGCGTTCCCGCCTGCACGGCGGCCGCCAGAAGCGCGACGATGAGTTCCGGGCTCACGGGCGGGCCCCCTGGTCGGCGGCGGCGTCCTCGCCCTTGCAGGCGGAAGACTCCTTGGCCGGATGCTTGAGGCTTACGGAATAGGTGAGGAAGAACTGCCCGGCCAGCACGCACAGCAGGATGGCCCCCTCCATGATGGGTCCGAAGGCCGCGGGGATCTGGAGCTCCAGTTGCATCACCTCTCCGCCCACGCGGAAGGCCGCCAGAAGATAGGCCGTGAAGGCGATGGCCCAGGGCTGCAGGCGCGCCAGCCAGGCCACCACGATGGCCGTGTAGCCGTAGCCCACCATGACCGTGGGCTGCAGGCGGCCCAGGGTGGCCGAGGTCTCGATGCTGCCCGCCAGACCGGCCAGGGCGCCGCCCAGGCCCATGACGAGAAAGACCAGGAAACCGTAAGGCAGCTGGGCATAGCGCGCCACGCGCTCGCCCTCGCCGCAGGCGGCCAGCTCAAAGCCCAGGCGCGTGCGCGACAGGAACACGCTGTAGGCCACGCCCGCGATGGGACAGGCCAGGAGTCCCCAGTGCAGCTTGCCCAGCACCCCGGGCGCGATGCGGGCGATCTGCCCGCCGGAGCTGAACTCCGCGCTCATGGGGAAGCCGAAGCTCGCGGTGTCCTTCCACACGCCGAAGACCAAGAATTCCAGCAGCAGGATGCCGATGTAGTTGAGCATGAGCGAGGAGATGATCTCGTTCACGCCCAGGCGCAGGCGCAAGAAGGCCGGAATGGAGCCCCAGGCCGCGCCCGCCACCATGGCCGCCAGGAACATCAGCGGCATGAGCAGCCAGCCGGTCAGGCCGCTCAGGGAGAGCGCCACCCAGGAGGCCCCCACCGCGCCCAGGGCGAACTGGCCCTCGGCCCCGATGTTCCAGATCTGCATGCGGAAGGACAGCGCCACGCCCAGGGCGCACAGGAAAATCGGGATGGCCTTCACCAGGCCATCCAAAAGGGAATACCCCTGGCCGAAGGCCCCCCGGAAGAGGATGGCCAGACCGCCCAGGCCGGGCTTGCCGGAAAGGGCCAGAAGCAGCGCGCAAACAAGGAAAGCCAGGGCCAGGGCGCCCAGGTAGACAACCAGGACGCCCCAGCCCAGGGACTCTTCACGTTTGCGGATGACGAGGTTCACGCGGCTCCTACTGATTGCTTTCGCTGGCGGCCCCTACTGGACGCTGCCCACCACGCCTTCGACGAACCAGGTCATGCCGAGGAGTTCCTTGTCCTCGGCCTTGACGCCGGCGGGAATCTTGACCTGCCCGGCCTGGTCCTTGATGGGGCCGACGAAGACCTTGTCCTCGCCCTTCACGAACAGGGCCTTCTGGGCCAGGACCTTGTCCTGCACGGGCTTGGGAACCATGGCGCCGAAGGGGGCGATGTCCACCACGCCCTTGTCCATGCCCCACCAGATGGCGCGGTTGCCCTTCCAGGTGCCCTCGCGCACTTCCTTGATGATGGACTCGTACAGCGGAGCCCAGTTCCACACGGCGGCGGTCAGGTGGGCCTTGGGGGCGAAGGCGGCCATGTCGGAGTTGTAGCCGATGGAGTACTTGCCGCGCTCCTGGGCGGCCTCCTGCGGGCCGGCGGAATCCTGGTGCTGGGCGATGACGTCGCTGCCCACGTCGAGCAGGCTGATGGCGGCGTCCTTCTCCAGAGCGGGGTCGAACCAGGTCTTGGTCCACACCACGCGCACCTGGGCCTTGGGGTTCACGCTGCGCACGCCCAGGGTGAAGGCGTTGATGCCGCGGATGACTTCCGGAATGGGGAAGGCGGCCACATAGCCGATGGTGTTGCTCTTGGTCATGTAGCCGGCGGTCATGCCGGTGAGGTACCGGGCCTGGTAGATGCGGCCGAAGTAGTTGCTGACGTTCTCGCCCGACTTGAAGCCCGAGCAGTGCATGAACTTCACGTTCGGGAAGTCCTTGGCCACCTTCATGGTCGGATCCATGAAGCCGAAGCTGGTGGTGAACACCATGTCGTAGCCGCCGCGGGCCATGTTCTCGATGACGCGCTCGGCGTCGGCGCCCTCTTTCACGGCCTCCACGTAGGAGGTCTTGATGTTGCCCATCTTCTCGATGGCCTTGCGGCCCTGGTCGTGGGCCCAGGAGTAGCCCGCGTCACCCACGGGGGAGGTGTACACGAAACCGATCTTGAGTTCGCCGGTCTTGGGACCATCGGCGGCCGGAGCGGCGGCCTTTTCCGGAGCCTTTTCGCAGCCGGCCAAGGCCAGGGCCAGGGTGAGCGCGAGGGCTCCCGCGGTGCGCAGCCAGTGTTTCATGATGTTTTGTCCTCCTGAAGGATATGCCCGGTGACGCCCGGACGACGGAAAATTGTGAAACAATAACCGGAATGGCCCGGCTGGACAATACGCTTTGCCCCGCAGGCAGATCTCCCTGGGGCGAAATTCTATTCCCTGGTCTTGGCGATGGGCGGCACGAACTGGGGTGTGGAGTCCCACGGAAACAGGATCCACGTGTCCTGGCTCACCTCGGTGACGAAGGTGTCCACCAGGGGGCGGCCTTCGGGCTTGGCGTAGACCGTGGCGAAGTGGGCCTTGGGGAACATGTCGCGCACCAGGCGCGCCGTGCGTCCCGTGTCCACCAGGTCGTCCACCATGAGCCAGCCTTCTCCGTCGCCCTCCGGGCGCTTGAGGGAGCTGGCGTCGCCCTGGCTCTGCCAATCGTAGCTGGTGATGCAGATAGTGTCGATGAGCCGGATGTCCAGCTCACGGGCGAGGATGGCCGCGGGAACAAGCCCGCCCCGGGTGATGGCGTAGAGGCCCTTCCAGGGGCCGCGCTCCATGAGCCGCCACGAAAGGGCGCGGCAGTCCCGCTGGAGCTGGTCCCAGCTGACGGGATAGACCTTGTCGTAGGGGTGCGTTTTGTCCACTGCTGCCTCGCGCGGGTGCCTCGCGTTGAAGCCAGCTTCTTTAGCCCAGAGAGCCCCTGGGAGCAAGCCCCAGATTGCCCCGGCCAAGGCGCCGGAGAACCGCCCGGAAAGCCAGGAAATTCCTCAGCCCTGGCGGCGCAGGAGCTGGGCTCCGTACAGGGCCGCGCCATGCACGCCGGAGTCCTGGTTGGCGTTCAGCAGCACCGGCAGCCCGGCGAGCATGCGCCCGTGGGTCGCGGAACGGCGGAACTCCTCCAAAAAGGCCGGATGCTCCACCAGCACGGGGTTCTTGGCCGCCACGCCGCCCGCCAGGTAGACGCCGCCCAGGGCCATGACGGCCAGCGCGTAGCTGCGCGCGGCCCGGCCGTAGAAGCGGGCGAACCACTCCACCGTGCGGGGCGACTGCGGCAGGCGCTCCGCCACCTCGGCCGGGGCCAGGGTCTCGCCCGTCAAGAAGCCGTGCAGGCGCGAAAGCCCGCTGCCCGTCACGATGGTGTCGCCCACGCAGTAGTCCACGCGCGCGGTGCGGCGCACGAACTCGCCAAAGGCGAACTCCTCCTCGTTCACAAAGGAAAAGGGCGCGTGCCCGGCCTCGGACGGCACGGCGATGTGCCCGCCCGCGCCATCGGGCACCAGGGCGCAGTGGCCCAGGCCCGTGCCCGCGCCGATGACCGCGATGGTGCCGCCCGGGGCGTGGTGCCCGGCCTGGCCGGGCTGCAGCACGCGGGCTTCGCGCCCGGCCGCGCTTCTGCAGGCGTAGGCCTGGGCGGCGAAGTCGTTGATGAGCGCCCCGCGCGAAAGACCCGCCGCGGCGATGTCGCGCAGGTCCACGGTCCACTTGATGTTGGGCGGGGTGCAGATGTTTCCTTCCACCGGTCCGGCCACGGCCAGCACGGCCAGGTCGCATTCGGCCGGGGCAAAGGGCTGCGGGGTGGAGAACAGCCGCTCCAGAAGCGCCGGAAAGGAAGCCGACTCCTGGGTGCGCAGGCGCGTCACGCCCAGCAGGCGCGGCTCGTCCCCCCCTGAAACCATATTGGGCGACAGGCCGCCGGGCGTGAACTCGAAAAAGCCCATGCGGCTGTGCGTGCCGCCGATATCCGCCGCGAGAATCCGAAACATGGCGCTCCTTGCCTGGGATGGCGTTTCGTCCGTTTTCTACAGCATTCCGGGCAGAAATCAAAGGGCGCGGCCCGGCCGGACAAAGCGAAAGCCCCCGTCCTTGCGGAGCGGGGGCCTTTCGATGCGTATGGATTGGCGGGGGTTAGCGCGCCATGGGCGCCAGGCGCAGGCCCTGGCCCGAGGGTTCCTCTCGCGGGGCGGGCATGGGCACGGCGTCGTTGAAGGCGGCGCGGCCCTGCTCGTCTTCTTCCGCCCGCGCGGCCGCGGCCTTGCGCTGGCGGGTAATGTACTTCTTGGTGATGCTCTTCAGCAGTTCGGCCTTGCCCTCGCGCTCGGACGGCGACAGGAAGCTGGTGAGCTTCTTCTCCAGCCGGTGCGAGTTCTGCTCCTTGGCGATGGCGATGATGCCTTCCATGATGAGCTTCTGGTTCAGCATCTCGGCCCCGGTGTGGAAATTGATGCTTTCCGCGACGGGGGCCAGGAACATGTTGGACAGGACCACGCCGTACAGGGTGGACACGAAGGCCACGGGGATGCTCGACACCAGCGCCTGGGTGTCCTGGATGCCGGAGAGCATGCCGATGAGGCCGATGACGCTGCCGGCCACGCCAAACGCCGGGGCGGCCTTGGCCAGGGTCTGGAACACGCGCTCGCTCTGCTGGCGGCGTTCGCGGAAGAAGGCCATCTCGGTGTTCAGGAACTCGCGGATGTCGCGCTCCTTGTAGTTGTCCACCAGGAAGGTCACGGCGTTCCGCAGGAAGGTATCGGCGATTTTCTGACGCACGGCCTCAAGAGACAGCACGCCCTCCACCCGGGACTTCACGGAAAGCTCCAGCAGGATGCGCACGATGTCGTCGGGCGTGGGCTGGCGCTCGGTATACACGCTTCTGGCCACCAGGAAGGCGGTGCGGATGCGCGCGAAGGGATAGCTCATGAACAGGGCGGCGAAAAGCCCGGCCACCACGATGATGAAGGCCGCCAGGTTCCAGTAGACGGCAAGGCCGCCGCTCATCCAGAACCCGCCCACGAAGATGGCTCCGCACAGGAGCACGCCCAGCATGTTCTTCTTGCTCATGATTGTCCCCCTAAATATCTGTCAAGACGAGTACTTCGACTCTTCGGTTACGCGTGCCGGCATCATTGGCCGTATCTGGAACCTCCGGCTGGAAGCTTCCGCGCCCGGTGACCAGGAAACGCTTGGGGTCCAGGTTCGCGGTGCGGATGAAATATTGGGCAACGCTGGCCGCCCGCTTGGCCGAAAGCGACAGGCTCTCCTCCGGCGTCTTGGTCTCGTCCTGGGCGCTGTGGCCAATGACCAGCACGGCGCCGGTGCTGACGCGCAGGATCTCGGCGATGCGCGCCAGGTACTGGCCGCTGTTCTCGGAGAGGGCGTCGCCCCCGGGGCCGAAGAACAGGTCGCCGCGCAGGAACACGCGCACCTGGCGGTCGGTCTCGCGCACCACGGAAATGCCCAGGTTGTCCGACTGGTAGTAGGTTTCCTTCACCGGGCTGCCGTTCGCGTTCTGGAAGGCCTTGCCGTCCTTCACCGGATCGTTCAGCTGGCCCAGGAAGGCCTGCATGGGGTCCACCGGGGCCTTGGTCTCGGCGGGCTTGGGCTGCGCCTGGGGCACGGGGCGGTCCTTCCCGCCGGGGCCGCTGGAATAGATGAACAGCACCGCGAAGACCATGAACATGATCATCATCAGGTCCGACCAGGGCACGGACCACTCGGCGAAGTTGCCGCCCGCGGCCAGCGTTTTGCCGCCGTCGTCGCGCGCGATTCCGTATCTGTCCCGTCCGCCCATGCCGCACGTCCTTTTTCTGCCGCCGCCGGACAATCCGGGGCCGCTCACCCCTGCTGAAGCAAATTGCCTGCCAACGCTGGAATCATACTGAAATAAAACGACATAATGATGAACTAGGCAGTTCCATCCGCGCCTGCGCCAAAACTCCGCCGCGCCGGGCAAGGGGGGAAACAAGCGAAGCTCCACCGGGCAAAAAGGTAAATCACGAAAGAAAATTCACCATTACGCCCGCGCACATGCATTGACTCCGTTCCAAAATGACGTCACAAGCCGCGCATGACCAACGCTTTCACTCCACCCGCAGGCCCCGGGGCCTACCGAACATTGTCCGCCCTGGTGCTGGGCTCCAGTTCGCCGCGCAGACGCGAGCTCCTGGGCTCCCTGGGCCTGGAATTCGAAGTCTGCCCGAGCAACGCCCCGGAGCCGCCCCCGGCCCCGGGCGAGTCTCCGGAAGTCTACGCCCGGCACATGGCGCGGCAAAAGACCATGGACGTGGCCGCCCTCTACCCCGAAGCCACGGTGCTCGGGGCCGACACAATCGTGGTGCTGCCCGGCGTGGGCACGCAGCTTCCCCAGGTGCTGGGCAAGCCCGTGGACGAAGCCGACGCCCTGCTCATGCTCACGCGGCTTTCCGGCCGCTCGCATCTTGTCATCACCGGCTGCTGCCTGGTTCTGCCCGGCCGCACGGAGCCCCTGTGCTTCGCCGTGAGCACGGAGGTGGCCATGCGCTCCAGCAGCCGCGAGGAGCTTGCGGCCTACATCGCCACCGGCGAGCCGGCGGACAAGGCCGGAGCGTACGCCATCCAGGGCCTGGGGGGCTTTCTCGTGGAGAGGATAAACGGCTCGTACACCAATGTGGTGGGCCTGCCGGTGACGGAATGCGCCAGCATCCTGCTGGGCCACGGCATCATCGACGTGCGCCCCCTGGGCACGGAGAGAGGCTGAGCATGCACGACGCCTTTGCCGCCAGAGCTGCGGAATGGGACGCCAACCCGGTGCGCGCCGCCGTGGGCCAGGCCTTTCACGCCCAGGTGCTGCAGGCGGTTGCGGAGCATTTCGGCGGCAGCCTCGCGGGCAGAACCGTGCTGGATTTCGGCTGCGGCACAGGCAACCTGGGCCTGCATCTCGCCGAGAGAGAGCCTGCCCGGCTGCTCTTCGTGGACACCTCCCCGGCCATGCTGGAGGTTCTGCGCGGCAAGCTCGCGGGCGCGAAGCTCGATGCCCTGGTGCACGAGGGCGGCCTGGACACGCTGCCCGTGCCCGCGGCCTCTGTGGACCTGGCCGTGAGCCTCATGGCCCTGCACCATATTTCAGACGCGACGGGCGCGCTGCGCGGCTTACGCAGGCTGCTCAAGCCCGGCGGGCTGCTGCTGTTGGGAGACCTGCTGCCCGAGGACGGCAGCTTCCACTCCCCTGCGGCGGGCGACCCGCCTGCCGCGCACCAGGGCTTCGACCCCGAGACGCTGCGCTCGGACTGCGAGGCCCTGGGCCTTGCCGTTACCCGCCTGCTGCCCTTCCATCTGCTGCGCAAGCCCGACGCCACGGGAACCATGCGCGAGTACCCCCTGTTTCTGCTGGCCGCCACGGCCGCCGCAGGCGCCTGATGGGCGCGCCCTCTCCACACGCGGGCTTCGAGGCCCTGCTGGACCACGTGCGGGCCAGCGGCCTGCCCTTTGTCCTGCACGAGCACACGCCCACGCGCACCATCGGCGACGCGGAGACGAACCTCGCCTTCGACGTGGCGCGCATCGTCAAGACCATCGCCTTTGCCACGCGCGACGGCAGGCTGGTGCTGGCCGCCCTGCGCGGCACGCTGCGTGTGGATTACGCCAAGCTGGCGCTTTTGGTGGGAGTGAACCGCAAGGACCTCGCGCCCCTGTCCCAGCACGCGGTGCTGGAGCGCATCGGCGTGGCCCCGGGCGGGGTTTCGCCCCTGCATGGCCAGGGCCACGGCCTGGTGGCCGGGGAAGTGCTGCTGTTCATGGACGAGGACGTGCTCGCCATCACGCCCACGGTTTACTGCGGCATGGGCAGGTCCGACCGCACCCTGGAGCTGGCCCCGGCGGATCTGCTGGCGCTTTCCGGCGGGCGCCCCGCCGCGTTCTCGCGCTGATTCTTCCTCAAGTCTCGCCGGTTACGGCATCTCACGGCGCACGGTGACCTTGAGCCCCTTCTCGCCCAGGCGCTCGGCCACGCGCTGGGCGCGCTCCTGCGTGGGCAGGGTGGCCAGCACCAGTTGGGCCCGGCAGCTTTCGTCCCACACCCAGATGTTCTCCGGCACCAGCACCCCGGCGCGGCGCACGGCGTCCAGCAGCTCCTCGCGGGCGGCTTCGCGCGCGTCGAAGTTCTCCGGGTCCAGCTCGCGTCCCTGGGCCAGCACCCACCAGCCGCCTTCTTCCTGGCCGGATTCCGCCCGGGGCTCCGGGAAAACGCCGGGCTGGGGCGCCCCGTAGTGCTTGCCGGTATACGGCGAGGGACGTCGGCCTCCGGGCGTGGAACCCTTGCCGGGGCCCTTGCCCGGCTGGCTCTTCAGGCCCTGGCCGGGAACGGGCCGCAAATGCATGAGGGAATTGGCCTCCGCGCGCAGCAGAAGGGCCATGCGCTGGATGCTGCGGGCGACGTCCGCGGCGTCGGGGCGGGGCTTCTTGCCCGCGCTCACGCCGCCTTCTCCGTTGCATTGGTGGCTGCGTCGCGCCGCTGGGGAATGGCCAGGGAAATGACGAAGCCCACGCAGGCCACGGCGATGATGGTGGCCCCGCAGGTGAGGTCCAGGGCGAAGGACAGGTACAGGCCCGCCACGCAGAACACGGCGCTGAACAGCCCGGCCATGAGCATCATGCCCGGAAGCGACCGCGCCCGGCGCTCGGCCATGAAGGGCGGAATGGTCAGCAGGGCCATGACCAGGATCAGCCCCACCACGCGGATGACCATGACCACGCACAGGGCGGTGAGGCCCATGAGCAGGAAGTGCAGGAAGCGCACGGGCACCCCGCGCGAACGCGCGAACTCCACGTCGAAGCTCATGACGAGCAACCCGCGCGAAAAGAGCGCCACAAGGGCCAGAACGCCCGCGGAAAGCCAGGCCATGAGCCAGAGGTCGGAATCGGGCACGGCCAGGATGCTGCCGAAGAGATAGCTCATGAGGTCGGAGTTGTAGCCCGGCGTGAGGTCGAGCAGGATGATGCCCAGGGCCATGCCTGCGGCCCACAGGACGCCGATGACCGTGTCCGCCCGTTCGCGGGCGGAGAGCGTCACCCAGGCCATGCCCAGGGCGGCGATGGTGGAGAAGCCCGCGGTGACCGGCAGCACGGGCAGGCCGAGGTAGAAGGCCAGCCCCACTCCGCCGTAGGAGGCGTGGGCCACGCCGCCCGCCAGGAACACGATGCGGTTCACCACGACGAGCGAGCCGATGACCCCGCAGATGAGGCTGGCCAGCAGGCCCGCCATGAGGGCGTTGCGGAAGAAGTCGAAGGACAGGGCCTCCATCATGAGGGCTGCCCTCCGTCTTTGTTGTGCGCGTGGCGGCCGCCGCAGCAGTCCGGGCTGTCGTGCTCGAGCACCACGCGGTGCGGCACCGGGCCGTGGGCCAAAAGCTCCACCGGGCATCCGGCCGGGTCCACGCCCATGGCCTCGGCGAAGATCTGCGGCGTCAGGCGCGAATCGGCGTGGTGGTGCAGGCTGCGGTTCACGCAGGCGATGGATTTGACGCACCCGTCCACGGTGGACATGTCGTGGCTGACCATGACGATGGTCATGTCGCGGTTCAGCTCGGCGAGCAGGGTCATGAGCTCCTGCCTGCTCTTGCCGTCCACGCTGGCCGTGGGTTCGTCGAGCAGCAGCAGTTCCGGGCCGGAGACGATGGCCCGGGCGATGAACACGCGCTGCCGCTGCCCGCCGGAAAGATCGGAAAGCCTGCGGCCCGCCTGGTCGGCAAGGCCCACGCGCGAAAGGGCCTGCAGGGCGGCCTCGCGGTCCTTCCTGCGCTGGCCCGCGCCCCGGAACCAGTCCAGTCCGGGCCGCACCAGGCCCAGGAGCACCGCGCCCAGCACGGTGATGGGGAAGCTTGCCGAGACCTGCGTGAACTGCGGCAGATAGCCGATGCGCCCGCCCGCCTGGCCCGCGGGCTGGCCCAGCACGCGCAGGACGCCGCCGCCGGGCTTTGCCAGGCCGAGCAGAAGCCGCAGCAGCGTGGACTTGCCGCCGCCGTTGGGCCCCAGCACGGCCAGAAAGTCGCCCGCGGGCAGGTGCAGGTTCACCTGCTCCAGCACGCGCACGCCGTCGTAGGCGAACCAGAGGTCGGAAATCTCGATGGCCGGGGTGCTCACAAAACTGCCTCCAGGATTCGGCGCCCGCCGGAGACCTTGGTCCTCGCGGGGCGCATCAACGGCTCTGTACTCCCAGGGGCGGGGCCAAGGCAACGGCTTTTCCCCACCTTTCCGGCCCCGTCTGGCGCAGACCGTCATGGCCCGGCCCGGCGCGGCTGTTGCCCGCGCGCGGCGCATGGGGTACACAAGCGCCACTTCCGCACACGGAAGCACGTCAGCCAACAGGCGCCCAGGAGACACAATGGAATTTGCGATCACGGAATACATCGGCCTGGCGGCGGGCACGCTGACCACGGCGGCCTATTTGCCCCAGGTGTGGCGCACGTGGCGCAGCAAGGCCGTGGACGACATCTCCCTGGCCATGTACTGGGCCATGACCATCGGCGTGGCCCTGTGGCTCATTTACGGCATCACCATCCGCGCGGCGGCCGTGGTCATCGCCAACAGCGCCAGCCTGCTCCTGGTGGGCGGCATGCTCAGGATGCGCATCAAGTACGGCAGGCAGACGCGCGCGGCGGAGCGCACCCCGCTTCAGTAAGGCTCGTCAGCCAGAACTGGCGCTCAGGCTGGGCAGGACCGGGCGGCCTCGACAAAGGCCTTGGCGGCCTGCGGGTTCGAGGCCAGATGGGCGTGGAACCAGCCGCCCAGGATGTTCCCCACGGCCTGGCCGTCCAGGGCTTCCGACCCGTCCGAGGCCGTGAGCGCGTAGGCGGGCGAAGCCAATTCCCCCTCGAATTCCGAATAATGAAATTCGTGCCCGCGCAGCAGGGTTCCCGCCGGACCGAAGGGACCGGGCACCAGGGTGCGCGCCTCGCGGTAGCCCAGGGCCGCGCGCTTGCCGCGCAGCACGGCCCGGCCGGGCAGGGCCCCGCACATGGCATGGGCCGCGCCGTCGGCATCCGTCAGCGATTCCAGCAGATACATGTACCCGCCGCACTCGGCCCACACGGGCCGGCCGCTGGCGCAGAAGGCCCGCACCGCCGCGCGCATGGGCCCGTTGCCCGCAAGCTCCCGCGCGGAAAGTTCCGGATAGCCGCCGGGCAGGTACAGCCCGTCCAGATTCTCCGGCAGGGCGGCGTCGGCCAGGGGCGAAAAGAAGACCGGCTCCGCGCCCGCGGCCTCCAGCAGGCGCAGGTTTTCCGCATACAGGAAGCAGAAGGCCCGGTCCCGCGCCACGCCGATGCGCACCGTGGAACGCGCGGAACCGGCGGTCCCGTCAGACACGTCAGCGGGAAACCCGGAAAGATCCAGCTTCGGCAGGGCCTCCAGCAGGGCCGGAAGGTCCAGCCCCTGCTCCACCCAATCCGCCAGGGCGTCCAGGCTGGCCTCGAGGGCGCCCGGGGCTGCGGCCATGTCGTCCGCCGTCACCAGCCCCAGGTGGCGCGAAGGCAAGCCCAGGGCCGCGTCGCGCTTCAGGCAGCCCAGCACAGGCATACCGGGCACCAAGGCCAGGGCCTCGCGCAGGATGGCCTCGTGCCGGGGGCTGCCCACGCGGTTCAGGATGACGCCGGCCAGGCGCAAGGCGGGATCGAAACGGGAGAAACCAAGGGCCAGGGCGGCCACGGAGCGCGCCTGGGAGCCTGCGTCCACCACCAGAAGCGCGGGCAGGCCCAGCAGCTTGGCCAGGTGCGCGGTGCTCCCGGCCTCGTCCGCCCCGCTGCGGCCGTCGAAAAGCCCCATGACGCCTTCGACAAGCACCACGTCGGCGCTGCGCGCATGCCGGGCGAAGCACGCGCGCAGGGCGGCTTCCGGCTGCATCCAGGTGTCGAGGTTGTGGCTTGGGGTTCCGGCGGCGGCCCTGTGCAGGCCGGGATCGATGAAGTCCGGTCCGGCCTTGAATGGCTGGACGCGACACCCCCGGCGCGACAGCGCGCGCAAGAGGCCGAGCGTGACGGAGGTCTTGCCGCAGCCGCTGTGGGTGCCGGCGATGACCAGGGCCTTGGGCACGTCTAGCCCGCCTTGCCCTTGCGCTTCAGGTGGGCCGCGAAGCGCAGGCCCTCCGCATGGTCCTTGCGCATGGAGAGGCAGCGCTCCAGGTGGCTGCCGGTCTGCTTCATGTCGCCCAGCTCATAGGCGGCGCGGGCCATGTTGTAGTGCAGGTTTTCGTCGCTGGGGGCCAGTTCCAGGGCGCGGGCGTAAAAGGCCAGGGCCTCCACCTGCATGCTGGCCTTGCGCATGTTGATGCCGAAGTCGTTGAACAAATGCTTGTGCTCATCGTTGAAGGCGGCGTCGATCTTCACCAGACGCTCGAAAACCTCGCGGGCCTTCTCCGTCTCGTTGCGGGCAATGAAGCACAGGCCGATGCCGAAGTTCGCCCGCACGTGTTCTTCGTCCAGGGTCAAGACCTTGCTGTATTCGAGCTCCGCGGAATAGGTCTCGCCACGCTTGTAGAGCTTGTCGCCCCGGGCCACGGCCTTCATCATCGCCTGGTCGAGGCCGGCCTCTTTGCGGGCGTATTCGATGGATTTCTGGGGGTCGGGCTGAAAGTCGGCCAGCAGGTCGTCGCGGCTCATGACCTTGGGCTTGCCGAAGGGCAGGCCATCGGGACCCAGCCGGTATACGGCGACCCGCCCGTCGTCGCGTTGCTTCACATAAAAGAGGATCACCTGCTCCGTCTTGCGGACGGTAGTGCCCGTGCCGATGCTGGAGACGATCTTCTGGTAGAAGATCCCCTGCATGCGCTGGGAGAGATAATCTGTGTCCGACATCGTGACCTTCCAAGGGGGCGACGGCTTTGGGCAGACGCTACACCAAACCGTCCAACCTGGGAAGGGTGCCCCAAAATTGCTATGCGTAGTCCGTGTGTTGCGTAAGGGCGCTGGCCAGGCGAGCCTACTCCTCGGCCAACTTCTTGCGTTTCAAGTAGTCCACGAACTGCGTGGCTTCGGCGTGGGCGGGGTTGAGTTTCAGGCAAGCGCCCAGGTGCTGGGCCGCTATCTTGGCGTCGCCCTTGTCGAAAGCGGCCCGGGCGATGTTGTAGTGCAGATTCTCGTCCGAAGGGGAAAGTTCGAGGGCGCGGCGATAGTAGTCCATGGCCTCGGTCTGCATGCCCGCCTTGCGCAGGGAAATGCCGAACTCGTTGAACTGGTGCTTGTGCTCGTCCTCGAAGGCCGCGTCCAGCTTCACCAGCCGTTCGAAGACCTCGTGGGCCTTCTCCTGCTCGCCTCGGGCTATGTAGCACATGCCGATGCCGAAGTTGGCGCGCACGTTGCCCATGTCCATGGCCAGGGCCTTGTTGTACTCGAACTCCGCGGTGAAGCTCTCGCCGCGCTTGCGGAACTTGTCGCCCCGGGCCACGGCCTTCTGGATCTCCATCTCCTGCGGGGAGAGGCTGGAAACGGCGCGGGCCATGGTCTTCTGCGGTTCCGGCAGATAGTTGGCCAGAAGCTCGTCGCGGGTGATCTCGCTTTTGGGGCCGAAGGGCAGGTCGTTGGCCGCCAGGGCCTGCACCACCATGGTGCCGCCCTCGCGCTCCTCCACCAGAAAATAGGTCACCACCTCGGTCTTGCGGGCCGTGGTGCCCGAGCCGATCTTCTGGGTCTTCTTCTGGGAAAACACGCCGCTGATGCGCTCTGCCGGGGCGTCCTGGGCGTGCTGGCCACCATGGTCCGGGGAAGTCTGACTCATTGCTTGCCCTGCCTGTGCTGAAGTGCCGGGTACGTCTGGTACGTACTTACACCAGTTCCGCGCGGCGGGGAAGAGGTCTGCCGGGGCACATGCCGGACGGGGCAGGCCTACGGGAAACCCGGCCAAGCCTCTGCCGCGCCGGAGGAAATAAGCTCCAGGGCCTCCTCCAGCAGCATGGGCCGGGCAAAAAGATAGCCCTGGGCATAGCGGCAGCCAAGTTCGCGCAGAAAGGCCAGCTGTTCCTGGGTCTCCACGCCCTCGGCCACCACCTTGAGGCCCAGTCCCGCGCCCAGGGTCACCAGGCTGCGTACAATGGCTTCGCTGCCGGGGTCCAGCTCCGCCAAAGACAGCCCGGCCACGAAGGCCCGGTCGATCTTGATGGCGTCGACGCTGAAGCGCTGGATGTAGGACAGCGACGAGTAGCCGGTGCCGAAGTCGTCGATGCACAGGCCAAGGCCCAGCTCGCGCAGCTTGGCGGCGATCTCGCGGGCGCTGTTCACGTTGTCCAGCAGCACGCTCTCGGTGATTTCCAGCGCCAGGGACGAGGCCCTCACGCCGCAGTCGCGCATGGCCTGCTCCAGATGGCCCACCAGCAGCGGATTGCGGAAGTGCTTGGCCGAGATGTTCACGTTGGTCACAAAGGGCGTGGGCAGGACCGACCCGGCGTGCTCCAGCGCGACCTCGAAGCCTTTGACCGCGCAGCAGGCCTGGGCGAAGACCCAGTGGTCCAGCGGGTAGATGATGCCCGTCTCCTCGGCCAGGGGAATGAACTCCGAGGGGGCGATGTCGCGCCCGCTGACGCGCTTCCAGCGCACCAGGGTCTCGAACCCGGCCAGGCGGCGCTCCTGGATGTCCGCGATGGGCTGGAACACCAGCGACAAACCGCCCTGCCCCACGGCCCGCCGCAGCTCTATCTCCAGTTCCATGAGCTCCTGGGCCTGGTGGTGCATGCGCTTGTTGAAGACCTTGAAACGGCCCTTGCCCTGGGCCTTGGCGTGATACATGGCCGTGTCCGCGTCGCGCAGCAGGGACTCGGGCCTCTCGTACCCCCCGGTGTGCAGCACGATGCCCAGGCTGCCCGAGGTGGTCACCTCGCGGCCGTCCAGGTCAAGGGGGCTAGAAATCTCGTCCAGCACCCGGCGGGAGAAGCGTATGGCGTCGCGCGGGGCGGTCAGGTCCTCGAGCAGGATGGCGAACTCGTCGCCGCCGAAGCGGGCCACGGTGTCCGTGCTGCGGGCGCAGGCCATCAGCGCGCCGCTGACGTGGCGCAGCAGCTTGTCGCCTATGTCGTGGCCCAGGCTGTCGTTGATGATCTTGAAGCGGTCCAGGTCCATGTACAGCACCGCGAAGCGGAAGTCCGAACGGCGGCGGGCGCGGTCCATGGCCATGCGCAGGTGGTCCAGGAACAGCAGGCGGTTGGGCAGGCCGGTCAAGGGGTCGTGGAAGGCCTGATGCACCAGCCTGCTTTCGGCCTCCTTGCGCAGAGTGATGTCCTCCACGAAGCCCTCGTAGTGCAGGGTCTTGCCGGTCAGGTCCACCACCTTGCGGGCGTTTTCCGAGATCCAGATGATGCGCCCGCTCTTGCGCCGCACCTGGGATTCGAAGCCCTGCACCTGGCCCAGTTCCTCCATGACCTCGAGGAAGGTCTCGCGGCGCATGCTCTCCACGTAGGGGCTCATCTGCGAAAGGGCCGCCACCAGCTCCTCGGGCGAATCGTAGCCGAAGATGACGGCCATGGCCGGATTGGCCGAAAGGTAGCGGCCCTCGGGCGAGATCTGGAAGATGCCCTCCACCGCGTTCTCGAAGATGCCGCGGAACTTGGCCTCGGCCCGGCGCAGGGCGTCGCCCACCACCTTGCGCTCGGCCACCTCGATCTTGAGCTGGGTGTTGGCGCGGGAAAGTTCGCGGGTGCGCTCGGCCACCATGCGTTCAAGAAGTGCGCGCGATTCCTCGCGCTCGTGCTCCAGCTGCTTGGTGGCGGTGATGTCGCGCAGGATGCACACGCTGGCCGCCCCGCCGGTCAGGGGCACGCGGGCCACGGTGATCTCCACCGGAAAGCTCTGGCCATCGGCCCGCAGGGCCTGCACCTCCACCAGCTGCGCCACGCCGCCCGCGTCGCCCGCGCCGCCCGCATCGGCGCCGGCGGTGGCCTCGCACACCAGGGGGCCGAAAATGTCCACGCAGGCGCGGCCCACCAGGCCCGACCCCATGAGGCCGGCCTCCGTCGCCACAGAGCCCGGTTTCCCCGGTCCGGGCAGGCCGAACATGCGCAAGAGCGCCGGATTGTGCTGCAGAATGCGCCCGTCCTGCACCACCAAGAGGCCGTCGGCGATGTTGCCCACGATGGCCGAGAGCGAGCCCAGGGCGTCCTTCAGTTCCAGGGTCGCCGCGGCCACGGTGTGCTCCAGCTGGGTCACGTGCCCGGCTATCTGCCCGGCCATGCTGCGCATGGAGTCGGCCAGGGCGCCGATCTCGTCGCCCGTGCGCACCTCGCAGGTGGTGGAAAAATCATGCGCGGCCACCTGCCGGGCGTAGTCGGCCAGGCTGGCCAGCCGCCCGGTGATGCTGCGGATGTACAGATAGGCCACGGCCAGGCAGGCCAGAAAGGCCGTGAGCGTGAGCAGGTGCTGGCGCAGGATGGCCGCTGAGGTGGCCTTGCGGATGGGCTCGGTGTCCATGCCGATGTGCACGAAGCCGCCCCGGCCGCCCAGCACGGGCTGGGCCACGTGGATGACCTCGACCCCGCCTTCGAGCTTCAGGGTGCGGATGTCCGGCGCGAGACTGGCGGAATCCCGGCCGCCCATGGTGGCGATGAGCTGGCGCACGGCCTCGGGCACCACCGGGGTGAAGGTGTGGGCCACCACCTCGCCCTGGGCATTCACCACCACGATGTAGGACAGGTCGCCCATCTCCTGGTGCTGATCGATGGCCGCCTGGATGTTGCCCGCGCTTTGGCCCAGCAGAAGTTCGGTGTTGCCGTCGGCGATGCTGCGGGCAATGGCCAGGGCCCTGGCCTTGTACTCGTTCTCCAGGGCCTGGGTCAGCTCGCGCGAGGACAAGAGGGCCGTGGCCATGGCCATAAGGCCGAAGGCCGCGACCATGAACAGCAGCAGGCGGATGAGCAGACGGCCGCGGATCATACGCGTCCCTTCGGCCCGGGCAGGCCCTTCAGGCTGTCCACACCCTCGAAGTGCCCGTCGCGGTAGATGGTCAGGTAGGTGCGCTTGAAACCCTGGGCGGATCCTGGGCGCAGGTCGGCCTTTTCGCCCAGGCCCAGGTTCACGGCGTGCAGGGTCATGAAGGCCTCGTGCAGGCGCTCGCGGCTGGCCGTGGGCCCCATGCGCTCCACGGCCTCGGCCAGGGCCAGACCGGCCAGAAAGCCCTCAAAGCCCACAAAGCTCAAGCGGTGCGGTGAATACTCGTCCGGAGTGATCTGGGGCGGGCGCTGGGGCCGCACCCGGGCCATGGCCTGGCGGTAGGCGCGCACGGCGGGCAGCCTCTCGTCCTCGTAGCAGGGCACCACCTGGGAAAACACCAGTCCGGTCAGATAATCGCGCCCGGTGACGTCGGCCTGGTCCAGCAGGAACTTGGCCAGGTTGTCCGCATCGGCGAAGGAAAGCGCGGCCACGAGATTCACATAGCCCGCGCCGCGCAGGTCGCGGGTGAAGGCCGCGCAGGCCGGGGCCGTGCCAACGGTGATGACGGCATCGGGCTTGCCCGCCAGGATGAGGGCCGCCTCGCGGCGGAAGTCCTGGTCAAAGGCCGCGCCCCGGCGGTAGGTGGCCTCCGAGACCAACGACAACCGCCGCGCAGCCAGGGCCCGGCGCACGCCGTCCCAGCCATTGCGACCGTACACGTCGGCCTGGTGGAACACGGCGATGCGCGTATGCCCGGCCGCCACCAGGGCGGCCACAAGGTTCTTCGTCTCCGCCAAGTAGGAGGCCCGCAGGTTGCACACGCAGGTGTCGTAGGGATGCTCGCGCAGCATGTCGGCACCGGTGAGGGGGAAAAGCAGCGACACGGACTGATCCTCGTAATGCTTAAGCAGCGGCAGCACGCGCGCCGTGGTGGGTGTGCCCACGTAGCCCAGCAGGGCGAAGACCTTGTCCTGCTCCACAAAGGCGATGGTGTTGCGCATGGCCGTGGCCGGGTCGTAGGCGTCATCGCGCAGGACGAGCTTGAGCCGCCAGCCCCCTGCCCCGCCCTGGGCGTTGATGTGCTCGAAGGCGGCCGTGAGGCCCCGGTGGTATTCCATGCCGAGGCCGCGCGCCGGGCCGCTGAAGGCGGCGGACATGCCGAATACCAGCTCGCCTCCGGCCTGGGCGGGCCGGGCGCACAGGCACAGGGCCAGGCACAGCGCCGCGGCGAGCGCGCGCCAGGGGCGCGCGGCACGGGGGGCCATCAGCTTGGCTGGGCCGGTGTGGCTGTGAGGGGCTGAACACAGTTTGGACATGGCAACCCGCGGGCACAGGCGGCGGGACGCTTCCGCCATCAAGGCCAGCTGTTACCTTGCCCTATTTCCGGGAAAAATCAATACTTCCTGCGGAGTCATTGATATCGGCTCTTTGCGCGCGCGCCGCAACGCCACGCACCTGGCGGCAAATGCCCATGAGCAGATTGAACTCGTTGCGGCGCAGGCGGAAGCGCGAGAAAAAGCGCCGCACGGGCAGCATCCAGTACTCGGTGTTCTGGTCCTTCAGGAAGTCGATGGCGGTGAGCGCCTCCTGCATGCTGGCGAACAGCGCCTGCCGCTCCTCGAAGGAAGCGTCGCGCTCGGTCGGCGGGCCCTTGGGCTCGAAAGGCCTCGTCAGCGCCAGCTGGTAGCACTCGTACAGCAGAATGAGCACGGCTTGCGACAGATTGAGCGAGGTGCAGTCCGGGCTGGCCGGAATCATCACCAGCTGGTCGCACAGGCTGGTCTCCTCGTTGGTCAGGCCGCGGTCCTCGGGTCCGAAGACCAGGGCCGCGCTGCCACCCTCGTGCAGACGGGCAAGCACCTCCGGCGCGGCCTTCACCGGGGTGAGCAGACCTTTCCGCCAGCCGCCGGTGCGCGCCGTGGTGCCGATGACCAGGCTGGTGCCGGCCAGGGCCTCGGCCAGGGTGGGCACGATGCGCGCGTTCTCCAGAATGTGCCGGGCGTGCACCGTGGCCAGGGGCAGGGCCCGGTCCACCTCGTAGCCCTGCGGGTCCACCAGCACCAGTTGTTTCGCCCCCATGTTCAGCATGGCGCGGGCCACGGAGCCCACGTTTTCCGCGTACTTGGGGCGGAAAAGCACCACCAGCAGATTTTCCAGCAGCATCATCTCTCCTAAAGGAACTGTGCCCATAACGGTTGCGCCCCTTGACGGGCCGTTGGCGGCATTCTAGACTCATATTCCGTGCCGGAGTCGGCACAACCCCGGAACAACCTTAAATCACAGGGAGAACCCGTATGGCGCTGTACACCAAAGAAGAGGCTCTCAAGTACCATTCCATGAAGCGCAAGGGCAAGCTTGAGGTCATGTCCATCAAGCCCTGCGCCTCGCAGAAGCACCTGACCATGGCTTACAGCCCCGGCGTGGCCGAGGCCTGCCGTTCCATCCACGCCGACGTGGAGCAGGTATACGAGTACACCAACAAGGGCAACCTCGTGGCCGTGGTC
>CAYUOW010000026.1:0-32314 GCA_964446455.1 uncultured Desulfocurvus sp.
CGCCACCGGGAGTCCAGAGGGCGAATGCCCTCTGGTGGGGGTGCGGAGGCAACGCCCCCGCGCTCTCCATTCCCCGCCCGGCCCAAGTTGACTGCCGCCCGCCGCTCCTGTACCTTCCAGCCCACCATTTCGCCCGCCCGGCGCGGGCTTCCGGCATCCAAAGGAACGCATCCATGTCCGCCACAGACTCCGCATCACTGTTCGACGACTTCTTCAAGGCCGAGGCCAAGCTTTTCCTGCTGGCCGGCATCCGCATCGCCCTTTCCGAGGACGGCAAGGACCTGACCAGCGAAGGCATCTTCACCGACGACGACCTGGCCACGGCGCATATCGTGTCCAAGGACCACGCGGTCATCGCGGGTTTGCCGCTCATCCCGCTGATCCTCGAGTTCGCGGGCTGCGAATTCCAGCACATGCTGAACGTGGACGAGGGCGACCGCGTCGGGCCTGGCGCGCTCATCGCGGCCATCCAGGGCCCGGCCAGGCACCTGCTGCGCACGGAGCGCGTGATCCTGAACTATCTGTGCCACTTGTCCGGCATCGCCACGCTGACGGCCAAGTACGTGGAGGCGCTGAAGGACAGCAAGACCGTGCTGCTCGACACGCGCAAGACGCTGCCTGGACTCAGATACCCTGAAAAGTACGCCGTGCGCGTGGGCGGGGCCAAGAACCATCGCCTGAATTTGAGCGAAATGCTCATGGTCAAAGACAACCACATCGACCGCGCCGGGGGCATCACCCCGGCGGTGGACAAGCTGCGCGCCGCCTATGGTGAAAACTGCCCGCCCATCGAGGTGGAGTGCCGCAGCTTCGACGAGGTGGACGAGGCCGTGCGCTGCAAGGTCAGCCGCATCATGCTGGACAACATGGACCTGGAGGAGCTGGCCCAGGCCCTTGCGCGCGTGCCCGCGGGCATCGAGACCGAGGTCAGTGGCGGAGTGAACTTGGAGAACATCGCGGCCATCGGCGCCGTGGGCCCGGATTATGTTTCCGTGGGCCGCCTCACCCACTCCGCCCCGGTGGCCGACTTGAGCATGCGCATCAGCGCCCTGTAGCCTGGGACCTGGAACCTCACGTTTCACGGACGGAGACGACAGCACATGACTTCCGCACATGAACGCATCGAGGCCGCGCGCAAGCGCTATGGCAGCCGCCTGGCCATTCTGGGGCATCACTACCAGAACGAATCGGTGATCCGCCACACGGACTTCCAGGGCGACTCCCTGGAGCTGGCGCGCAAGATCAACGGACTTGAGGCCGAGCACGTGGTGTTCTGCGGCGTGTACTTCATGGCCGAGTCCGCAGTGGCCCTGGCGAGGCCAGGGCAGAAGATCCACATCCCCCACGCCGACGCCACCTGCCCCATGGCCGACATGGCCCCGGCCCAGCGCGTGGAGGACGTCCTCTCCGAGCTGCGCAGCCAGGGCAAGCTGGTGATTCCGCTGGCCTACGTGAATTCCAGCGCCGAGGTGAAGGCCATCTGCGGCCTGTACGGCGGCAGCGTGTGCACCAGCGCCAACGCCAAGGTCATGCTCGAATGGGCCCTGCAGCAGGGCGACGCCGTGCTGTTTTTGCCCGACAAGCACCTGGGCAACAACACCGCGAACCAGCTGAACATTCCCCAGGGCGAGCGCCTGCAGGTCAGCATCCGCCCGGGCCAGCCCGTGGTGGACATGAAAAAGGCCGCCTACGCCCGGCTGCTGCTCTGGCCCGGTTCCTGCGTCATCCACCACGCCCTCAAGAAGCAGCACCTTGAGGACATCCGCAAGGCCATGCCCGGCGTGAAGATCGTGGTGCACCCGGAGTGCTCCCCGGCCGTGGTGCGCGCGGCGGACAGCGCGGGCTCCACCTCGCACATCATCCGCTACTGCGCCCAGGCAGCGCCCGGAACCAAGATCGCCATCGGCACCGAGGTGAACCTGGTGCTGCGCCTGGCGGAAAAGCACAAGGCCGAGGGCAAGGTCATCGTGCCCATCAAGACCATGCGCTGCACCAACATGGCCAAGACCACCGAAGAACGCCTGGCCGAGCTTCTGGACAACCTGGACACCGCCACGCCCCTCTCGCTGCCTGCCGACGTGTCCGAGCACGCCCAGGTGGCGCTCACGCGCATGCTCGACATCTGTTCCTAGAACGCCTGCGGGCGCAGGGCCGCCTCCGGGCAGCCAAAGGACCGTCATGAACGACTACCGCCTGAAGACCGACGTCCTGGTCATCGGCTCCGGCATCGCCGGTTCCCTGGCCGCGCTCAACCTGGCCGAGGCCGGCGCGGACGTGACCCTCATCACCTCCGGCGAGGACCTTTTTTCGGGCAACACCAGGCTCGCCCAGGGCGGCATCGTGTTCCATTCCGAGGACGACGACCCCGGCATCCTGGAGAAGGACATCATGACCGCGGGCTGGAAGCAGAATTACCTGCGGGCCGTGCGCTACCTGTGCCACAAGGGGCCGAAAGTCCTGCAGAAGACCCTCATCGACGCCTACCACGTGCCCTTCGCCCACCGCGACGCCGACTCCTGGTACTTCACCCGCGAGGGCGGGCACAGCGTTGCGCGCATTCTCTACGCGAAAGACCACACCGGCCTGACCATCATGCAGCAGCTGACCAAGGCCGTGAGCGACTGCCCGAACATCCGCGTGCTGACCAAGCGCACGGCCATCGACCTTTTGTCCACCCACCACCACGCCACCCACCTGGACTTCAAGTACAACCTGGCCAACCAGTGCGTGGGCGCCTACGTGTTCAACGAGGCCCTGGGCCAGGTGGAGATCATCCTGGCGGACTTCACCGTGCTGGCCACGGGCGGGGCCGGGCGCATCTACCTGAACAGCACCAACTCGCGCGACGCCATCGGCTCCGGCCTTTCCATGGCGCACCGCGCCGGGGCCAAGCTGCACAACCTGGAATACGTGCAGTTCCACCCCACGGCCTTCTACCAGGGGGCCAGGCGCTTCGAGCGGCGCTTTTTGATCTCCGAGGCCGTGCGCGGCGAGGGGGCGAGGCTGGTGAACGGCGCGGGCGAGGCCTTCATGGCGCGCTACGACCAGCGGGCCGACCTGGCCCCGCGCGACATCGTCACCCGGGCCATCATGGCCGAGATGCTGCGCACCGAAGAAGACTGCGTCTACCTCGACACCACGCGGGGCATGCACGCCGACGTGGCCGAGCGCTTCCCCACCATCTACAACAAGTGCCTGGAGCACGGCACGGACATGCGCACCACGCCCATTCCCGTGGTGCCCGCGGCGCACTTCTTCTGCGGCGGCATCCTGGTCGACACGCGCGGCCGCACCACGCTCGAGCGCCTGTACGCGGCCGGGGAATGCACCTGCACGGGCGTGCACGGGGCCAACCGCCTGGCCAGCACCTCGCTGCTTGAAGCCATGCTCTGGGGACACAGCGCGGGGCAGGACATCGCCAAGCGCCTGGGGGCCAAGTGGCGCCTGTCCAAGAAGCTCAGCGACTCCATACCGGACTGGCAGAACCCCGGCGACATCCAGAACGAGGACCCGGCGCTCATCGCCCAGGACTGGGCCACCATCCGCAACACCATGTGGAACTACGTGGGCATCATCCGCTCCACCGCGCGCCTGCGCCGCGCCTTCGAGGACCTGCGGACGCTCTCCAAGAACATGCACGACTTCTACAAGCAGACGCCCATCTCAAAGCCCATCATCGACCTGTTCCACGGCTGCCAGACGGCCTACGTGGTCACCCAGGCGGCCATGAGGAACAAGAAGAGTTTGGGGTGCCATTACCGGGTGGATTAGGCGAAGATTCGCATTTGAGGGAACGGCAAACCGTCCCAACGCAAAAAGCCCGCCACCGGCGAACCGGGGCGGGCTTTGTCGTCAGACAGTGGGAATAAGGCTTAGACGGCCAGCTTGTTGATGGCGGTCTGCAGGCGCGCGATGCAGCGGCCGGCCTTCTTCCAGTGGATGACCTTCTTGGAAGCGGCCTTGTCCAGCACGGAGCTGGCGATGGTCAGGGCGGCGGTGGCCTTCTCCGCGCTCTTCTCGGCCAGGGCCTGGCGCACGGCCTTCACCACATTCTTGATGCGGGTCTTGACGGCCTTGTTACGGGCCTGGCGCTTAAGGCTCTGACGGTGTCTCTTCAAGGCGGAAGTATGATTGGCCAAGGCTCTATCTCCTGATTCTTTTTTGGTGTTCAGTCCCGACAATGAGTCGAGACAGGGTGCTTACCGAGAAGGGGCGCAGTTTGTCAAGCTGTTTTTTGTCCGTCCCTACACCTGAAGCGCGCCGAAATCGGCCACGGTCTTCATGCGGTCAACCAGGCTGAACAGCATGTTCAGGCGGTTCTGCCGCAGATCCATGTTCTCGGCCATGACCATGACATTGTCGAAGAAGGCGTCCACGGTGGGCCGCAGCTCCATCAACTGGCCCAGGATGCCCGCGAAGTCTCCGGCCGTCCACAGTTCCTCGAAACGCGGCGCGGTCTCGCCCAGCATGCGCGCCAGCTCCTTCTCCTCTCCGGCCTCAAGCAGCGCCGGGTTAACGGCCGCGGAAAGCACGACGCCCGCCTCGCCCCCCTGCTTGCGGATGATGTTGGCCGCGCGCTTGAAGGTCAGCACCGCCTGCTCGAAGTCCGGCTGGCGGCTGAAGGCGGAAAGCGCGTCAAAGCGCAGCTTCAGGGTGCGGATGTCGTCGAAGCCCGCGCCCAGGGCGGCGTCGGCCACGCGGCTGTCGCCCTCGCCGCTGGCGAAGAGCGCGCGCAAACGCTGGCCGAAGAAGTCCACCATCTTGGCCCGCGCCTCTTCTGGGGTGAGCTTCCACTTGACCCCGGAGTAGCCCTCCTGGGCCCAGGAAACCAGCTGGCCAAGCTCAAGCTTCAGCCCGTGCTCCATGACGATGCGGCTGATGCCCAGGGCCGCGCGGCGCAGGGCGTACGGATCGGCCGCGCCGGTGGGGATCATGCCCAGGCCGAAGCAGCCGGCCATGGTGTCGGCCTTGTCGGCGATGGCCAGGAGCGCGCCGGAAAGGGTGGCGGGCACCGGGGAGTCCGGCCCGGCGGGCAGGTACTGCTCGGCGATGGCCTGGGCCACCAGTTCGCTCTCGCCCTTCTTGCGCGCGTAGATGCCGCCGATGACGCCCTGCAGGCAGTCGAACTCGTACACCAGCTCGCTCATGAGGTCGGCCTTGGCCAGGCGTCCGGCGCGGGCCATGTCCGCCGCGGGCAGGCCGCAGGCCTCGGCCAGCTTGGCGCACAGCGCTTCCAGGCGGCGGGCTTTGTCGCCCATGCTGCCCAGGGGGCCCAAAAAGACCACGCTGTCGAGCTTACCCAGCCACTCGTCGAACTGCGTTTCCAGGTCGGCCTCCCAGAAGAAGCGGGCGTCCTCCAGGCGGGCCTTCAGAACGCGCTCCCAGCCCTTCTTGACGATGGCCATGTCCGTGGGCTCGATGTTCAGGGTGGTGAGGAAGTACGGCAGCAGGTTGCCGTCGGCGCCCTTGATGCCGAAGCTCTTCTGGTGGCTCTGCATGCTGGTCAAAAGCACCTGCGCGGGCAGCTCCAGGTACAGGCGGGCGAACTCGCCCAGAATCGGGCGGGGGAACTCCACCAAGTTGGCCACCTCAAGCAGCAGGCCCTCGTCCCAGACCACGCTGCCGCCGAGGCCCGCGGCCAGGCGGTCGCCCTCGCTCTTCACGAGTTCCAGGCGTTCGCGCGCGTCCAGCACCACGTTGGCCTTGTCGCGGATGATGTCGAAATAGTCCGCCGCGCTGTCCACGGTCCAGGGGCCGGGGCCCAGCACGCGGTGGCCGTGCGTCACGCGGCCGGAGGTGAGGCTGGCGATCTCCAGGGGCACCACGTCGGCGTCCAGCAGGGCCAGCACCCAGCGCAAGGGGCGACCGAAGAGGAAGTCCAGGCTGCCCCACTTCATGCGCTTGGGGAAGCTCAGGG
This sequence comes from uncultured Desulfocurvus sp., assembly GCA_964446455.1. Classification (GTDB taxonomy): domain Bacteria; phylum Desulfobacterota; class Desulfovibrionia; order Desulfovibrionales; family Desulfovibrionaceae; genus Humidesulfovibrio. The sequence continues at coordinate 5,918 of CAYUOW010000026.1, forward strand.
ACTTGAAGGCCGTGAGGCAGAGCCCGGGCAGAATGTCCAGGGTCTTGCCGCCGCCGACCTGCTTCTTGGCGGCCAGGTACTCGCCCTTGGGCGTCTGCTGGATGAAGAGGTCGGCCTCGGCCACGCCCTGGGTCTTGGCGAAGCCCTCGCCAGCCTTGGTCAGCTTGCCGTCGGCATAGGCGATCTTCACCGGCGGGCCGGAGACGATTTCCTCTTCCAGGCGCTGGGACAGGGACAGCCCGGCAACGTGGGCCACAAGCCTGCGCGGGGTGGCGAAGGCGCGCACGCCGCCATGGTCGATGCGAGCTTCGGCCAGCAGGCGCTCGAACAGCTCGACAAGCTCCTCGCCCAGGCGCGGCACAAAGCGCGCGGGCATCTCCTCGGTGCCGATCTCAAGAATGAATTCAGACATATATCGACTCACTTCCGGCTATTTGGCGGTTTCGAGCATGGGGTAGCCCAGGGCCTCGCGCTGGGCGGCGTACAGGGCGGCGATGGCCGAGGCCAGGGCGCGCACGCGGCCGATGTAGGCCGTGCGCTCGGTGATGGAGATGGCCCCGCGCGCGTCGAGCAGATTGAAGGTGTGCGAGCACTTCAGGCAGTAGTCGTAGGCGGGCCAGGGCACGCCGGCCTCGCACAGCTTCTTGCACTCCCCTTCGAACTTGTTGAACATGTCCAGCAGCATGGCCGCGTCGGACAGCTCGAAATTGTACTTGGACTGCTCCACCTCGTTCTGGTGGTACACGTGCCCGTAGGTCACCTTGTCGTTCCACTTCAGGTCGTAGACGCTTTCCTTCTCCTGCAGGTACATGGAGATGCGCTCAAGACCATAGGTGATCTCCACGCTGGTGGGGAAGAGGTCGATGCCGCCCACCTGCTGGAAGTAGGTGAACTGCGTCACTTCCATGCCGTTCAGCCACACTTCCCAGCCGAGGCCCCAGGCGCCGAGCGTCGGCGACTCCCAGTCGTCCTCCACGAAGCGGATGTCGTGGGCGGCCGGGTCCACGCCAAGGGCGCGCAGGGAGTCCAGGTACAGGTCCTGGACGTTGTCCGGGCTGGGCTTCAGGATGACCTGGAACTGGTAGTAGTGCTGCAGGCGGTTGGGATTCTCGCCGTAGCGGCCGTCGGTCGGGCGGCGCGAAGGCTCGACATAGCACACGTTCCAGGGCTCCGGCCCGATGACGCGGAAGAAGGTGGACGGATTGAAGGTGCCCGCGCCGCACTCGATGTCGAAGGGCTGCACCATGACGCAGCCCCGGTCGGTCCAGAAGCGCTGCAGGGTTTGGATCACGTCTTGAAAGTTCATATCGACTCCAGAAACCTAGATTTTTCTGTACGTTCCATTTTCCCAGCGCAGGCCCAGGTGCCAGGCCACAAAGCGGTCCACCACGCGGGCCAGCTCCCGGCGCATGTCCGGCTCCACGGCCAGGGTGGGCCAGTCGGCCGGGCGGCTTGCGCTGATCCATTCCAGCACCCGCACGGAGCCCAGGCACAGGGGTTCAGCGGGCACGTCGTCGCACAGGGTGCACACCAGGCCGCCGCGCTCCACGGAAAAGGCCAGGCGGTGCGAAATATCCTCGTCCGCACACTGGTGGTCCCAGGCCGGGCGGCCGCAGCGCACGCACAGGGCCAGATCAGGCGCCAGGCCCTGCTCGAAGGTCAACTTGGCCTTGAACAGAAGCGGCAGCATCTCCGCACCCACGGTGCCGGTCTCCAGGGCGGACAGGGTTTCGAACAAGAGGTCGAACACCCGGCGCGCGCCGTCGGCCCCAACCTGCACGGCCTCCACGAACTTGAGGCAGTGGGCCACGAGCCCGAGCTTGCGCGGATCGCCCCGCAGGCCGGGAAAGGCGTGCAGAAGCTCGCCCTCCTGAAGCACGTTGTAGGAGCCGCGCCTGCTGGTGCCCACCTTGAAGGAGGCCAGCACAAGCTGGTCCAGGCAGCCGGAAAAGCGCCTGCGGCTGCGGCTGCCTCCAAAGGCGAAGGCCGTGATGACACCACGGCCCGCGCAGAAAAGCTTGACCCAGACGTCGTTTTCCCGAAAACGGCCCACCTTGAGCACCAGGGCCCTTTCGGTGAACTCCATGCCCTCTCCCCGGCTGCTCCGGTCTAGTTGCCGCCGATCTCGAAGTTGGCCGTCTGTCCGCGCTGGCCCTCGAAGGGATAGTGCGAGCCGTTGAGCTGCAGGGTGACGCCGCCGGCGTTGCCCAGGCGCACCCTGGCCTTTTGCGAGAACTCGAAGCGGCGGCTGTCGCCATCGCGCAGGGTGAAGGTCTTGCGGCGCTGACCCTCGCTCACCTCAACCCAGCAGACCTCGCCGGGCTTGCCCACCACGACCAGCTCCTGCATGCCCGGAGTGCGGACCTCGGCGGCCGGAGCGGCAGCGGGAGCCTTGCGCGAGACCTCGATGGACGCGGAGGACACGACGGCCGAGGGGCCGGTGGGAGCGGTGGACGGGCCGCCGGTCTTGAATTCCGGCATGGCCGTGGGCACGGCGGCGGAAGGAGCCGCTGCGGCGGGCGCCGGAACCGGAGCGGATTCGCTCAGGCTGGCGTTGGCCTCCGGCAGGCTCGCATTGGCGTCGGTGGCGTTCATGTCCGTGGCGTTCGTGGCGTTGTCCGCGGGCAGGGGCGCGGCCGCGGGCGCGGCGGGCGGAGTGTCGTCCTGGATGCGCTGGCACTGGTACACCAGTCCCGCGCCGCCAGCCACAAGGAGAAGCAAAAGCACCCAGGGCCACACGCGGCGGCGCGGCTTGGGCGTCAGGTCGGTCGGCTTGGGGAAGCGGATCTGACTTTCCGGTTCCGCCGCCTGCTCGTGCACGGGTGCTGCGGCGGGTTCCGCCACAGGCTCTGCGGCGGGCGCGGCAGGAACTTCGGCCGCAGGTTCAGGAATCGCGCCGGTCAGCGGTTCGGGTGCAGCTTCGACAGGTGCTTCGGCAGGGGCCGCAGGCTCCGGTTCCGGCGCGGGTTCGGCAGGGGGGGCCATGGGCTCCGGCTGCACCGGCTCCGCGACGGCAGGCGCGGCGGACACGGGCGATGCCACCTGGGGCACGTAGCCCGAATCACCGTCGGACTGCTGGTCCACGATGGCCACCAACGGTTCGGGATCAAGCCCGACCATGCGGGCGTAATTGCGGACATAGCCCTTCAGGTACACCGGGTGCGGCAGCAGCTTCACCGCGCCGTCTTCCAGCGCGTTCAGGTTGCGGCGGCTGATCTTGGTGGCGTCCATGACATCACGCACGGACAAGCCCCGCCGTTCCCGCTCCTGCTTAAGAAGCCCGCCTAAATCCAACAGATTCATGTGCACGCCCCGCATCGGCCCCAACGGACCCTACAAGTTCCGGTATTCAATGACTGCCTTTTCACGCAGCTTCAGCATGTATTCCTGAAAGACCTTCTCAAACTTGCCTTCCTGCAAGGACTGGTAGATCTGCTCGCGCACCGAATCCAGCGGCAGTTCCTCGCCTTCCTTCAGGCTCACCACCTGGAGCAGGCCGGCGAAGTCCTGCACGCGCACGGGCGTGCTGATCTGGCCGGGCTTGAGCCCCGCCAGGGCGGAGTTCCACTCCGGCGCCAAATCCTTCCAGGCGATGAAGCCGATATCGCCGCCGTGGCCGCCGCCGGGTCCCTGGGAGTATTTGTTGGCCGCCTCGGCGAAGGTCATCTGGCCGGATTCGATCTGGCTCTTGAGGTCCGTGGCGGACATGCCGGAGGGCACCAGGATGAGGGCCAGCTGGACCATGCTGTCCTTGGAGAACTCGGCCTTGCGCTCCTTGTAACGCTGCTCCACCTCGGTGTCCGTCACCACCACCTTGCTGCTGATCACGCCGCTGATGAGCCGGTGGCGGATCATGTCGCGGCGCATGTTCCGCGTGAAGTCGGCCCTGGTCATGCGCTGCAGGCTGAGCTGGCGCTTGAGTTCGTCCTCGGTGATCTGGCGCTTGGCCAGGAAGTCCTTCACCTGGTCCTCGACCTCGGCATCGGTGACCTTGAGCTTGTAGCGCTCGGCGTCCTGCTGGATGAGGATGTCGTCGATGAGCTGGTCGAGGATCTGCCTGCGCAGGGTGGAAATCTGGCTGATTTCCTCCGTGCTCAACTGGCGGCCGCGGGTCTGCTCGTACACGGGGCGCATGCGCTCATCGTGCTCGAACTTGGTGATGATTTTGCCGTTGACCACGGCGATGACGCCATCGACCACGAGATCGTCGGCCAGGGCGGGCGAACGCCACGCCAGGGCCGCAAACAGCACCAGGCCGAGGACCAGGCCTCCGGCCCGAAAAATTCCAGGTACGCGCATGACGCTCCTTTACTCTCTCCGTCAATAATCCCGCGGGTGCGGGTCAGCCTTGGGCAACGCCCAATCAGCGTAATCCTACCCCGTCTCGTTGCCGCTTGCAACGTCCTGCTGCCCCTCGCCCGCGGAGGCGTTTCCCGCGGCGTCCGGCGCTTCAGCCGCCGGTTCCGGCGGCAGGTCTTCGCCGTCTTTCTTGTGCAGCAGCCGCTCGCTCACCAGGATGACCGAGGCGTCCAGAGCCTTGGCCAGCCAGGCGTCGAAGGCCTGCTGGAGGCGTTCCTCGAGCAGGGCCGCCTCCACCTGGGGGTAGGCCTGGGCGATGTCCAGGGTCATGGCCCCCATGCGCTCCAGCAGCAACAAGCCCTCAAAGCCCGCCCGTCCGGACAGGATGGCCCCGTGCCCGCCAGCGTCGTTTCCGTGCAGAGCGTCGGCCCAGGCCGGGGTCAGAAGCTCGCGGGGCACCGTGACCTCGCGCACCTGCACTCCGGGGAAGGCCTCGGTCAGGGCCGCGGCGTTCTTCTGCTGCCGGTACTGGGCCAGCACCTTCTCCACCTGGGCGCGGTCGGCCGCGCGCACCACAAGCACGCGCACGCGTTCCGGCAGGCGGAAAGCGGCCAAGTGCTCGCGGTAATAGGCTTCAACTTCCCGATAGTCCAGCTTGATGCTGGGGCGCAGCACCAAACGCTGAAATTTTTCTATGCCGCACACATAGCGCAGCTGCTTGCGCCACATCTTGTGGTCGATGAACTCCTCGGCCAGCATCTGGTCGAAGGTGTCGTCGGGGTAGTCGGCGCGGACCTTGGCCTCGGCCTGGGCGAGCTCGTCGTCACTCACCTCCTGGCCGCGCTTGGCCAGCTCCTGGGCCACCAGTTCCTGGGCGATGAGCTGGCCCAGGATCTCTCCGTAGGCCTCGCGCAGGGCCCCCACGGAAGGCAGTGTGCCCGAAAGGGCGTCGAAGTGCAGCAGGTCGTACTGGAACTCCACCAGCTCCAGCGGAATGGGCTGGCCGTTGACGCGCGCCACGACGCCGACCTCGTCCTGGGCGCGGCGCGTGCAGGCGGGCACCCCGAAGAACAGGGCCGCCAGCAGGCCAGCTGCCAGAAGCAGCGCGATGAGCGCGGTGCGGCGTTTGATCATCAGGCTCCGACCTTCTGCGGCGGGGTGGCGCCGCTGTCCAGCAACAGTTCCAACTCGCTCCGCAGGTACTCCAACCCGGCGCGAACGTCCAGGCCTTCGGGGTAGCGCACCTCCAGCTTGGACGGCGGCAACAGGCGCGCCTGGCGGGCCGTGTCGCCCACCCAGGCGATGAGCGTCTCCGGCGCCACGGCGCTGGCCTGGGTGCTGAAGGTCAGCACGGCCTTGGCGGGCGAGAGCTCGGCCTTGAGCACCTGCAGGCGCGAGAGCACGGCCTTGACCTCGAGCACGCTGACGAACTGCCGGGCCGCGGGTGGCAAGGGGCCGAAGCGGTCGCGCAGTTCGGCCTCCAGGTCGGCCAGCACGGCCAGGGTGCGCGCGCTGGAAAGGGCCTTGTAGTAGCGCAGGCGCTCCTTGGCATCGACCACGTAGTCCGACGGCAGGTGCGCCTCGAACACGAAGGTCAGCTCCGGGTCGGTCTCCTGCTTCAGCGGGCCGCCGCGCACCCGGCGTACTTCCTCCTCAAGCATTTCAAGGAAGAGATCCAGGCCCACGCGGGCGATCTGGCCGCTCTGCACCTCGCCCAGGATGTTGCCCGCGCCGCGCAGGCGCAGGTCCTCCATGGCCACCTGGAAGCCGGCGCCCAGGTAGTCCAGGTCCAGGATGATGCGCAGGCGACGCTTGGAAATCTCCGGCAGGCGGTCCAGGGATGGCACCACGAAATAGGCATAGGCCTGGCGGTCGCTTCTGCCCACGCGGCCGCGCAGCTGGTACAGCTGCCCCAGGCCGAACATCTGCGCCTGGTCCACGATGAGCGTGTTGGCGTTGGGGAAGTCCAGGCCGGACTCCACGATGGCCGTGCAGACAAGCACGTCCAGTTCCTTGTGCCAGAAGCCGTGCATGGCGTCTTCCAGGGCGCGCTCGTTCATCTGGCCGTGGGCCATGCCCACGCGCGCGCCCGGAGCCAGCTTGCGCACGTACTCGGCCACCTGCTCCAGCCCTTCCACGCGGTTGTACACCCAGAACACCTGGCCGCCGCGCTCAAGCTCGCGCGCCAGCACGTTGCCCAGCAGCGTGTCGTCGCGCTCCACCAGGGCGGTCTCCACCGGCTTGCGGTCCTCGGGCGGGGTCTCGATGACCGAGAGCCCCCGGATGCCGGAGAGCGACAACTGGAGCGTGCGCGGAATGGGCGTGGCGGTGAGCGTCAGCACGTCGATATTCTTGCGCAGGAGCTTCAGCTTCTCCTTGTGCTTCACGCCGAAGCGCTGCTCCTCGTCCAGGATGAGCAGGCCAAGGTTCGGCAGGCTCACATCACCGGAAATGAGCCGGTGGGTGCCGATCAAAATGTCCACCTCGCCGCGCGCCGCGGCCTGGATGGTGACCTTCTGGTGCTTGGGCGGCACGAAGCGGCTGAGCATGCCGATGCGCACGGGGAAGCCCTCCATGCGCCGGGTGAAGGTCTGGTAGTGCTGCTCGGCCAGGACCGTGGTCGGACACAGAAGCGCCACCTGGCGGCCGTCGTGCACGGCACGGAAGGCTGCGCGCAGGGCCACCTCGGTCTTGCCGAAGCCCACGTCGCCGCAGACCAGCCGGTCCATGGGCTCGGTGCCGCCCATGTCGGCGAACACGTCGTCGATGGCCTTGGACTGGTCCGGGGTCTCCTCAAAGCCGAAGGTGGCCTCGAACTCGCGGTACATCTCGCCGGGGGGGCCATAGGAGTAGCCCTTGGCCACGCGGCGGAAGGCGTACATCTCCACCAGGTCCTGGGCGATCTTCTCGATGGCCTTGCGGGCGCGCTCCGTGCTCTTGGCCCACAGGCTGCCGCCCAGCTTGTCCAGCCGGGGGTTCACGCCCTCGGGTCCCTTGAAGCGCTGCACCAGGTTCAGGCGGTCCACGGGCAGGTAGAGCTTGTCTTCGCCGTCAAAGAACAGCAGCAGATAGTCGTTGGCCACGTCGCCGATCTTCAGATGGTGCAGCCCGCCGAAGCGGGCCAGGCCGTAGTCCCGGTGCACCAGCAGGTCGTCGGCCGCCAAATCGTCATGCCGCGAAAGGCCCTCAAAGGCCTGCTTGCGGTCGGCACGCACCTTGGGCGCGGCCTCGGGCTGGAGGATGTCCTCCGGCAGGATGGACAGCTGGCAGCAGGAGATCTCCATGCCCGCCTTGAGGGGCGAGATGAGGGCGCAGATGCCCTTCTCACCGGCGCGGAAGCTCTGGCGGACGGCCAGCCCCTCCTGCTCGGCCAGGCCGAGGAACTTCTTGCGCGAGCGCTCCGAGTGGAAGGAGAGCGCCACCTGCGCGCCGCTGGCGCTCCAGTCCTTCAGCGCCGTGGTCAGCGCGGTCCAGGGCCTGCGGGCCTGGTCCGGGCGCCAGAAAAGATCGCCGAAGCTCTGGTAGCTCTTCTCCGGCAGGTCCAGGCCGAGTTTCTCCTGGCCCATGACCAGATCCTCGAACACGATCTGCCGCTTGCCCAGCCAGGTCTTGCGGGCGCGTTCCTCCGGCCAGCAGAGGGAAGCCAAGGGCCAGCGCCAGCCGCTTTCACCCTGCTCGCGCTCCAGGAACGAGCGCCAGCCCGCGTGCTGATCCTCCAGCCTGCTGCGCAGCTCCTGCGAGGAGGCCAGGATGTACACTGCGTCCTGAGGCAGAAAGGCGTCCAGGGTGGCGGCCTCGGGATAGAAGAGCCCGGGCCAGATCTGCGTGTCCGCGCGCTCCAGGCGCTCGGACAGCTCGCGCTCCTCGCCCACGGCCATCTCGCCGCTCACGCGCAGCTTGCGCCACAGGTCCACGGCCTGTTCCATGGTCTGACGGTTCAATACCGCCGGAGCCACGGGCAGCAGCGTGATCTCCTTGAGGTCGGCCTGGGAGCGCTGGGTGGCGGGGTCGAAGAGGCGGATCTCGTCCAGGGTGTCGCCAAAAAATTCCAGGCGCAGGGGCAGCGGGTAGCCTGCGGCGTAGATGTCCACGATGTCGCCGCGCACGGCGATTTCGCCCGGGGCGGTGACCACCGGCCGGCGCACGTAGCCCCAGGCGATGGCCTGTTCCAGCACCAGTTCCGGCGACATGTCCTCGCCCTTGGCCAGGGTGAGGCTGCTCTGCTCCACCACGTCCAGCGCGGGCCAGCGCGGCAGCAGGTTGTCCACGGTGAGCAGGACGATGCGCGGCTTGCGGCCGAAGCAGAGGGCGTGCAGGGCGGCCCAGCGCTGGCTCCAGTCCTCGGCCGTGGGCTTTTTCGGCAAATGCTGCGGCAGGGCGATGACCGGGCTCTCGAAGGTCGGCGTCAGCTCGTCGTCCGCTCCGGCGAACAGCGTCAGCAGGGCGTGGAGCTCGCGGAACTCCCGCGCTCCGGCGGCCACAAGGACCACCTCCTGCCCCTTGGCGCGCAGGCTGTGGGCCAGCAGGGCCTGGGTGCCGGGCCCGCTTTTGAACACGCGCAGGGCGGCGCCCTGTCCCTTGAAGAACTCGTCAAGACCGGAAGGGAATTGCACGAAAGACTGCTCCATTGCGCACAGGCCCGGCAACCCGGCGGCGCTTCAGATCATAGGCAAGTAAAAAAAGGCCGCCGCTTCGCCGGATGCGCGAAGGGGCGGCCCAAGGGGCGTTAAGTCGCGCAGTCGGTCAGACCACGCTGAGGGCGGCGTGCTCGTCGCTGCTCAGGAGCTTGTTCAGATCCAGCAGGATAAGCAGCCGGTCCTCAAGCTTGCCGACGCCGCTGATGTACTCGGAATCAAGTCCGGACACAACAGGCGGGGGCGGTTCCACGGTGTTGGAGGGAATTCGCAACACCTCGGACACGGAGTCGACCACGAAGCCGACGACCATGCTGCTGATCTCGATGACGATGATGCGGGTGTGTTTGTCGTGGGCACGGTCCGCCAACTTGAAACGGCGGCGCAGGTCGATGATGGGGATGACCTTGCCGCGAAGGTTGATGACGCCTTCCACAAACTCGGGCGCGCGCGGGACGCGGGTGATCTCCATGGTGCGGATGATCTCCTGCACCTTGAGGATGTCCACGCCGAATTCCTCTTCGCCGATGCTGAACGTGACGAGCTGGATCAGGGCGTCGTCCTGGCGTCTCACATTCTCTTCCATAATTCCGGCTCCTTGGTTGCACCTTGCTCGGCCGCCGCGCAGCAGGCACGGCTCTTCACTCCTAAATTCAGTTGCAGCATCCGGGTGCTTTGTCAATGCATTTTTGCTCGTCAGGGTTCAACAAGGCCCCACGGACGAGGTTTGACGACCGCAACGGAAACGAGTAACGGTCGTACAAAAGCATCGGCCGAAACAGGCTGCAACTTTATGTGCAAGGAACAAGAGCAAATGGGACAATTCGCAATATCTGAAGAATCCTTCACCCTCGAAGAGCAGATCAAGTCCCTGGGGGACGACGAACTGCTGGACTTCTGGGAGGAGACGCAGCACCTGACCCGCGTCATGAGCGCCAGCCAGTTGCTGCCGGGCGAACCTGCCGGCGAACTGCCGGGAGATGAGCGCCTGCACCCCGAATACGAGCGGCTCATCCTGCAGGAACTGCAGGTGCGCTCCAGCCGGGGCGAATTGCGCTAGCGCCCCGCCGCCAACCAGGCCAACGAAAAAGGCCGGTCTTTCGGGACCGGCCTTTCTTGTTTTCTTGATGGAGCGGGAAACGAGATTTGAACTCGCGACTTCAACCTTGGCAAGGTTGCACTCTACCGCTGAGTTATTCCCGCTCGTTTGGAGGCGGCATCCGGATTTGAACCGGAGGATGGAGGTTTTGCAGACCTCTGCCTTACCACTTGGCTATGCCGCCTTTTCTTTTGGAGCGGGAAACGAGATTTGAACTCGCGACTTCAACCTTGGCAAGGTTGCACTCTACCGCTGAGTTATTCCCGCTCGTTTGGAGGCGGCATCCGGATTTGAACCGGAGGATGGAGGTTTTGCAGACCTCTGCCTTACCACTTGGCTATGCCGCCTTTTCTTTTGGAGCGGGAAACGAGATTTGAACTCGCGACTTCAACCTTGGCAAGGTTGCACTCTACCGCTGAGTTATTCCCGCTCAAAAGGGAGCCCCTTCTACCTTTGCCACACTCACCTGTCAAGCAGACAACTCAAGTTTTCCAGATTTTTTCATAACCCTCCGCCAGGGAGGGCCCACTCGCGCACTACGAATGCGCAGCCAGCGCCGCATTTTCGGGAATCATTCCCGGAAAGCATGGGCGACAGCCAATTTCCAGGGCCTTTACAACACCTCTTGTTTCGGTTTATCACGCGCATTCGTTTGTACTCGGAGGGGCCAGCAAGGCGCATCCGCCAGGCCGTCCCTCCCATCCAGGAGATTGCCCATGGAAGCTAAGGACATTCAGTTCTTCCGGGACATGCTCAACTCCATGCTGGAGGACATCCTCCAGAAGGGGCAGGCCACCATCGACGACATGACCGAAACCGTCGAGGTGTACGCTGACCCGGCCGACCGCGCCACGGCCGAGTCTGACCGGGCCTTCACCCTGCGTCTGCGTGATCGCGAGCGCAAGCTCATCAAGAAGATCCAGCAGGCTGTCACCCGCATCGAGGAAGGCGAATTCGGAGTGTGCGTGGAATGCGGCGAGGAAATTGGCATCGCCCGGCTCAAGGCCAGGCCGATGACCACCTTGTGCATCAACTGCAAGAGCAAACAGGAAGAAGACGAAATGGTCCGGGGCGACTAGCCCCGCTCAACGGCCAGCGGCCGCAGGTCAGGTTCACCCCCCGAACCGCCGGGCGGGACGGTCTGTGGCCAGGAGGGTTCAGCCAGGAGGTGCAGGTTGGAAGCCAACTTCTTCCGCTTCCTGGCAGATGAGCTTGCGGTGTCCCTTGCGGGCCAGCGCATCGAAAAGGTCCATGGTCCATCGGAATCGGTGACAGTGCTCACCCTCCACGGGCAGGGACGAAAACACCACCTGATCTTCAGGCCCGCCAAGCAGGCGGGCCTTCTCTTTGTCTCGGACGCACGCCCGGCCAATCCCTTCACCGCGCCCGCGCGCGTCATGTGGCTGCGCAAACGCCTCACAGGGCGCAAAATCCTTGAGGCGCGCATCGACTGGCCCAACCTCCGACTGGCCTTCGCCCTCTCCCCGCGCGATGTGCCCCAGGCGGGCAACTGGCTGGTCTTCGACCTGCGCACCGAGCTGACTCTGGCCGAGGACTTCCCGTCCCCTCCTGCCCCGGCATGGCCTGTTCTGGCGCGCATCCTGGACGACGCCGAAGTCTGGCGCGAGCATCCGCAGATCACTCCGCCCCTGCGCAGGCATCTGGCCGCCCTGGCCCAGAGCGACCCGATGCGGGCAGAGCGGCTTCTCGCGCGCCTGAAGGAAGGAACACCCGAGGGCTTCCACCTCTCTCCCGCTTCCCTCCCGCTCGTCTGGGACGACGGCAACCCGGAAGCCCAGCACTTCGCCTCCGCCATGGAGGCCGCCCACGCCCATGGCGAGCCCCTGCTCTTCTCCCAGTTCGCCCGCGCCGAGGAAACCGACGCCGTGGACGCCGCCGCCCAGGCCCGCAAACGCCTGAAGCGCCAGCTGGCCCTGCTGGACAAGGACGAGGAGCGACACGCAGCCCTCGCCGCTCTGGCCATCCCGGCCGAGGCCCTGCAGATTGCCCTGTCCGGCTTGAAGGCCACGCCGCAGCAGGGGAGCATCCGCCTGGAGCACCCGGCCCACGGCCCGGTGGACGTGCCCCTAGACCCGCGCCTCTCCCCGGCCGAAAACATGGCTCGGCTCTTCCAGCAGGCCGCCAAGGGCCGCCGCGGCCTGGAGCACACCGCACGCCGGCGCGAACAGCTCCTGGCCGGAGTCGGCCCGGAGTTCCTGCCCGCCCGCGCCCAAAAATCCGCCGCGCCGCGCCCCAGCCCCACGCCAGCCCCGCTGCTGCTGCCCAAGCGCTACCAAGGCCTTGCCGTGGCCTGCTTCCGCACCTCCGACGGCTTTCTCGTCCTGCGCGGCAAAAGCAGCCAGGCCAACCACGACATGCTCTCCCGCGCGGCCAGCCCGCACGACTACTGGCTGCATGCCGCCGGGGGCCCCAGCGCCCACGTCATCCTGCGGCGCGACTACCCGGACCAGCCCGTGCCCGAGCAGAGCCTCATCGAAGCCGCAATCCTGTGCGCAGTAAAGAGCTGGCGCAAGGACGACGCCAAGGCCGAGGTGCTGCTCGCCCGCGTGAAGGACGTGCGCAAGGTCAAGGGCGCGGCCATAGGCAGCGTCGCGGTCGACGAGGTGGAACGCACCCTGCTGGTGACGCCGGACGCTGGCCTGGAGGACAGGCTGAGGCACGAGCCGGGCAAGGCGTAAAGACGGAAGCTGGGGCTCCGCCCCTGCACCCCGCCAGGGGGCATGCACCCCCTGGACCCGCGTGTCCAAGCAAAAGGCCTGGGACGAGCGCTGCTCGTCCCAGGCCTTTTGCTTGGCGGAGGGGCAGCATGGCGAACCATTTGGCCGCTGCCTGCCGCTTCTCGCGCGACTGTCCGTTTCCGGTGGCTTCGCACCGGAAACGGACAGTCGCGCCCCAGGGGGGCCCGGGGGGCCTTGTGCCCCCCGGCCTGCGGAGCATATCCGCTCCGTTCTTCTCTCTTACGCGCTCACCGGCTCGCGCACAGGCTGGACCACAGGCTCGGCCTCGGCCGGGGCCTCGTGCACGCGGCGGGCGTAACGCTCGGCCAGGATGGAGCAGCCGAAGAGCTGGATCTGGTGGTAGAACATGATGGGCAGCACGATGATGCCCAGGGCCGGATGCGCGCCGAAGAGCAGCTTGGCCATGGGCACGCCGGAGGCCAGCGTCTTCTTGGAGCCGCAGAACACGGCTGTCACCTCGTCCTCCTTGTTGAAACCCAGGCGGCGCGCGGCGAAGGTGGTGATGCACAGCACCACTGCGAGGATCAGAGCGGCCCCGGCCATGGTGATGCCGATGGTGGACAGACCGTAGTTGGTCCACAGCCCGCCCTTCACGGAATCGCAGAACGAGGCGTACACCAGCATGAGGATGACGGCCTTGTCGAAGTTGTTGATGTACTTCTTGTAGCGGCTGAACCACTTGCCGATGAGCGGGCGCAGGCCCTGGCCCACGGCGAAGGGCAGAAGCAGCAGGATGGCGATCTTGATCATGGCGTCGATGAGCGAAAGGCCCTGGCCGCCGCTGGTGGCGAGCGCAAGGCTGATGATCACCGGGGTGAGGAAGATGCCCAGCAGGCTCGACAGCGTGGCGTTGAAGATGGCCGCGGGCACGTTGCCCTTGCCGATGGCCGTCATGGCCACGGACGAGGAGATGGTGGACGGCAGCGCGCAGAGGTAGAGGAAGCCGAGCATCAGGTCCTCGGGGATGATGCCGCTGAACAGGGCGCGGAAGCCGAACCAGAGGATGGGAAACATGACGAAGGTCATGGTCTGCACGGTCAGGTGCAGCCGCCAGTTCATCAGGCCCTTCTTCATGCTCTCGGTGGAGAGCCCGATGCCGTGGAACAGGAACACCAGGAAGATGCCCACGTCCGAGGCCACGTCGGCGCGCATGGTGCCGCCGCTGCGGCCGAAGTCCGGGTACAGGGTGGCCAGGATCACGGCGCTGATCATGCCGAAGAGGAACCAGTCCTTCGCCATCTTCTTCAAGCGGTTGGCAAGCATTGTCGTTGTCCTTGCTGGATTTTGAAGTTGGCCGCGGCGGGAGGCACCGCAGCTTTCTGCTGGTCTTGCTACGCCTTCCTTGATATTGTCGTCTATCGCCGAAACGACAAAACATGTCGCCAAACGGACAAGCGCACATGGAACGCATCCTGCCCGACATCACCACCCTGCCCCGGCCCGTGTACGCGCGGGTGGAGGCGCTCTCGCAACCCTCCTGGGTGCGGGAGCACAGCCATCCCTGGGTGCAGCTTTCCTTCGCCACGCGCGGCGTGCTTGGCGTACGCACGCGCCAGGGCAGCTACCTGGCCCCGCCGCAGCGCGCCATCTGGATTCCGCCCGGCCTTGTGCACAGCGTGGTGACCACGGAACGCACGCAGATGCGCAGCCTGTACATCCGGCCCGGCTCCGTGCCTGGCTTGGACGAAACGGACCGCTGCCGGGTGCTGGGCGTCACGCCCCTGGTGCGGGAGCTCATCCGCGCGGTGACGCGCCTGCCAGTTGAGTACTACGAGGCCGGACCCGACGGGCGGCTGGTGGCCGTGCTGCTCGACCAGCTGGGCGGCCTGGCGGAGGTGCGTTTCTCCCTGCCGCTGCCCGCGGACGAGCGCCTGGCGGCCCTGAGCGCGGAGCTTGAGGCCCGGCCGGACGACCAGCGGCCCATGACGGAGCTGGCGCGGGGGGCCGGGCTTTCCGCCCGGACCATGACGCGGCTGTTCCTGCGCGACACCGGGCTTTCGTTCCGGGCCTGGCGCAGGCGGCTCAGGCTACTCAAGTCCCTGAACGGCCTGGAGGCCGGGGAAAGCGTCACCAAGGTCGCGCTGGACTGCGGCTACAATTCCACCTCGGCCTTCAGCGCCGCCTTCCGGCGCGAGTTCGGCGCCACCCCGCGCGAAGCGCTTTTGGCGCCGCCACCGCCAAGCCCGGAAAAATGAAAAGGCCCGCCGAGGCGGGCCGTTCAATCAACAGGGTGGCGCAGTCTCCCTAAAATCACACCACCCGGTTCATTCCCTGCTTGTCGAGCATGGCCAGCACCATGTCCTTCTCCTGCTTGAGCCGCCCGCGCACGCTGGCGCGCACGGCCTCGGTGGAGCCGCCGAACTGATTCTGGCGCTTGTTGTACACCTCGCTCACCAGGGCCTGTTCGAAGTTCTTGGCGCCGCTTGCGGCACCAGGCGCGGCGGCGGAGGCCACGGTCTGCGCGCCGCCCTTGCCCAGGAACTTGTCGATGGCCTGGTTGAAGATGCGGGCCGCCCCGCTGGCTCCGTGCTGCACGGCGGTGCTGAACAGCGCCTCGCGCAGGGCGGGTTTGGCGGTCTCTATGTCCACGCCGGTCTGCTCCAGGATCTTTTCCCGGGCGGGCTGGTAGTGGTCCTTTTTGATGAATTCGGTCTGCAGTTTTTCGAAGCGCTCGGGCATCTCCGTGGCGATTTTGGCCCACTCGGCAGGCATGCGGCCCTGGGTGGACCCGGTGTTGGCCGGTCCGGCCTTGCGCAGGCGCTCCGCCACGGCGGGATCGCGTTCGGCGAGGAAATTCAGGAAGCGGTTCATGGTCCCGGCGCGGGAGGAAATCTGGAACTTGCCGTAGCTGGTGCCGCCGGTGCGGTCGAAGCCGATGGCCGCGATGCCCTTCTCGCCGGACTCGAACATGGCGGCGATGGACCCAAGGCCCGAGCCGCCCACGGCCGAGGGATTGCGCGTGAGGGCCTTGTCCGGGGCTTCCGCGATCACGGGCTTCTGGCTGGGCAGGCCCTGGCCGGTAAGACGCGCGATGGTGGACAGGGCGTCCATCATCATGCTGTCCGTGGCCATGCTCATGTCCATGCCGAAAGCTTCCCCGGCGGGTTCCTCGCCCGTGATGGAACTGGCGCCGATGGCCTGCTGGGCCATGCGCATCTGCGCCTGGAAGGCGATGGTCTTGGGATCGGGCTTGCCGCCCGCCCCCAGGCCGCGGCCAAGGCCCGCGCCCGCTTCGGCGTCTTTCAGAATGCGAATGGCTTCCGTGATGTTTGTGCTTCCGGACATCTGCTCCCTCCGGTGTCGGTTCCCGCAGGCCCAACGGCATGTCTGCCGAAGGCCATGTCGGAAGGTTGACCACGACACGTCTACGCGTGCGGCGAAGCATGTTCCATGCCTGACTCAAATCAGGATGCGATATCCGGTAGTTAGACGAGATCAGGAAGCGGACAGAAAGGCGTCCAGGCGCAGGTCCGTCAGAAGCTTGGCCACCAGCCGGGCGTGGCCCGAGGGGAAGGCGAAACGTCTGATCTCCTCAGCCGTGACAAAGCGCGCCTCGTCGGCCTCGTTCAGGCAGAACGCGGCTTCCGGGTCCACAGCGCCCTCCACCCGGCAGTAGAAGCCGTGCATGGTGATGCGGTAGCGCGTGTAGCTGGAGCGCACCACGGCGATCTTGCCCGCCGGTGTCACGGGGAGGCAGGTCTCCTCGCGCCATTCGCGCACCAGGGCCTGTTCCGGGCTCTCGCCCTGCTCCAGCACGCCGCCGGGGAACTCCCACAAGCCGGGCCACACATCGCCTTGCCGACGTTTCTGGATGAACAGCCTGCCCCGGCTGGCCAGCACGCCGCAGGCCATGCTGATGCGGATGACCTCCGGCGCGGGCTTGGTGACAGGCCGGGCCTCTGCGGTGCCGCGCTCGCGCGCAAGGCAAAAAACCGACACCGGGCAGCCCGGGCAATCCGGCTTGCGCGGCGCGCACACAAGGGCCCCCAGTTCCATGAGGCCCTGGTTGAAACTCCGGGCGTCCAGCGGGTCCAGCAGTTCCGCTGCAGCGGATTCCATGCGCCGACGCACGGCTGGGCTGTCCACGGGATCGGCAAGATCCAGCAGACGTGCGAACACACGCAGCACGTTGGCGTCCACGGCGGGCACGGACGCGTTGTAGGCCACGCTGGCGATGGCCCCGGCCGTGTACGGGCCCACGCCCGGCAAGGCGCGGATGTCCGCGTGCTCGACCGGGAAGCTTCCGCCGTGGCGCTCCATGACCACCCGCGCGGCCTTGCGCAGGTTGCGCGCGCGGGAATAGTAGCCCAGCCCCTCCCAGAGCTTGAGCACCTCGTCCTCGCCGCCCGCGTCGAGGCTCGCCATATCGGGGAAGCGCTCCAGGAAGCGCTCGAAATAGCCCACGGCCCGGTCCATCTGCGTTTGCTGGAGCATGATCTCCGACAACCAGACGTGATAAGGGTCCAGCGTCCTGCGCCAGGGCAGATCGCGGGCATTGGCGGCAAACCAGCCGAGCAAAGCCCGGCGGAAGGTGGGAACGTCAAAGGCCCAGGCCTGTGCTGCCTGGGCCGAAGGAACCGTTCGCGACACCGGAGCCTAACCCTTTCCGCCCGAAGGGCCTTTGGCCTGGTCGGCCACGGCCTTGGCCGCGCGCTCCACGGCCTCCGGGTCGCCCAGGTAGCGGCGGCCCAGGGACTTCAGATCGTCGTCCAGGGTGTACACCAGGGGCACGCCGGTGGGGATGTTCAGACCCGCCACCTCGTCGTCGCCCATGCCGTCGAGGTATTTCACCAAGCCCCGCAAGGAGTTGCCATGCGCGGCGATGATGAGCCGCTGCCCGGAGCGGATCTGCGGGGCCAGCACCTCGTGCCAGTAGGGCATGACGCGGTCGATGGTGATCTTGAGGCTTTCGCAGCGCGGCAACTCGGCATCGGAAAGAGCGGCGTAGCGCGGGTCGTGGCCGGGGAAACGGCCGTCGGAGGGGTCAAGCGCCGGGGGCGGAACGTCATAGCTGCGCCGCCACTGGAACACCTGCTCGTCGCTGTATTTCTTCGCGGTCTCGGCCTTGTTCAGGCCCTGCAGCGCGCCGTAGTGGCGCTCGTTCAGGCGCCAGGTGGTCTCCACCGGCAGCCACATGAGGTCCATGTGCTCCAGCACGGTCCACAGGGTGCGCACGGCGCGCTTGAGATAGGAGGTGTGGCAGCGGTCGAAGGCGAAGCCGCCCTCTTTCAGCAGGCGCGCGCCCTCCTCGGCCTCGGCCAGGCCCTGGGCGGAGAGGTCCACGTCGGTCCAGCCGGTGAAGCGGTTCTCCAGGTTCCACACGCTCTGACCGTGGCGGATGAGCACCAGGGTATGCATTCCCTTCCTCCTTGTACCGCCTAGCGGGTTGGCCATGGGCGGGCTGTGGACCGGGCCTACTTCTTGCCCGCCGTCTTGGTCCCGGGCTTGGCCGCAGGTTTGGCAGACGGCTTGGCGGACGGCTTGGCGGGCGGCTTGGCCGTAGGCTTCGCGCCGGGCTTGGCCCCAGTGTTCGCCTCCAGGGCCTTGGGCGCGTCCCCGCCGGCCTTTGTTGCAGGCTTGGCGCCGGGCTTGCCCTTGGCCGGGGCCTTCTTCCGTTCGGCGCGGCGGTCGGCGTCGGCCTCGAAAAGCTGCCGTTTCTTCCTCTCAAAGGTCATTACGCTCAAAAGCGAGGCCAAGCCAAGGGCGAACAGCGTCACCAGGAAGATGAGGCCCTTCTGGAAGGCCCACTTCTGCGCCAGGATGCCCTCGATGATCCAGTTGCTGGCCATTTTGCTCGAATAGAAGAGCAGCACCGGAATGGTCAAGAGCGCAAAGGCCAGGCCCACCACCTCGATCCAGACGAAATTCTTGCCCAGGACCATGGCGAAGAGGGTGCTGTCGCGCACGATGCGCAAGGAGACCAGGCGCTTGGACAGGGCGACGAGGTGTTCCTCTATCTCCGGCACGTGGCGGCGCGCAGTGCGGAAGTTCTCCGCCGTGCGCAGAGGCTGGGTCATGACCCAGTTGATGCGTTTGACGCAGAAATTGAAATCGCGGTTGAAGTCGCGCAGGAGCTTGGGGAACGGGAACCACCCGGCCTCGTATTGCACCTCGCGCAGGCGCTGGGCATAGGTGCCCACGCGCTCCTTGATGCGCTTGATCTCCTCGTCGATCTGCTTCTGCATCTCCTGGGTGAAGCCGTCCATGCCGCGGCCCACTTCTCGGTAGGCCACGTAGTTCTCGGTGTTGGCCAGGGCGTCCATGCGCTCCAGATGGTCCAGGGCGGGCTTGCGGAAGGCGTGGTCCTCCTCGAACCACTGAGGGATCTCCTTCAACAGCGCGGTGACCTTGAGGCCTATGGCCTTGGCCTTGGCCTGGGCGTCGCGCCAAGTCTCCCACAGGCCGGAGAGCACGTGCACGCGCCCGCGGTCGTTCTCTGTGTCCAGCAGGACACGGTTGAAGAACATGGGCTCGCGCGCCACCAGGTCGGCAAAGATGTCCAGGGACTGGCCGGTGAAGCCCATCTTCACCATGCACACGCCTTCGCGGTAGGTGGGCTCCAGCCACTTGGACGAGCCGGTGAGCACCTGGCGGTACAGACCCAAAGCCTCGCGGTATTCCCCGGCCACCTCGCGCAGGCGGGCCTGCAAGAAGAGCACGTAACATTGCTGGATGTTGGTTTGGCCGATGCGCCCGGCCTCCTGCCAGTAGAACTGGGCCATGTGGTGGTCTTCGGACTCGAGGGCAACGAAGCCTTCCAGGCAGGCGGCCTCGAAACTGCGGCCGGACTTGGCGCTCACCGCGCGCAAACTGTCCTTGGCCCTGTCCAGGTCCCCGTTCAGAAGCGAGGCGTAGGCGTCGGCCAGGGGCCAGGGCTCCTCGGGGTTCAACTGCTCCGGCTCCACCGGCCATTCGCGGTTCTTCACCCGCTGCACGATGGGCAGCATGCCCAGCTGGTACGGCGCGCCGATGGCGAACATGCCCCGCACGATGGCGGATTCCACGCCCTCCCCGGCCAGCCAGGAGGCCGCCTGGGTCAAGAACTTCGCAGGATCAGTGGCCTCGTCCAGCTTCTTCACCGCCTCGGCCATGTCCGTGAGGTTCTTCTTCCCCAGCTCGGCCCACACCTCCGAGCGGAAGGGGGCCTGGAGCCTGCTGGGACACTTGCCTGAGGCGTGGTTATTGAGCCCGCAGTAGAAGCATTCCTTGCTCGTTCCGGCCAGCCAGCGGCGCGGCAGGGGCATCTCCATGCTTCCCTGGCCGCCCTGCCCGTCGGCCTGGCGCATGCTCACGTTGCACCAGGAATCCAGCGACTCCTGCTCGCCGCCGTAGCTCACCTCGTTGACCTTGAAGGCGTCGTACAGGGCGTAGCCGTCGCGGTAGCGCATGTGCAGAAAATCCGGGGTCAGCCGGTTCCAGTCGAGTCCGATGCGGTGCGGCAGGTCCATGGAGAAGCTCATGCCGCGCTGCTCCGAGATGGCGAACACGCAGGGCCAGTACGCCCGCTGCGTAGCCTTGAGCTCCGCCAGGAGCGTGGACATCTCCACGCAGTACTGGCGCATCTGGCGGTAGTTCTCCAGGGGGAAGATGACGAAGCCTTGGGCGTCGTCGGCCAGGTATTTGATGCCCAGGCGCTGGAACACGTCCTGGACTTCGGAATAAAAGGCGCGCCACCCGGCGATGGCCTCGCGCTCGCCCAGTCGGCCCAGGGGCCGGATGATGCCGTACCAGTTGGCGGGCGAGGTGTAGTCCAGGCCCTGGTCGGCCTGCAGGGGGGCCCAGCCGATGTTGGCCAGGCCCTGCATGGATACAGGCGTCCCCATGCTCAGGCCGTTGACGCTCTTCAAGCCTTCCAAAACCTTGGGGTGCAGCAGGGCCTCGAGGTCCTCGGACACGCCGGCCTGCTGGCGCGCCAGCTCACGCGGGACGGACACCGACAGGTTCATGTCGTAGCCCACCAGGGCGGTGATGGGGAAAACCTGGCAGAACAGCGGCAACGGGTTCAGCTTGGCCCAGATGTGCAGCTTGGCCAGCGCGCGGAACACTTCCGGATTGAAGGACACCCAGAAGCTCTGGCAGGGGTCCTCCACCAGCTGCACCAGGCCGTGGTCGCGCAGGGTGTGGCCCACGGCGTTGTTGAACGAGCCGGACCACACCAGCCACAAACCGTAGCCGGAGCTGATGAGCCGCGCCTGGGAGACGCTTTGCAGTCTTTCCAACAAGGTCGAAAGCGTGTACATTTCCTCTCCAGGTCAACCCCTACCGGAGGTCTCGTATGGACATAAGCCAGGCGATCGCAGAACTCAAGAAGCAGCCGGGCTTCACGGAAAACGTCGGCATGATCCTCGTCCACAACGGCGTGGTGCGCGGCTGGTCCAGAAAGGACCATGCGAACATCACCGCCATCGAGATCACCCCGGACCAGGAGAAAATCAAAGCCATCTGCGCGGAGTTCGAAAAGCGCCCGGGCATCTTCCGGGCCATCGCCCACGCCAACGGCGGCCGCATGCAGCCCGGCGACGACGTGCTCTTTCTCATCGTGGCCGGCGACATCCGCGAGAACGTCAAGCCCGCCCTGGCCGACCTGCTCGACCGCATCAAGAGCGAAGCCGTCACCAAGCGTGAAATCTTTGAATAGTTCCCGCCGGTCCCGCCTCTCTCATCGGCATTCCGCCCCCGGAGCATAAGGTCATACCCATGGTTGTGGTTCAGGTCGTCAATGTCCGCTGGTTCAACGCCACCGTGTGGTACGGGCTGTACCTCGCCCGGCTCCTGAAAGACGCCGGGCATACGGTGGTCGTCGTCACCCAGGCCGGGACAGAGAGCCACAAGAAGGCCCTGGAATGGGGCCTCGACGCCCGCCCCCTGGACCTGAACACCGCCAATCCCTTGCGCCTGGCCGTCACCCTGGGCAAACTCGTCGGCCTGCTGCGCGGGCTCAGGCCGCAGATCGTCAACTGCCACCGGGGCGAAGGCTTCTTCCTCTGGGGGCTCCTGAAGCCCTTCTTCGGCTACCGGCTGGTGCGCACCCGGGGCGACCAGCGCCCTCCCAGGGCCGACGCCCTGAACCGCTTCCTGCACGCAAAAGTGTGCGACGCGGTGGTGGTGACCAATTCGCGCATGGCCCGGCACTTCCTCTCGGTCATGAAGACGCCGGAGGACAAGGTCTGGCTCATCCATGGCGGCGTGGACCGGGAGCGCTTCCGCTTCGACCCGGCCGGACGCGAGCGCGTGCGCGCGGAGTTCGGCTACGGCGAGCGCGAGACGGTCATCGCCCTGGTGGGCCGCTTCGACCGGGTGAAGGGCCAGCGCGAAACCCTGGAGGCCGTGGCCCGGCTGGTCTACAAACAGAGCTACCGGCGCGTGCGGCTGATGCTTCTGGGCTTTGGCAGCGCCACGGGCGAGGACGAGGTACGCGGCTGGATCAAGGAGCTGAAGCTGGAACGCTTCGTGGCCATCACCGGCCGACGCGACGACATCGCCGCCTGCCTCTCCGCCGCGGACATCGGCCTCGTGGCCTCGCTCTGGTCGGAGACCATCGCCCGCGCGGCGTTGGAGATCATGGCCTGCGGCCGGCCGCTCCTCTCTTCCGACGTGGGCGTCATGCCCGACCTGCTGCCGCCGGAGGCCCTGTTCCCTCCGGGCGATGTGAACGCCATGACCCGTCTGCTCACCCGCGCCATAGACGATGCCGGCTACAGGCAGGAAAATCTCAAGGCCTGCGACCTGACCCTTTCGCAGCTTTCCGGGCGCGACTTTCTGCAGCGCACCCTCACCCTCTACGAGGGCTTCCTCGACTAGATCCCGTTTGGTGCGAAAAGGCTACCAGCCGTTTTCCGGCATCTGCTCGTCGTCGCCGCGCAGGCGGTCGGCCACGGCCATGATGGTGCGCGTGTAGGGATGGGAATGGTTGTAGCGGTACAAAACGGCCATCTGCCCCTCGCGCGTCAGTCCGCCCCGCCAGCCGTTGGCCGCAAGGAAACGCGCCGTGCTCAAGACCGCGTCCGTGGGGCTGAAGAGATCCACCCGGCCATCGCCGTCCAGGTCCGCGCCGTAGCGCACGGCATTGGTGGGCATGAACTGGCAGATGCCGATGGCTCCGTAGACCGAGCCCGGGATGCTGGCCGGATCGAAGCCCGCGCTCTTGGCGTACACAAGCAGCGCCTTGAGCTCCTTGTAGGCCCAGGCGGCCTTCTGCGCCGTGCGCCAGCGCAGCCAGGCTGCCAGGTCCGGCGGCAGGTCGCGGTATTCTATGTGCGGGGCCACCAGGGAGAAATCGCCCGCCAGGGCCATGCTGGCCAGGGTGGACAGGGCGCTCTTGTTGCCCACGTTGCGCCCCAGCTTGGTTTCCACCAAAAGCAGCGCGGTCACTATCTCCTCGGGCACGCCGTAGCGCTTCTTCGCCTCGCGCAGGGCCTGGCGCTGGGTGTCCAGAAAGCCCCGCGCCTGCATGATGAGAAAGGGATTGAGGTAGCTGATGTAGAGTTCCGGGGCTTCCGGCTTGGGCTTGCCCGCGGAGAGCTTGACCTCCAGCAGGGCGTTCATCTTGCGCGCCATGACGAGGGGGTCGAAGCGCACCTCCGGCCGGGAGAACAGGGCGTTCAACTTGGCCGGCTCGAAGCCGTCGTCCGCCAGGCGGCGGGTCAGGGGATCCCACACGCCCTGGGCCTGAGCCAGCGCGGGCAGAAGCAGCAGCACAAACAGAAGCGCGGCCCCGAAAGGCCGCGCCGGAAGACTCCACCTGCGCGGCTTGCGGGCCGCGCGGTTTGCTAAAGCGCGAAAAGGGGCTCGATCACAGGCGGTCCATGGGCACAAAGCCCACCTCCTCCTCAAAGTCCTCATCCATCTGGGCCGCGAAATCCTGCAAACGATATTTTGCGCCGCACGCCGTGCACCGCAGGGAAACATCGCGTCAGGCGCGGCTTAAATACAGGCCGCCCCCGCAAGACGGGCACTTGAGGCCGCCAAGGGTGCGGGCCTCCGGCCGCTTGCGCATGGGGGACAGAAAGCTCACGGGCGTTCCTAGCGGATCTCCAGGGGCGGATTCTTCTCGCCCATGGCGATGTACAGGTTGGACAGCGCTGTCTGGTAGTCGGACAGGGCCTGCGACAGGGAGGCCTCGCTGGTGCTGACCGCGGCCTGGGCCGTCAACAGGTCGGTATTGGTTCCCACCTGGGCCTGGTAGCGGGCAAGGGCCATGCGGTAGGACTCGCGCGCGGCGTCCACGGACTTGTGCGCCACGGCGATGCTGTCCGCGGCCACGCGCTGGTTCAGCAGGTACTGCTTCACCTCGAAGCCGGCGTTCAGCTTGGTGTTCTCCAGGTCGGCGCGCATCTTGGTCACGTTCTCGCCGCCGCTCTTGTACTTGTTGTAGGTGCTGCCCCACTGGAAGAAGGTCCAGGAGGCGTTGGCGCCCACGGTCCAGTATTCCTTGGCGGAGTTCGAGAGGTACTTGCTCTCGTTCACCGAGGGGCTGTCGCCCTTCTTGTAGTAGTTGTAGTCCGCGCTCACCTGCGGGTAGAAGGCGCTGCCCGCGATGGTCTGGTCCTTCTCGGCCATGCCCACGCTCTTGACGCCGATGAGGATGTCGGGGCGGCCCTTGTAGGCGCGGTTCAGGCAGTCGGCGAGGTCAAAATTGAAGGGCAGGTAGTTCAGCTCGCCCACATAGGTGATCGGAGCCTCGAGGGGCAGGTTCAAGAGCGAGTTCAGCTTGGCCCGGGTGGTATCGAGAGAGTTCTTCGCCGTGAGCAGGGACTGCTCGGCCGTGGCCGCGTCCACCTCGGCCTGCAGCACGTCGAGCTTGGGCTTCAGGCCCACTTCGAAGAAGGCCGTGGTGACCTTGAGCTGCGAGGCCATGCGCTCGACGGAGTCCTGGGCGCTCTTCACGTCCATCTTGGCCTTCAGGTGCGCCAGGTAGTTGCTCTGGATGGCGCCGATCAGGGACAGCTCGGTCTGGGTGAGCTTGGCCTCGTTCTGTTCCTTGGTCAGCTTGGCCTTCTGATAGGTGGACAGGAGCTGGAAGCCCGTGAACACCGGCTGGTGCAGGTTCAGCTGCGCGGACCAGAGGGTCTGGTCACTGGTGGCGTAGCCGCCGGACCTGGGCTGCTTGTCGTAGCTCAGCACGCCATAGTTGGCGGTGGCCGTGGGCAGGAAGTCCGCCATGGCCGAATTCACGTCGTATTCGCTGCCCAAGAGCTGCGCACGCGCCGAAACCATGGTTGGGTTGTTGGCCAGGCCGAACTCCACCGCCTGCTTCAGGTCAAAGCTGGTGGGCATGGCCTGGGCCTTGCCCTGCTGGGCGGCCTGGACCGGAGCCATCGGAGCCTGGGCCATCGGGGCCGGAGCCGTTGCAGTCGGAGCCTGCTGCTGGGCCAGGGCCGGAACCGCGAGGCACAGGGCCAGGGTCAGGGCGGGAACGATGCGGAGCGCTTTTCTGCGTGTCATTGGCTGTCCTCGTGCTGCTCGTTTACGTGCGGCTTTTGGCCATCAGAAATATCGGCAGCTTTCAAACAAGTGTTTATACAAGACGCCCCGGCGAGATGCAAGGGCCAATACTCTCAATCTCCCAGCCCGGCCGGGCTCATCCGGCTGATTCCTCAAGTGGCGCAATCCGCCGGATCGCCCTGGAGCTTCTCGATGGTGTGGGCCACGGCCGGAAGCACCGCGCCCAGGCATTCGCGCACGGCCTTGGGGCTGCCGGGAAGGTTCACCACAACCGCACCGCCCAGGGTGCCGCACACCGCGCGCGAAACCGCGCCGCGCGGCGTCTTGGCCAGACTGGTCAGGGTCATGGCGCGTTCGAAGCCGGGCAGCCGCTTCTCTATGACGCGCAGGGTCGCCTCCGGGGTTACGTCGCGCGGGGCCACGCCCGTGCCGCCCGTAGTGCAGATGAAGTCAAAGCCGTCCACCAGGGCCAGTTGCATCAGCAGCGCGGCGATCTGGCGCTCCTCGTCCGGCAGCACGAAGCCCCGGGCGAAGCACAGCGGCATTTCCGCCCTGGCCAGCTCCTCGATGAGCGGGCCCGAGGCATCGGCGCGCAGGCCGGCAGCGCCCTTGTCGCTCAACGTGATCCAGGCCAGTGCAAAGCCGTGGCGCAAAAGTGCAAGCTCACGCACTTCGTCCAGACCCGAGGGCGCGGGAACAAGGGTCTCCACCAGCCAGCACGGGGCGCTGGGCTGGCCGTCCATGCCGGGCCACCACAGGCGCCCCAGCACGCGGTGTTCCTCCTGCTCGCCGCGCAGCAGGTGCCCGGCCTTGAGCGGCGGCAGGCTTTCCGCATACGCGTGCGCGGTTCCGGCCGGAAGCGCAGGCACGGGGCCGGAGAAAAGCAGAAATTTTTGCCCGGCCGTATGGCCCGTCAGCTGGCCGGCGGCAGGCCCGCCGCCGGAGCTGCCATTGGCCCCGCAGCACCGGCCGAAGCGCAGGGAGACGCTCTGTTGCGTGTCGCTCATGGAACCTCCGGAAAATTATGCCAGCAGAACTGCGATGATGCCTGCGAGAAATATGCCGTCGAACGTTCCCGCACCGCCGATGGACAGAAGCGGCGCATCAAGCACGGCCAGGGTGCGGCGGTTCAAGAGGTGCGCCAGGTCCGCGCCGAGGAGCG